>JAQXNC010000077.1 GCA_029097145.1 Bacillota bacterium
TTAGAGCGTATAAGACTGATCTTGATAATAGCAAGTTTGATTCGCTCATTGCTTGTGTACAGGAACTAAATAAGAAGATAGCTTCAGATGAATCATTGGGAGATGGTTTCTGCATTGGACACAGCTATTTCTGTAATCTTGAAAAAGAAGATATTACTGACGCTAAGCTGCATGCAATTGTAGACTATGAATTAATACCAATGCTCAAGGAATATTGGTTTGATGAACCATTAAAGGTAACAGAGTGGAGCGATAATCTAAGGAGAGCAATCAAGTGATAAAGATTCAAAATATTTATTACATGCTTGCGTATGCTTATCAGGTTTTAAATGAGCAAGGGTATAAAAGTATCGCTACGGAAGAATTTGAAAACACTGCAGATTTATGCTCGGCAATTTTATCAAGGGGATTAAGCACTCAAATTAAACGTGGTTTAGAAAAAGAATACATATCGAAAACAGAGGCTTTATCTTCACTTCGAGGGAAGATTGATATTTCGGATTCTATTAAGAGTCAGACTTTGCTGCGTAGACAGATGATCTGTACTTATGATGAGTTTTCAATTAACTCGTATATGAACCGGATTATAAAGACAACGGTACTATTGCTTTTGAAATCAGATATAAGCTCTAAAAGAAAAAAAGAACTTAGGAAACTTTTAGTCTATATGAGTGAAGTTGAAGTGCTGGATATTCGTTTTATCAATTGGAATCAGCAGTATAACAAAAGTAACCAGACATACAGGATGTTGATTTCAGTATGTTATTTGGTAATAAAAGGCTTGCTTCAGACTCAATCTGATGGATCGACGAAACTCATGGATTTCTTTGATGAGCAGTGCATGTGCAGATTATATGAGAAATTCATATTGGAATACTACAGGAAAGAACATCCTGAGATTAAAGCAGCTGCATCACAGATACCATGGCAGCTTGATGATGATTTTAAAGAGATGCTTCCGATAATGCAGACTGATATTATGTTGTCTCACGATGGGAGGACGTTAATAATTGATGCAAAGTACTATGAACATTCTTTGCAACAGCAATATGATAGCTACTCCGTTCATTCCGGAAATCTCTATCAGATTTTTACGTATGTGAAAAATAAGGAAGTGGAGCTTAAGAATCAGAATCATGAAAGTGTTTCTGGTATGTTACTTTATGCCAAGACAGATGAAGCGGTTTATCCGGATTATGAATATAAGATGAGCGGTAATACCATAGCGGTAAGGACACTCGATTTGGATAAAGATTTTAAGGATATAAGGAAACAACTGGACGGGATAGCTGAGAAGTATATTCTGAATAATTGATACTTCAAAATGCGTTTGTTTCGTTAGTTTCTAGATTATTCGGCTTTGTTTTATATTAACAAAGGGAGATTAAAATTATGACGACTTATTATTTATCACCTAAAGCAAACTATTATTTTGAAGATGAAAAGTACTTTAAAAATGAAACAGAACTTAAAGATGAGAAGGACCAACCATTTACAGATGTGTTGTTTAAATCTGCAATAAGAAAAGATAACTCTTCATTTATTCATCGAGCATATAATAACATAATAGTTCTGATTGGTGCTGGAGCATCGGTGAGATGTGAGGCTGGTTCTATTGACGTAAGGTTTGGAAAAACGGTATTTATGCTTGCGGAGGAAATAAATAATGCATTAAAGCAGGATGCATCTCTTTTTACACTTCAGGAATTAGCAGATTTATGTAAGTATTCTGTGCGTGTTGAACTTGAAGATAACCAAGGATTAAATAGGGAGTTTAATCTAGAGGATTTTTTGTCGGATTTGATTGCTTTCAAGAAATATGTTCCACAGGCAGATGCTGATAAGTATGAGGCATCAGAGAATGAGATATTTAGATTGATTATTGCTAACACTAGTTATGAATATGATAAGGATCTTTTGAAACATGCGACCTTTATAAATACAGTATCACATTTGGTTAAGAGCCCGAGTAAGCTTACGATAGTTACTACAAACTATGACACGCTCATCGAAGACGCAGCTGATGAGATGGGATATACAGTGATGGATGGATTTACATTTTCACATCGTCCATATTTTGATAGTGACATGTTTGAGTGGAATCTTGTTAAAGACATTGAAAATATAAAAACAAATGAACTTGAATACAAAAAGAATATAATCAATTTGTTGAAGCTTCACGGTTCTTTGACATGGGAACGAGACGGCAAAGGAATTAGAAGAAAAGAAAAAAATGAAGTTAATAAACCGATAATGATTTTTCCTAGTTCTAATAAATATATGCAAAGCTATCAAGAACCTTATTTTGAATTATTTACTAAATTTCAGGAATTACTTAAGAGACCAAATACGTTATTCATAACAGCAGGATTTAGTTTTGCAGATAATCATATCTCACAGATGATTTATCAGGCGGTTTTACATAATAAGAGTCTTGGAGTATTAATTACTGATTATGAAGTTGATCAGAATAATGAAAATTGGAACAAAATGAAAAATCTTATGAATCAGAATTACCAGGTTGCCTTTCTGAAGGCAACAATGAATGATGATTTATCAGAGTACTTGGGGGAATATTATGACGATTGATTCTTTGTACAGTGATATAGATAAAAATTACTTTTATATAGGCCGAATCTCTCAAGTATATAGGGATAATAGCACTGCTCAGGTTGAAAATTTGACCTTGCTATCACATAGAAAATTAGTGGCTGAGACAGTTACGCCAAGCACAATCAATTATATGGTAATCATAGATTCTATTCAGGGACTTTTTTTGGGGGAAGTTTATCAGAATAAAGTATTGTCGAGTGATAATTTACACGAATCTATAAATAAGGGAAAAACTGAAATGGTATTCCCAGAAATAAGTATAGATATAATTGGCCTTATGCCTCAGGACGCTAAGAGGTTTGTCCTTCCAGAGTTTTCTACAGTGGGTGTGACGGATAAGGTTTATCTTGCTAACGATAATGTGGTAAAAATTTATCTTAATTCAATGGAGATATCAAACGATAAGGAAGAGTCTTTGCCTTCTTTTGCAACGTATCTTAACGGTGTGTCTGCTGAAGTTGAATTGAAGCCAAGCACTTTGTTTAGCCATCATTTACTTACTGTTGGTGCGACAAATAGTGGTAAATCTACTTCAGCACTTTCGATATTGGATAAGGTTGTAAGTCAGAAAAAGAAGACATTAATAATTGATCCGACAGGCGAATATAGAGACTCTTTTTCAAATCAAGAGGTGAAGAAATTAACGCTGGGAGTTGATACTGCTATATCACCAGGCAAGGTTACAATGCAACAGTGGTCGATGCTTTTTGAGACTAATAGCAATACACAAGGCGCAGTTCTCTCAGAGGCCATACAATCATTAAGATATCAAATGAAATGTGGTCAAGCTGTGCCATTTACTAAGGTTGGACAAAATATAGCAGCAGTACAACAAATGCTAGCATCTGTAACAAATGGGGATACAGATTATGATATTTCTTTATTACCGCAACAGATAGCAGCTGAATCAGTGAAAGAGCCGGCACGTGGAACTAATTATGAATACGATACGTTTAAAGCTAATGTTAATAATTATTTGATAGAAAAAGTTACATATCAATTAGGAAATACAAATTTTTTGACTTTTTTTATGCGTAGTGGTTCGATGATGGATTTGCTGAATGAGATAGATATGTTTTTACATGCACCACAAACAAGTTTATATATTGATACCTCTGAATTAGGCGCTGCTGATGGTATAGGTGGAATGATAATAGATTTGGTATGTAATTTTGTAATTGCACAGAAGAACATAGAACCATTTGTGTTTTTTATAGATGAAGTACATCGATACACAAAGTCGCAATATTCTGAATCTGAGTACCATGGTGGATTAACGTTGGTAGCTAGAGAAGGACGTAAGAAAGGTATTTTTCTGTTTTTAACAACACAAAATCCGCAGGATGTATCTCCAGTTCTTTTAGGACAAGTGGGTTCATTGCTGGTTCATAGGTTAATGCATAATGATGAAATAAGAGCTATTCAAAACCATTTAGATGATTATTCAATCAGACATATTCGTAAATTAAATCAAGGCGAGGCTATTTTTACGAGTGTAAATTTACTGAAAAATATATTCATTCATGTAAACAAGAGTGATCGACAACAGTATAATGAAACACCGTTACTGAAGTAACAGTTCAATTTGTCTGACATGGTTTTAGTAGATGTAATAATAACATCATTTGATTGAAAAAGACATTATTAAGGTAACTTAGGAGATGTTTAGAACATGTTTGGAACAGTAATAATTGATGCATATCGTGAAAATGAAAAACAACAGATGGCTGATGCAATAGACGATTTATGTTGTCCAAATGATAATTACGGGTGGG
>JAQXNC010000078.1 GCA_029097145.1 Bacillota bacterium
AACAATATATTTGATTCTAAATACGTTACCTATATGCCTGACAAAGAACAACTTCTAGCCCAAGTAGAAGCAGTCATTCTCAAAAATGAAGAAAAGAATAAAAAGTAAATTAAACTGTACTAAATACGCAGGTAGCGGATACGACGGCTGCTTAAAATAAATTGCAGGTCTTTTTATCATTAGGCATTTATAAATGTTTTTATAAGTAAGATGATTTTGATGCGATAATTCAATAATCTCAAAATTAATCTAGTTATGCGCTAGAGACTTGTTATATTTTACTGATTATATTACAGCTTAACAGAATACAGTATGGATTTAACAGTTTTGCCCATATCTAGAGTTATAGGTGGATGTTATACTACAAGTGAATTAATCGGAATTTAAGGAGACAGTATATGAAAATCGAAAAATGTATTAAATTATCATTCGCTGTAATTGGAAAAGAAGGTTCAACTGATGATGGAGATGGTTTTATCCAGAAGTTGTGGGATAATGCAAATTCACATTTCAACGAAGTAGCACATTTGGCAAAAAGGAATGAAAATGGTGCACTATGTGGTATATGGGGTGTAATGTCTGACTTTTCGCATTCATTTAATCCATGGGAGAATAATTTTAGTCAGGGATTATATCTTGCAGGAGTAGAATGCAACGACGATGCAAAGGCACCAGAAGGTTGGACAAAATGGATTATTCCGGGTTATGAATATATTTATGCCGAATGTGAAGGTATGGATACCTTTTCTTCTATGATAGAATACCTTAACAGTAATAATATAAAATTAGCTGGCGCTGTTCATGATTTTACAGACCCAAAAACCGGAAAAAATTATATGTTTTTCCCAATCAGAAAATTATAATTTTCAGTCTATATAAAAAGATCACTTCATAAGTTGAAGTGACCATATTAAGTAATTTACTTATTCTGATAAAGCTTTTTAAGATCAGTAGTACGACTGGTCTTTTTAAGTTCATCATAATTCTTTTTAAGCATAGTCTCATATTGAGAGTTGCCAAGATTTACAAATTCAATATCTTTAATTGGAGTTGGCAGATACTGAATCTTATGGAAGCAGTCATAACGGCTGTAATCATATCTAACTTCTGGATTAACTGGTGTGAAGTTCAGATAATCAGGCATATCATAGGTATGTTTATCAACAAAGTCAAAGGCATTATGACCGGCATCATAACCAGCTTTTGATTTAGGCGCAAGACAAAGGTCAATCACATGGACACTGATAGGGCCTAAGGCTTCAGGGAAGCCAAGCTGTCTTGCAGTGTCAGCGACACTGATACCTCTTGCGGCTAAAGCTGGATTAGCCAGACCAACTTCTTCATAACCGATTACCAGCATTCTCCGTAATATCGATTCGAGATCATCGGTCTTAGCCAGCATTGCTAGATAATACAGTGCGGCATTGACATCTGAACCACGGATACTCTTCTGGAAGGCGCTTAAAAGGTTATAGTATTCATCATCATCCTTGAAACTACGCTGATTGATGAAATGTGTATAATTCATGACATCATCTAGAGTGATATGATTATTGTCAGAAGTTCTTGCGGCAATCTCAAGAATATTTAAGGCGAAACGAATATCACCATTGACAGTATTGGCAATCTTTAATGATGCATCATCATCAATAGTATATTCATTATTTAAACCATCAGGACTCTTAATAGCCTTATTTATAGCTTCGATGATATCTTCAGTACCTAAAGGTTTAAGTTCAAATAAATGAGTTCTGGAGCGGATGGCAGGATTGATAGCGAAATAGGGATTCGCTGTTGTTGCACCCAACATGATGATTGAACCGTCTTCAATATGTGGTAACAGTAAATCCTGTTTATCTTTATTAAGGCGATGAACTTCATCGACAATGACGATAAGTGAACCTGAAAGTTTGGCTTCTTCAAAAAGGATTTCAAGATCTTTCTTATTACCCTTAACCGCATTAAACATTCTGTATGGAAGTTTTAATTCATTGGCATAGGCTATGGCGATGGAAGTTTTACCAATACCTGGAGGTCCATAGAAGATCATTGAAAAGATGCTGTGTTTATCAGCCAGTTTACGGATAATGCCATTTTCCCCGACGAGATGTTTCTGTCCGATGACATCATTTAAACATTTGGGTTTTAATCGATATGCCAGAGGTTGTTTCATGTATTCATTTTACTATAAAACTGATAGAATATTGACATGAGAGTAATTATTCAAAGAGTAAAATATGCAAAATGTCATATTGACAATCAGGTATACAGTGAAATAAATCAGGGTTTCATGTGCCTTGTAGGTATTAAGAATGGCGATACAGCCAAAGAAGTGGAAAAGGTGGCTAAGAAGGTTATTGGCATGCGAATCTTTGATGATGCAGAAGGTAAGATGAATCTGAACCTGGCTGCTGTTAATGGTGAAGTATTATCAATATCACAGTTTACATTATATGGAGACTCCCGTAAGGGTAATCGTCCAAGTTTTGTAGAGGCGATGAAACCACCTGTTGCGAGTGATCTTTATGATTATTTTAATCAATTAATAAGTGAAGCTGGAATACCAATTAAGACTGGTATCTTTGGGGCTGAGATGCAGATTGAAATGATTAATGATGGCCCGATTACGATTATATTAGATTCAGAGGTACTGTAATGATTATATATGGAAGTGAACTGGCTTTAAGATATAAAGCTGATATTAGAGAAAAAGTAAATAAATATAAAGAAGAGGGTAAGCGTATTCCTAAGCTTGGAGTCATACTGGTAGGCGATAATCCAGCCAGTGTTTCATATGTCAAGGGTAAAAGAAAGGCTTGTGAGGATACAGGGATGGCTTTTGAGCTTAAGGAACTCAAAGATACTGTCTCACAGGATGAACTGATAGCTGAGATTGAGAAGTGGAATGATGATGAAACTATTGATGGTATACTGGTGCAGTTACCTTTACCTGAAGGTATTGATGAGAATGCAGTTATTGAACATATAGATCACAAGAAGGATGTTGATGGACTGACATCTTATAATGCTGGAAAACTTTTTTTAGGGGAAGATGGTTTTGTACCATGTACACCTTTAGGGGTTATGGCTATCCTAAAGGAAATGAATGTCGACCTTGAAGGTAAGAATGCCGTTGTGATTGGCAGATCAAGTCTTGTTGGTTTACCAGTTTCTAAACTGTTATTAAATAAACATGCAACAGTGACTGTATGTCATTCAAGAACGAAGAATCTCAAAGAGATAGCTTCAAGAGCTGATGTACTGGTAGTAGCGATTGGTAAAGCCCGCTTTATTAATCATGAATATGTTAAAGAAGGAGCCTTTGTGATTGATGTTGGGGTTAATCGAGTTGATGGCAAGTTATGTGGTGATGTGGACTTTGATGATGTGATAGATAAAGTCAGCATGATTACACCTGTACCTAAAGGTGTCGGTCCAATGACAATTGCCATGCTTATGAACAATGTCTTAAAGGCATATGAGGAAAGATAATGATAGAGAACTATAAATTAAATGATATCGTACAGATGAAAAAGGATCATCCATGTAAGAAGAGTCATTACTGGAAGATTATTCGTACTGGAGCTGATATCAAGATTAAATGTTTGGGTTGTGAAGCAGTAATCATGATGGAAAGACATGAATTTGAACGTAAATGTAAGAAACTGATTGAGGCAGCTGATGAGTAAAATACTGGTAATCAATCCTGGTTCAACATCGACTAAACTGTCACTTTTTGATGATGAAACTGAGATTGAGACAATTGATATCTTTCATGATTCAAGTATCTTAAAGGAATTTAAGACTATTAATGATCAGTTGGATTATAGAATGGCAGTCGTCTATGACTTTTTAAATAAACATCATATTGATAAACTTGATGCGATTGCTTCAAGGGGTGGTGCCAGTTACTCTGTTGAAGGTGGGACCTATGAGGTTGATGATTTACTGATAGAAGACACAAAGGTTGCTAAAGGTGGTCTATATCATTCATCAATGCTTGGAGTACAGATGGCTAAGGTTACAAGTGAGAGATTTGGTGGTCATATCTATATGTCTAATCCAACAGTTACTGATGAATATGAGGAACTCTCAAGAGTGACGGGTATTGATGGGATTTATCGTAAATCTATCTGCCATGCCTTAAATCAGAAGGCAGTAGCTCAAAGATTCGCTGAGGATACTGGGAATAAATATGAAGATTTAAGACTGATCGTAGCACATATTGATGGCGGGATTACGGTTATGGCTCATAAATATGGCAGGATGATTGATGGTAATGATGGTGGTGGAGGTGATGGACCTTTAACACCAACCCGGATGGGTTCAATGGCTATCAGTGATGTGATTAACTATTTATGGGATAAACCTAAGGATGAAATGCTGAAACTGATCAGTGTCAGTGGTGGATTCTCTAATTATTTTGGGACATCAAACAGCGATATCATTCATGATATGGTATTAAAGGGTGATAAGAAGGCCAAAAGAGTCTATGAAGCTATGATATATCAGACCGCTAAATGTATTGGAGCTATGAGTATCGCACTTGAAGGTCAGGTAGATGCGATTATATTGACTGGTGGATTATTACGTTTTAAAGATATCTATGAAAGCATTCAAAGGTATTGTGGATGGATAGCTAAGATATATGTCTATCCTGGTGAATATGAACAGTATTCTTTAGCACATAATGCGTATCTGGCTTTAAATCAGAAAATAGAAGTTAAACATTATTGTGGGAAGCCGGTCTTTGATGGATTTAATGATTAAGAGGAAGTTTAGAGAAAAACTAAACTTCTTTTTTGTTGTGTTTTTGTTAAATGGGTGTAAAATTAAACAATGTGATTAAGGGGGTGTCATCTTGAAAAGTAACAGTATCGATATGACAGAAGGTTCAATCTTTAATAAGATTATTCTGTTTGCCATACCTTTGATGTTGTCAAGTATTTTACAGCTTCTGTTTAATGCAGCTGACCTTGTAGTGGTTGGTAAATTTGCGGGCAGTGAGTCTCTGGCAGCTGTAGGTTCAACTAATGCCTTGATTAATCTTCTGGTAAATCTTTTTATAGGTTTATCAATGGGTGCCAGTGTAGTCATGGGAAGATGTATTGGTGCTAGAAGATATGATGAAGCACATAAGGCTTTACATACAGCGATGGCGATTGCGACCGTTGGTGGGGTTATGATGATTTTTGTTGGATACTTCGCATCAGCTCCAATGCTTAAACTGATGGCGACCCCAGATGATGTCATCAATCTTTCAATTCTATATATGAAAATCTATTTTGTGGGTATGCCAGGAATGATGGCCTATAACTTTGGTTCAGCTATTTTAAGATCGGCTGGTGATACTAAAAGACCACTATATTTCTTAACAGTAGCCGGTGTAATTAATGTCATACTGAATCTGATTCTGGTTATTGGATTCCATATGGGCGTAGCTGGTGTAGCGATTGCGACTGCGGCTTCACAATATATTTCGGGATTCTTTGTAGTAATGGCCTTAGTTAAATCAGAAGGTTATATGCAGTTACACTTAAAGGAATTGCGTTTCCATAAGGATCAGGCTATTGAAATGATCAGAATAGGTTTCCCAGCTGGTTTACAGGGTATTATCTTCAGTATTTCAAATGTTCTGATTCAGTCTTCAATTAACAGTTTTGGTAAGATTGTGATGGCTGGTAATACTGCAGCTTCCAATATTGAAGGTTTTGTCTATACTGCGATGAATTCAATCTATCAGACAGCCCTAAGCTTTACATCACAGAATATGGGAGCTAAGCGTTATGACCGTATTGATAAGATCTTATTTGAATGTCAGCTGACGGTTATTATCATCGGTCTTGTGGCAGGTATTGGGGCTTATACGATGGGTGATAAGCTTCTGGCTATTTATGATAGCGATCCTGAGGTTATCGGTTATGGTTTAACCAGAATGTCGCTGGTGTGTGCTCCATATTTCTTATGTGGGATGATGGATGTCATGGTTGGCAGTCTTCGTGGTATGGGATATTCAATAATGCCAATGATAGTATCCTTAACTGGAGCGTGTCTATTCAGAGTTATCTGGATTCTGACAGTCTTTGCAGCTAATCATACACTCTTTACACTTTATATTTCATATCCAATCTCATGGGCTTTAACTTTTTCTATACATCTGTTGTGTTATCTTGTGGTTAGAAGGAAGTTTAAAACAGCTGAATAATTCTTGATATATACAGTATACAGTTAATGTGTACTGTATTTTTTAATCCTAACTTTCATCTAACTTTAATTAGTGTAATATTAGGGTATGAGATTATTAGTAGTAGAAGATGAAAGAGATTTAAATAGAGCGATAGCCAAGGGCTTAAGTAAGGCTGGATATGCCGTTGACAGTGCCTATGATGGTGAAGAGGCTCTTGATATGTTTGATGTCAATGAATATGATCTGATACTTCTTGACCTAAACCTACCTAAGGTTGATGGGATAGAGGTCTTAAAAGAAATAAGAAAGAAGAATCTTTTTATCAGAATCATGATTCTATCAGCAAGATCGAATGTTGAAGACAGAGTACTGGGACTTGATCTTGGGGCTAACGATTATATGATTAAGCCATTTGATTTTAAGGAACTTGAAGCTCGTGTCAGAACCCTTTTACGTATTAGTTATCGACAGTCACCTTCAGTACTGATGCATGATGACATCAGACTTGATACTAATACCAAGGAAGTATTTATTACTGATAAGAAAGTTAATTTGACAAGGAAGGAATATGCCATTCTTGAGTATCTGATATTAAATAAAGAAAGACTGGTAACCAGTGAAGAGATATTTGAACATGTCTGGAATAATGAAGCTGATGAGTTTTCCAATACACTCAAATATCATATGCATGCCTTAAAGAGAAAACTGTATGAGGCTGGTGAAAAGGAATATATCGCTAATAAGCGTGGACTTGGTTATCATTTGAGGAAAGATAATGAGAAGACTTAGTATCCGTATCCGGTTCTCTTTAACAATTGGTTTAATGATCTGTCTTTTCTCTTTGGTATCAATTATGTTTACAGTGAGTGATATCAAGTCATCGATTAAGGATTATGAAACCAGTGTTAATGATAGTGCTTTAAAAGTCGAGACTATCATGAATAGTGAAACAGAGACGATAGAAGAAAATGAAAAGGTAGCAGGTACAATAAATACTGAAGATAGTGGTGCCATGCCTTTTGATAGCGTGGAGATAGAAGACACCAAGAGTAAGGTATTATTGAATAACTATACTCAGGCTATTAATCTGATTGAAAAGACCCAGTCAGAGATTATTGTGTCAGAGATTCTCTTCAGTATCCTGATGGGAGTTATTGGAATACTTGTGGCTTATCCAATCAGTGTTCTTTTACTTAAACCATTCAGAGAGCTGTCGGCTGATATTGAAGCTGTGACTGCTAATGATTTAAAGACACCACTAATTGTTGAGAATGAAAGTGATGATTTAGGAAAACTGAAGAAATCATTCAATGTGATGCTTGAAAGGTTACATGGATCATTTGAAAGACAGAAACGTTTTTCATCCAATGCTGCTCATGAATTAAAGACACCATTAGCAGTCATAAAGACTAATCTTCAGATTCTTGATGAAGAGAGTGATATTGAAGATTATAAGGAAGCCTTTGAAGTTGTGAATAAGAATGTAGACCGTATGAGCGTTCTGGTCAATGACTTTATGGAATATGCAAGAGACGAGGCACCTCAACTTGGTAGAGTAAATATCAGAAAAATGATTGATGATGTCTTAGCAGAACTGAAATCACTATCTGATAAAAAGAATATTAAAGTTTATATGAATGTTAAGGATGTTGAGATAATGTCTAATGAAGGCTTATATAAACGTCTTGTATATAATCTTGTCAATAATGCCATCTCTTATAATAAAGATAATGGCAGTATCTATATAGATGCCGATGAAAGAGAGCTGGTTATCAGAGATACAGGTATTGGGATACCTGAAGACAAGATATCAAAAATATTTGAACCATTATATTGTGTAGATAAATCAAGGTCAAGAGAAGTTGGTGGTTCAGGTTTAGGGTTATCAATTGTCAGAAATATATGTCAGACATTGAATTATAGAATAGAAGTATCATCTAAAGTGGGATTTGGAACAGAAGTCCTCGTAAAGCTATAGGGAGGTTAAGATGAGCGAGAAAGACTTTTTAAGCAAGATTGCTGAAGAGAATAAGAAACCAGATTCTTTTAAGGAAGAAGAAAGAGTAAAGATTCAAAAGGAAAAGAAACCTTTAAATCCTCTGGTAATTATTATTCCTGCAGTTATTCTGGTATTGTTGCTGATAGGCGTGTGGTTCTTCTTTTTAAGAGCGAAGATTGATATGCCATCATTTGTAGGTAAGACCCAGACCGATGTCGCTAAATGGGTAACTCAACAGGGCATCAGTAAGAATGGAATTATTTTTGATGAAGAATATAACTTTGATTATGATGACGGAGTTATTTTCTATCAGTCTGTTGAAGAGGGTGCTAAAGTTAAGAAAGATGTCAAAATTAACTTCACAGTATCAATGGGTGCTGAT
>JAQXNC010000079.1 GCA_029097145.1 Bacillota bacterium
ATGATCATGCTGTACAGCTGGTACTTGAAGGAGAATTCTTATAAAACACATGCCGGTACTTTATAAGTGCCGGCATTAAAACCGGCAACTATCGGACAAAAATTTCTGACTGATTGCGGACAAAACCGACCGTTAACAACAATAGACTAACAAGAAACACTATCCTGCTAGTCTATATTAATCACTATATTATTATATGTGCTTTATTTTATCACTTATTATTCTTACAACCCATCTGGTGTCTCAACAGTTGTAGTGCCTATACCAGATATTACAAATTCCACATCTATTTTTTGTAATGCATAATCATCATCACTAGATAAGGTAAGTTTATGTGTTGAACTTTCAACAAGTTTGATTAATTCCATATTTTCAGGGTTAATATATATTGTCTGCTCTACATCATAATACTCGTTTTGTGAATCCTCAGTATTATAGTATTCTTTCACAGACTTTCCATTCTTACTTGTGTATAAAAGCATTCCGTCCTCTTCACCAACGTATTCCCACTCGTTTTCCCTAAGATTATTAAATCTGAAATCAGAAGATTCATCTATCTCACTATATGAAGAGTATGTGCTACCATACGAATACCACTTTCCTTCTTCAGGATTATAATAACCGCCTATATCGTTCTCCATATCATTAAAATATATATCTCCTGTTTGCATCATTGTCTGATCCTGATCTAAAAGTTCCTCATAATGTTTTTTTCCATCAAACAATATTTTCTTGACATAGTAAGGATTATAAATATCTCCATTATACTCTTCTGTGCTCTTATATTTTTCTTCAACCGTAAACCCTGACTCTCCAGGTAAAACAAGTGCCTCTACATCAAGTGGAATATCCTTAGTCTCTGCTTCTTCTTCAACAGACTCTGCTTCTGCCTCTTCATTTAATGACTCATCAACTGCTTCAGCATACACATTATTACTTTCTGATGCTTCTACTTCTTCTGAGTTTTCCTCTACTGTGACAGCCTCAACAGTAGATTCCTTGCTTTCTTTAGCCTGTCCACAACCAGTTAACATTGCGGCTGTAATTACTGAAATCATAAGTGCTGTTAATAAATTCTTCTTCATATCTTCTCTCCTTATTTTTACTACGGAATACCCGTTTATTTGTCTTACATTTATATGGAGTTATTAAGTTTCAAAAAGGTTGCAGTAATTTTTAATTTTTTTTTTAGTTTTAATACCAGTCCATTCCAATTCCACCACCAAGTCCAAAGTAGGCATTGACATAATCAAACGTACCTCCCTCTGCATAATGAGGTTCTTCAGCACCTTGTACAACAAACGTAATGTAACCTATTCGAACATCGTTGCTTTCTGAAATGTATTCTTTGCCATCAACCACTGATTTAATCGCCATATATCCATTAATATCCGATGCATCTACCCATATATCATATCCATCGCCTGCAATCAAAGGATTATTACCAACAAATATCCAATCTGAGTCTTTTGACATTTTGTAATATAGTTCGTCTACTGTCTGATCCCCTTGATACCACAATGTTATCAAATAACTATCTTTACTACTTGCAGTCTCTGATTCAGCATCATCTGTTGTTGTCTCCATACCATTATTATCATCTTTGAATTCAATGTTTGCTTTTTCACTTATGGAATTTTGAGGATTAACATTTCCTTCTATATCTTCTGTTGAAATCCATACTGATACAATATTTCTATCTTCTCCAACAAATAGTAGAATTGAATTAAACATGCAACCATTGTTAGCAGAATCATTAAAATAAAGTCGATACCAGTCACCATCTGATGACTTTATTACTCCATTATTAAATAATACCTCTTCATTATCAGCTGTTAATTCAAATAAATCTGGCGAGATACTATTTAATACTTCATCAATTGATGTCAAATAGAACTGATAATCTAAGACTGTCGGATTCTCAACTTTATCTGAATTAATGGAAAGGCCTATTTTCTCCTCTAAATTGTCATAATACATCCAATTCAGAATCCCATTGTCTGAACCACCTGATAATCTTAATGATGAATAGGAATCTTCCTTAATAAAGTAGCGTTTACCTGCATCAAACAGTAAATCAGATGTTCCATCAAAATAATAATCATAGTCGACCAATACGTTCTCATTATTAGGATCTATCCTTCCCGGATATGCCTTATATAAGCCAATTTGATCTGGTCCATCAAACCATCTTGTTAGTTCTTCCCCTTCTTCGCTGTAAAAGTCCTTTTCATACATTGCATCAGCTTTTTCAACTCGGCTAAACACTTCTGATTCAACCAAATCTCTTGAATATGAAGATAAAGGAGAACCAAATATTACTATTTTGTCCATAAGGTCTTTACAACTAATATAAACATCTATAGAATTACTAATTTTTACTTTATCTTCAATATTGTCATCTGCATTATCTTGAACCGCTTCCTGAACTATATCCTGAGCTTCTTCATTTTCAATACTTGCTGGTTCTTTTCTCTTGCTTAAAATAGTACCAGCTACAGCGCCTATTCCCAATGCACCTACCACAGCACCTATTGCAATTTTTGTTTTTATTGCCATACCTGCTGATTTTGCTGCAGTCACTCCAGCTGATACAGAACCTTTTGTTGCAACAGCACCAGCAACAGACGCGCTCATTGCTGGTACAACTAGTTCTGCTGCATAAGCTTCTGTTTCGAATCCAAACAATGCAACCATAAACGGAATAACTGATAATAGCTTTATTCCCTGCTTCTTCTCGATGTCTCCTACTGCTTCTTTAATTTTTGATTTTGCTCTATTTAGATGTGATTTGACTGTATTTACAGGTATTCCTAATTGTTCAGCTATTTCATCCTGCTTTTGTTCATTGTAGTAAAATCCGATTACGCATGCTCTCTGTACATCTGTAAGCTCATCGATTATTCCTCTGATAATATTTACTTTTTCAATATTGTCAAAAATATTTTCAGGTATAAAGGCTTCATCATCTGCTATATTTTCAAAATAATCAGTTGAATTGCCTTCATCATCTGTTTGCTCATCAACAAGAACGTCCTTATCCTTTTTAAGATATGCAAAGCATTTTCTGTTTGCTATAGTTGATGCCCATCCAAGAAAGCCTGCATCGTCTTTAAGCTGTCCAATATTCTTATATATTTCTACATATGTATCCTGCAACATATCTTGAGCAACATCCTCATC
>JAQXNC010000080.1 GCA_029097145.1 Bacillota bacterium
ATGCGCCTATAAGAATAAGGATTGCTTAAAATTAAGTACGAAAGGTTCTATCTAACGATAGAATATCAAACTTCTTAAAAGTAGATAACCTTGTTATCTATACGAAGCCAACAAATCTTTAGACATTTTGTTGGTAGTTCACAGAAGATTTAGTGCCAGTGTAATAATAAATGGCATTGTCAAAAGACAGAAGATAGTTGTCATGCAGACCTGTTCAACAGCACTGACATAATCTTTGTCATACATATTGGCAAAGACAGCGACATTTGAACCAACCGGACAGGCAGCTGTAATCAGGATTGCCAGTTTCAGATCGATTGTTCCAAAAGGCAAAACCTTAAATATCAGTAATGTTACAAGTGGGGCAACAAAGAGTCTAACAAGACTTACAAGATAAACATTTTTCTTTTTAAACATTTTAACAAGATCAGACTGTGCCAGATATACACCTGATACCATCATAGCCAGAGGTGTATTTAAACCAGCAATTGTACCAAAGACGGTTGTCGCAATCTCAGGCATTGGTATTTCACATAAAAATACTATAAGACCAATAAATACCGCTATAATGACAGGATTTGTCAGAACCTTTTTAGGTTTGATGACACCGGCATCATCAGTAATGATCCATAGGCCATAGGTCCACTGTAGAAGATTCACCAATACGATCATGATCGAGATATAAAACACTGCCTTTGAACCAAGTGTCGCCTCGACTAATGGAATGCCAATAAAGCCAGCATTTGAGAATGAGCTGCTGAAGTTAGCTACACCATCTCTTTTTCCAAAGAAGATATATGATACTACCATCGCAATCACCATTGCGATAACCGATATAACTGTCGCATGTATCAGCATCTCAATATTTTCGGATGTTCTTTCAATTACGAAATTTTTAATAATTACAACCGGTATAACCAGATACAACAACATCTTTGCCATATCCTTTGAACCCTGATCACTCAAAAATTTAATCTTATAGAAGATAAAACCAATCCCCATCAGAATAAACATGATTACAATCTGTTTTAATAATAATCCACTAACGCCCATATATACCCCCATTACAAACATATAGTCTATAATAAACTTACATATTTTTAAACAAGAATTTATAATATTATCTAGATAAAGGAGTAATTTCTTATGGAACTATTAAATGTCAGTGATTACATTCAGAATATCATATTGGATATTCGTTATTATTCTGCATATAACTTTGTTGGCGAAAGAATTGACGGTTACAAGAAACCAGTGGCTCTTTTAACTTTAGAAGCCATTAAAGCCCTGAATAATGCCAATAATGATCTTATGGGTAAAGGATATATATTGAAGATTTATGACGCATACAGGCCTTCAAAAAGTGTTAATCACTTTATAAGATGGGCAAAGGACATTAATGATATAAAAAATAAAGAGATATTTTATCCTGATATCGATAAAAGAGATCTCTTTAGTCTTGGATATATTGCTGATAAATCATCACATTCAAGAGGCAGCAGTGTCGATGTAACTCTCTTTGATTTAAGAAGTGGCAAAGAAGTTGATATGGGCTCACCTTTTGATTATTTTGGTCAAATATCATCACCATCATATCGAAAGATAACCATTGACCAATACAATAACCGTAAACTCTTACAGTACTTCATGAAGAAAAACGGCTTTGAACCACTAGATACTGAATGGTGGCATTTTACACTTAAAGATGAACCATACCCAGATACATATTTTAACTTTGATGTTGAATAAAATCCTCAATAACTTTCAACACACCCTCATCCTTTGCATCAGGTGCTATCTTATCAAACATATCGCGATATTCTTTTCTGGCATTAGCCATAATATATGGATGTCCAACATATCTAAGCATTCCAATATCATTATCACTATCACCAAAAGCCATAATCTCATCTTTTGAAAGATGATATCTTTGTGCAAGCATCCTGACACCAAAAGTCTTATTTATACCTTTTGTGATAATATCGTAGGCTGTAAATCCCGTGGCGATAATCTCCATATCATCACCAATAATACTGTTTACAGTCTTTTTTATATCATTACCTTCATAAAAATGATCATTAAAAGAAATCTTTAAAATATGATCATCAATGTCCTCAACCTTTTCAATCATTTCAATCTTTGGGAAATGTTTTGGATCTTTAAATTCATCAATTCCATTTCTTTTTAAGACATAGGCACTTCTTTTACCACAGATGAGATATGGAACCCTATACTGACTTAAGCCATCACATAACCGATATAATTCTTCTTTATTAAGTGATGTGGCATAGATCTCTTGATCATTCTCCAAAATCAGAGAACCATTCTCTGATATGACACTAATCTCATCAATAATATCTTTAAAAAGTTCCTTAATCAGATGATACTGATTCCCACTGGCTACCACAAAACGGATATTAAGCTTCTTAAGTTTTTCATATATCCTGTAAAAACGATTAATATCAAAATTTTCAATATCACTATATAATGTCCCATCAAGGTCTGTAACTATCATCCTAATCATAAAATCACCATTAACCATTATATATTAAAACACATCTTTCGATGTGTTTTAATCAGCTAATGTACCCATTGGATCCCAAGGATTCAGTTCATGAGGTTTTGAATCAAGACATTTAAGAATCTTTTCACTCAGATATTTCTTATTGATTACAGCCTGGAATACCTGTTCATCAAACCATCTGTCGCTTGCCAGATAATAACCCTTATCAGCGTTTTCAGTTCCCCAGCTGTTTTCTATTCTCCACTTGGTCGGTTTATCACCATCAAGATTTACACCAGTAATGCACATTGCATGATTCATGGCACTTTCTGAATAATACAGGGCATTTTCCTTATCAATCTCAAAATCGAAACCAAAAAGACTTTCAAGATCGAAACTGTCTGGATCCCAGATACCAGATACACGGTCACCCCATTTGCCACAATCTGAACCAAACCAGACAATATGACCATCCTTAAGTGTATCAATGACAGCTTTCTTCATATCATCCATGGTTACATTAAGATAAGTTACATCATTACCGACAACGTTACCGACAAAATTAACTGTAAATCTTTCATAATATGGTTTATCAACTGTTGGTGAATTAATAAGACTTACATAATCATCAAGATTTAAACCAACATACTTGTCATAGAATGTGTGTGGATCAAGCCCATTATCAATATGATAATTCTTATCCTTGTCAACATATTCAAAATCAAATGTCTTTGGAGGTAGACCAAAGGCTGAAGTTGTAAAACTGTATAGTTCCCTCATACATTTATCCTTCAGTTCATAGATCTTATCATTATCATCCTTAAACGCATGTACTTCACTGGCAAACTTTCTGAGTCTTCTGTTAACAAGAGTCGCCCAGTTTCTTGTCGCACCTGACATCTTACTTTCAGGGAAGGCACTTTTTGGCATTACACCATATTTCTTAATAATGGCAGTAAACATATCCCATTGTCCGCCATCATTAATACCACCCTGTAAAACCCACATCAGAGTACGATCATCCCATGATGCATCCTTCAGTTTAATGATGCTTTCCATAGTATAGTTAATCTTTTCCAGTTTATCGCAATAGGCAATATAGTTCTGAGACAGTTCAAAATCTTCGATATTACATTTTTTGCTGACTTCTTCTCTTAAGAAATTACATCCGGCAAAAATCCAGCATCTTCCAGACTGTCCCTGACTTGTAGCCTTCATAGTTGGAATATTAATCGAAAACTGATGCTGAGTTTCATTGAGCTTTTCCTGTACTTTCGCCAGATCCATGACATCTGTCTTAAACATGGCACGCCTTACAGCCTTAGCTACCCGATCGTTTTCATATGCATTCTGCATTGATTCAAAATATTCTTTTGTAAGTTCTTTCATGAGTTACCTCCTAGCGATTACTTGCCTTGAACTTTTCAACCATTTCATTATCAACACGTTTACAGAACTCAGTTAATAGTTTAACTGTATCAGCATAATCCTTGCGATGAATTATGGCACGATGGGCATGAATATAGCGTGATGGGATTGATAAAGTCATATTAACGATACCGTTTTTATGCAGGTGAATGAATTCTGAATCAGTAGCTCCTCTTGGGAAGAAATCATACACAAAATCAATACCCATTTCCTTACATAAATCTTCCATATAGTAGACAAGCTCACGGTTAGAGATAGTACCACCATCCATAACACTAAGTGTCACACCACTGCCAAGACAGGTTCCATATTTAGCTCCCGGTACATCTTTGGCATAGGTTGAATCAATCGCAATCGCAATATCTGGTTCAACATCCCACGTTACAGTTCTGGCACCACGAACCCCAACTTCTTCTTGTGTACTGCCAACTGCATAAACATCTGCAAAGTGTTCTTCGCCCTTTAAACGTCTTATAACATCGGTCGCAACACATACACCTACTCTATCATCCCAAGCCTTTGAACACAGATAATTAGGATTAGCCATCACCTTAAAATCGGTCTTGAAGGTTACCATGTCACCGGGTCTAATACCCAGATCCTGAGCTTCCTTCTTATCAGCTACCCCAATATCAATATACATTTCATCGAGATCCTTAACAGTAGTCGCTATTTCAGGTTTTAAACCCCAGGCTGGACAAAAGCCCAGTACCCCATATATTTCCTTACCTTCTCTTGTCGTTACAATCACTTCTGAATCAAGTAATGTATGAGACCAGAGTCCTCCTGCATTAATCAGTTTCAGATATCCTGAATCTTCAATTTCCTTTACATAAAAACCAACTTCATCCATATGACCATAAATTGCCACCTTTGGAGCCTTTTCACCTTCTTTGGCATTACCCTTCTGTAATCCATAGATAGATCCAAGATTATCATATCCAATTGAATCAGTCACATCTTCCATATAGTGTTTCATAACTCTTGAACATCCAGCTTCATGTCCAGATATACCCTTTGAGAGTGTTATATCTTCAAGCATTTTGAGATCAATATCGCCATATGCTTCAAGTAATCTTTTTTCTTTCATTATTTATGCCCTCTTTTTTAAAAAATGAGTAATGGTTTGACCATTACTCATTATAAAACTTTAATAATTAGTCAATATTAGCCCATTTGAAGTCACAAGTACCCATCTTAGATAATACGACACCTGTGATTGAATCTTTAGCTAAATAAGCTCTAATTGTATTGTACAGTGGTAAGCATGCCATTTCATCCTGAATTAACAGTTTTTCTGCAGCTTCCATAGCTGTTTCTCTTGTTTCCTGATCAAGAGATGTTGCAGCTGTATTACATAATTCATCATATGCAGGATTTGAATACTTAGACTGGTTGTATGCATTACCTGTTGTAAAGATTTCTAAGAATGAATATGGGTCAATATAGTCTGTTGACCATCCATCAAGTGAGAATTCATAATCACCAGTATTCTTTCTGTCACGTCTTACAGTACCATCAAGGTTAGCTGCAGTTACATTAATACCCAGATTAGTTCTCCACATTTCAACGATAGCTTCAGCTAATGCCTTATTTGCATCGTTAGTAGTGTAGATTAATTCAAAATCAGTTGGGAATCCTTCACCATTTGGATAACCAGCTTCTGCCAGATACTTCTGAGCTAATTCAACATCACCAGATGTAGCTAAGTATGCTTCATCACGGAAATTCTTTGTTGGGTCAGTTACTTTAGCCATACCATTTGGAATATAACCAGTAGCTGCTACACAGTTCATGACAACATTTTCAGCTAAAGTATCAAGATCCAATGCAAACATTAAAGCCTTACGTACATTAGCGTCAGCTAATACTGGATTTTCATCGTTAGCCATTACATAACGGGTATTTAATGATTCCCAGTATTTTAGTTTATTCTGCTGAGAATATGCGATTGTATCAGCACTAGACATATTCATATAAGTCATATCCAGAGCGTCTTTTTCAAACATAGTAATTTCAGTTGAAGATTCAGATACAGCATAAATATATAATTCATCAAGATTTACATTAGCTGCATCCCAGTAGTTTTCATTCTTTTCGAACTTAACATACTGTCCCTTATTCCATTCAGTTACCTTAAATGGTCCAGAAGCCAGAGTTGAAGCTACATCAGCACCATAAGTTTCCTGAGCCTTAACAAATTCTTCAGACACGATACCATAAGTATGGAAACCTGTTAATGACAGGAAGTAAGCTGTAGGATTTTCAAGAGTGACTACTAAAGTTGTATCATCTACTACTTCAATACCTACTTCATCAGCTGTACATTCACCAGCGTTGAATGCAGCACCATTCTTAATGTAGTATAACTGATATGCATATTCAAACGCATTAGCTGGATCTAGAGCACGGATCCAAGAGAACTTGACATCACTGGCAGTTAAAGGTGATCCATCAGCGAATGTTAAACCTGAACGTAAATGGAATGTATATACTAAACCATCATCAGACATCTCATATTTTTCAGCTAAAGATGGTTCAAAATTACCATTTACATCTTCACGATATAAATAATCATAGATCTGGTTATTGATGATGGCATTTTCAAGCACATTTGAAGCTTGAGGGTCAAATGTATCAGGATCATAACCAACATTGAAACGTAATACTTTCTTGGCAGTATCACCAGTTGTGTCACCTGTATTCTCATTAGAACCACAGGCAGCAAGGCTCAGGCACATTAGAAGTGCCATTAAAGCTACTAATAGTTTTTTCATAATTTTTCCTTCCTTTATTCAAAATATAAGTGGCAGGCTACAAAGTGACCAGGAGCTATTTCAATAAATGGTGGCATCTCCTGCTTACATTTTTCACCAGCTTTTGGACAACGAGTGTGGAATGGACACCCATGAGGAGGGTTGATTGGAGATGGTACTTCTCCTTCGACAATGATTCGGCGCTTACTTCTTTCAAGATCTGGATCTGGAACTGGTATCGCTGACATCAATGCCTGTGTATATGGGTGCATCGGTCTAGAATACAGTGTGTCTGAATCAGCTAATTCAACCATTTTCCCCAGATACATTACTCCAACTCTATCCGAAATGTACTGTACCATCGATAAATCGTGGGCAATAAATAAATATGTCAGACCAAGCTTATGCTGGAGTTCCTTAAGAAGATTGACTACCTGTGCCTGAATTGATACATCCAGAGCTGAAATAGGTTCATCACAGACAATGAATTTTGGATTTGCCGCTAATGATCTGGCAATTCCAACACGCTGTCTTTGACCCCCTGAGAACTCATGCGGATAACGATTGGCATGATCGCTATTTAATCCAACCAGATCAAGCAGTTCAAGAACTCTTTCCTTGCGTTTGCTGGCTGGCAATTCGGTATCATTCTGCATTGATTCCATAATGATTTCACTGACTGTCATACGCGGATCAAGTGATGCATATGGATCCTGGAAAATCATATGAATATCTTTTCTGATGGGTCTTAATTCTTTCTGGGACATCTTTGATATATCAGTCCCATTAAAGAGAATTGTTCCATCAGTCACATCATATAGACGCATAATAGTACGACCAAGTGTCGTCTTACCACATCCTGACTCACCAACAAGCCCGAATGTTTCACCTTCATAGATATCAAAGGAAACATCATCTACAGCCTTTAATATTGATTTATCAGGATGAAATAATTTACCGCTATTTTTTACAATGGTAAAATGTTTCTTCAGATTCTTAACTTCAACTAGTTTATTCGCCATATTCTATTCCTCTTTGAAATCCTTATGATATCTCCAGCACTTGGCATAATGTTCATCTCCAACCTCAAATACTTCAGGTTTCATCCTGCAACATTCCATTGCATAGTCACAACGGTCAAAGAATGGACAGTGGTTCATCTCAAGAAGCAGGTCTGGTGTTGAACCTGGAATTGGCTGAAGTTCATTTTCCTTCATATCAAGTCTTGGTAAAGCCTTCAATAATCCCCATGTATATGGATGAGCTGGCTGATAGTAAAGGTCACGAATATCAGCTGTTTCAACTATTTCACCACAATACATGACATTAACACGGTCGGCAATATTAGCTACCACCCCAAGATCATGAGTGATAATAATAATCGCTGTATGATATTCTTCCTTCAGTTCTCTTAATAAATCGATAATCTGTGCCTGAATAGTCACATCAAGAGCTGTTGTCGGTTCATCAGCGATCAGCAGCTTAGGATTACATAAAAGACTCATCGCAATCATGATTCTCTGACGCATACCACCAGACAGTTCATGCGGATACTGTTTCAGACGCTCTTCAGGATTTGAAAGTCCGACCTTATTTAACATTTCAAGACAGCGTTCATAACGTTCTTTTTTAGTCATTGACTTATCGTGAAGCTTTAATACTTCATCCATCTGATTACCAATTGTAAATACCGGATTAAGGCAAGTCATAGGATCCTGGAAAATCATACTTAAATCCTTACCACGAAGTTTAGCCATTTCCTTTTCCTTAAGTTTGAGCAGATCCTTACCTTCAAAGATAACCTCACCACCTGCAACTCTACCATTTTGAGCCAGAAGGCGCATGATTGACATACTGGTAACTGATTTACCACTTCCTGATTCACCTACAATTGCCAGTACTTCACCCTCATCCAGGCTGAAAGAGATATTATTTACAGCTTTAACCTGACCAAATTTGGTTGTGAAGGTCGTTGAAAGATTTTTTACTTCTAATAATTTACCCATTTTAGCCTCCTAACCAAGCTTTGGATCAAGCGCATCTCTTAAGGCATCACCTAAGAAATTAAATGCCAGAATTGTAACTGAAATAAAGATAGCCGGAATCCACATCAGATGCGGGAATGTACGCATCGCCTGAATACCTTCTTGTGCAAGTCCACCCCAAGATGGCATTGGTGCTGTAATACCAAGCCCTAAGAACTGTAAAGAGGCTTCAAGGAAGATTGCACTTGGAATAGCCAGAGTCATCTGGACAATGATAGTTCCAAAAGTATTAGGTACAAGATGTTTTAATATGATCTTAAAGTTAGACACATTAGATACTCTGGCTGCCAGAACATATTCACGTTCCTTAAGGCTCATGACCTGACCTCTGACAAGACGCGCCATTCCTAACCATCCGGTTAATCCAATAACGAGGAATACATTAGTCAGACTGTTGCCTAATACTACCATCAGCAGAATTACATAAAGCATTGATGGGATCGCAGAAATGATATCAACGATACGCATCATGATATTATCGACTGTTCCACCGATAAAACCTGAAACAGCTCCATAGGTTACACCGATTAAAACAGATATGACACTAGCTACAAAACCACAGGCTAATGAGATTCTGGCACCATAGCACATACGCACCAGAACATCTCTTCCCAGATTATCTGTACCGAAGATATGTTCAGCGTTTGGTGAAAGATACGCTTCTTTCAGATTCTGAGTTATATAGTCATATTTACATAAATATGGCCCAAAAATCGCAAACAGAACCATGAAGATAATAATGATAGCACCAAGAAGACCAAGTTTATTCTTTTTGAAACGATACCACGCATCCTGCATAAAGGTTGTTGAAGGACGCAATATCTTTTCAGCATGTTTTTCATTTTTGCCCACTTTTTTAAAGGAAGGCTTATTCATATTTAATTCACTCATTATTTACCCTCCTCAGTGATCTTAATTCTAGGATCAATAATCGAATTGATAATATCGCAAGCCAGTACGCAGACAATGAGCAGTATCGAATAGAATACGGTTAAGCCCATAATCATTGGATAGTCGCGGTTAAAGATTGACTTGGTAAATTCCTGACCAAGTCCTGGAATAACGAAAATCTTCTCAACAACGAGACTTCCGGTAATGATACCTGCAAACTGTGGACCCAGAGAAGTTACTATCGGTAAGACCGCATTTCTGAGGGCATGTTTATATATTGTCAGAAATCCACTGCACCCTTTAGCCTTGGCAGTTCTGACGTAGTCACTGTTTAGCACTTCAAGCATGCTTGATTTCATCATCTTGGTAATAAATGATAAAGGATAGGCAGCTAAGGCCAGAGTAGGCATCACCATCTGTTCTGGTGTACCCCACATTGAAACCGGCAGCCATCCAAGCTTATAACCCAGAAAATACATTAACGATGCCGCAATAACGAAGTTTGGCAGCGATACAAGAACTGTTGTCATAATCTTAAGAAGATTATCCTGCCAATGATTCTGCTTTAAGGCACTAATAATGCCAGCTGGGATACCAATGACAATCGCTACGATAATAGCACAGGTTCCAAGTAGTGCTGAAGCTGGGAAACAACGGTTAATATAGTCGTTAACAGTCTCATTCTTATAGTAATAAGAAGGACCAAAATCGAACTTAACTATATCAAACATATAATCAGCATACTGTTCATATATCGGTGCGTCCAGATTATATTTGGCATTCAGATTGGCAATTGTTGTTTCGTTAAGTGGTTTATCACGGTCAAATGGACCACCAGGTATTGAATGACATAATACAAATGTAATTGTCGCAATCACAAAGATGGTGACAATACCAGTAGCCAGTCTTTTTAATATATATTTAGCCATATCTATTCTCCACTCATAAATCTTTCGATTTCTTCTACTGTCTTTGGAATATCTTTAGAGAACACTTCACAGCCATCTTCTGTAATCAGAATTGTATCTTCAATACGAATTCCAATACCTTCATCCTTAAAATATAATCCAGGTTCCAGTGTAAACATCATATCTTTTTCAAGTAATATTTCATCATAGTCCCCGACATCATGAGTATCTAAACCAATAAAATGTCCTGAACCATGGAAGTAGTACTTATCAATTTCTTCAGGTTTTGAAATCTTGCCAATCTTAATCAGCTCTTCAGCCATAACCTTCTTTGAAATCAGCTGCAGATCAGCCTTCTTCTGTCCCGGCTTTGATAGGCTGATAGCCGCATCAAGACCTTTTAAAACGACATTATATAATTCTTTCTGTCTTGGGCTAAACTTGCCATTGACTGGATATGTACGTGATACATCAGCACAATACTGATCCCACTTGGCACCAAGATCAAAGAGAATCATATCACCATCTTTAGTCACAGTATCATTATCGACATAATGTAATGTGCAGGCATTTATACCTGTTGCGGCGATTGTGGTAAAGGCTGGTGATTTGACATTATAACCTTTAAGGACGAAGTCATAATATGCTTCAATCTGACATTCCGTCATCCCAGGTTTCATATGCTTTAGCATATTCTTGACACCTTCTTCAGTAATCTTAACTGCTTTTCTGTGAGCTTCAATTTCAGGAGCAGACTTTACTGTTCTAAGTGAACATACTTTCTGGTATGCATTATGTATATTTAAATAAGGATAGCTTTCCTTAAGCTCATGAGCCAGTAACTGTTCCTTATTTAAGAAATATTTCGATCTCCATCTGGCCATATCCATATAGGCATCCTGAATATCATATCTGATCATCATACGTGACAAGAAATCTTCCCAGGTATTAATATCAACCACATTGGCAATACCAGTTTCAGCCATGAGTTTTTCTTTATCAAATGTTGCACCTGTATACATAGTTTCCCTTGGTGTTGGAATATGCATAAACAGCGTTTCCTTAACTACACCATCAATTTTAGTCATGACAAATAAAGCATCTGGACGGCTTACACCAGTCAGATATAAGAAATTTCTATATGGTTCAAACAGAAAACATTCATCATATGTTGATTCAAGTTCACTGCCACTGTGTACGAAATAGAAAGAATTATCCACCATATACTCGGATAACTTTTTACGGTTTTCCTGATAGAACTTAGTTTCAAGCATTTAACTCTACCCCCTTAGCAACTCAATCATAATCCTAATGATACCCCTTTCGCATCATCTTGTAAAGTTTACACTCATATTTTAATGTTTTTTTTCATTTATTTACATTTTTACTTTTTTTATATCATTTTTTTCATTTTTCAATAATATAAGCTATACTATATATATTAGAAAGAAGGACAATTATGCTTACTAAATCCGATATTGAGACAAAAATCAAAAAGGGACGTGACATGATACGCTTTGACTATGATGATGCCAATGACGACTATAAATCCGATCAGGATCTCAAACTGCCACAACCACCATTAGTCAAGGCTGATATGTGTGATGAATCAATTCCCTTACCAACTGATTTCAGTTCTTTAGATACAACTGTCAATTTCACTGAATTACTTATCAATCGTAAGAGTTCACGTGTTTATACTGAAGAAAACATATCTTTACTTGAACTGTCATATATTTTATGGTCGATTCAGGGAATCAAGGATATCCGTGGTAAAAAGTATGCCACTATCAGAACTGTTCCATCAGGTGGTGCAAGACACCCATTTGAAACCTATATGATCATCAAACATGTTGAAGGTTTAAAACCTGGTAAATACCATTATCTGCCTTGGGGTCATAGAATTGAATATCTTGGAGAAATTGAAGACATTGACAAGATGATTGATAAGACTATTGCTGGTCAGACATGGGCTGTCAAATCCAGTGTCGTCTTCTATTTCAGTGCTGTCTTCTATCGCTCGGAATGGCGCTATGGCATTAATGCCCATCGACCAATGTTGTTTGATATGGGACATGTTGGTGAGAATCTGTATCTTTCAGCAACATTATTGCATCTTGGAACCTGTGCCAGTGCAGCCTTTGAAGGTCAACTGTGCAACGAACTGTTTGGACTTGATGGTGAAGAAGAAACCATGATGTATTCTCAGACTCTAGGTACCATCAGTAAAACAGATAATACAAAAGAGCAAGCTTTCTATCAATTTGTGGAGGATGAAGGACTATGAAAGTAAGAAGTCTTAAAGAACAGTATGAAATTAAAGATCAGTTTTTAAAGGAAAGACTTGAACTGATTCTGCCAGAAGTCATGAAGGAATCGGAAGCTGACATGTGGATTGTCGCTTCTAAGGAATACCACGAAGATCCAACCTTTAAAGCCATGGTGCCTAGTGAATATCTGACCGCCAGAAGAATAACCATGTTTGTATTCTCAAAAGAAAGTGATGGTGTTCATCGTTATTCACTGTCTATGCCTGATGAGAGTGTCGCAAGATTCTATGAAAGCCGCTGGAACTTTGGCAAGGAAGACCAGATGGATGCCTTAAAGAAACTGTTAGAAGAAAAAAATCCAGCTAAAATAGCCCTCAATATGTCAAAGGACT
>JAQXNC010000081.1 GCA_029097145.1 Bacillota bacterium
ATCGCTGTTCCTATATGCAATGGATTGAGTGGTACCATCAATGCATTAAATATGACTGCCCATCAGTATTTAATCCCAATTAAATGTATTGATAATTATGTCACAGCTGAACTTGAACGTTATCTTATTGAATTTATCAAGGACAGTAGAGAACACAACATCGATGATGAGGCAATATTCAAAACAGTTGATGAGATTATTGACTCCGCCAATACAATACTGGTTCCAGATTCACTCGCACATTTAAGCAAGAGTGGCAGACTGACCCCAATGGCTGCTGGTATTGGCGACTTTTTCAATATCAAACCAATCTTAGAAATCAACAAGCGCACAAACGGACGTATTGATGTTTCTAGTAAGGTCAGAACCTTCAAAAAGGCATTAACAAAGGCTAATGAAATAATGCTTAAAGAAATAGATGCCAATAACAGATACGATATCTATATCGCTCATGTCGATGCCTATGATGAAGCAGTGAAATTTAAAGCCAATATCGAAACACAGTTCACTAATGCAGATATCCATATCATTCCTCTGTGTAGCCCAGTTGCTATACACACAGGTCTTGGATGTATCGCAATTCAATATTTTAAGAAAAAAACACTTTATTAGTGATATAATGTATAGCTATGAAGAAAAAGAATAGATTTATAGAAGAACCCTCTATTGAAGAGATTAGAAGAACAAATAAGATTCATAAAAATGTTCAGAAACGTCAGGCTAAAAAGAATATCAATAAAGAAAACATTGTAAAAGAAAATGTTGTTCAGGATATTGAGAAAGACAATACTCCTAAAAAGAATGAAACCAAAAAAGACAGCAGAAAACATAAATCAAAGAAAACTTCAATACGTCCTAAATCACATCTGATTACCAAGATTTTCGCTGTATTAATTTCAATGATTATTATTATCGGATTTATCGGAGGTCTTTTTGGATGTTATGTTGCGTACAAAATGCTTGAAGATAAACCAACATTAAACCGTAATGATTTAATCGCTCCGGAATCAAGTGTCATATATGATTCAAATGGCAATGTCATCAGTGAATTAGGTCAGTATAAACGCGAAAACATTGATTACGAAGAGATGCCAAACTGTCTCGTTGATGCCTTTTTGGCAATTGAAGATTCACGATTCTTTGAACATTTTGGTTTTGATATCCCTCGATTCTCAAAAGCGATTATCGAAAATATTAAAGCCCGTGATTTTGCTCAGGGTGGCAGTACTTTTAATATGCAACTTATCAAGAATACTTATTTCCAGATTGATGATGGTGAGAACTCAACGATTGCTGAAAAGAAGATCTCACGAAAATTGCAGGAAATATTCCTGGCTATTGAAGCTGATCAGACAATCTCAAAACAGGAAATATTCGCTGATTACCTAAATCGTATCAACTTCGGTAATAATATTAGAGGAATCGAGAAAGCTGCACAGTACTATTTTGATAAAAGTGCTTCAGAATTGAATTTATCAGAGAGTGCCTTTCTGGCTGGTTTAATCAATTCTCCAAACTTCAACAACCCTTATAACGAAATGATTAAATACAATGAAGACAATATTTATGTCAGTTCGAGTATCGAATATCTAAAGAACGGCACAAAAAGACGTAATGAAGTTCTTGATATGATGGTATATCATGGATATATTACCGAAGATGAAGCAGAACTTGCCAAAGCTATTAAACTTGAAGATCTGTTATCTGGTATCGGTGATAAATGGTCAGATACCATTCCATACTATCAGAGCTATATTGATGCGGTTATTGATGAAGCGGAAGAGATGACCGGTAAGAATCCAACTGTATATTCAATGAAAATCTATACATGTATGGATGATTACATGCAAAGACTTGTCTATGATATTCAAAATGACAATAATCCAGATGTAAAATTTAACCGTGATGATATTCAAAGCGCTATAGTTTCAATGAATAACCAGACCGGTGAGATTGTGGCTTTAGGTGGAGGTTCTAATCAGAAAGGATCACTTCAGTGGAATCGTGCCACAATGTCAAAGATTCAACCGGGATCAACAGTAAAACCAATCTTTGAATATATACTTGCCTTTGATCAGTTAGGATGGTCAACAAGTCATACTGTTACAGATAGACCTATATGGCTATATGGCAGCGATCATCTTATCAGAAATGCCAGTGGCACCTATGATGGCGATATGACAATTGATGAAGCTGTTGCCAGATCACTGAATACTCCAGCAATTCAGACACTGCAGGCTGTCATTGATGCCAAGGGTGAACAGTTCTGCATCGATTATTTGCGTTCAATAGGCTTTGATATCGATGAAAACAGTTTTGATTTACAGTACGCTATTGGCGGCAATACATTCCAGGTTACTCCAGTTCAATTAGCTGGTGCGCATGCAATAGTACTTAATGGCGGACGTTATATTAAACCACACACAATATCTAGAATTGAAATGTCAGATGGTACAGTATATGAAGCAGATACCACAGGTAATAGAGTTGTTGACGAAGGTGCAGCATACATGACTTCACTACTTGAATATAATAATGTTTACGGTTCATGGTTCAATTATATGCAGATATTAAAGACCGGATATCCTGTATATGCCAAGACTGGTACAACCGACTGGGCAGATACAGGTGTCAGCTATGGTATACCAGTAGGAGCTGCTAAAGATTCATGGCTAGTATGTTCAACAAATCAGTACACCAATGTCATATGGCTAGGTTTTGATCGTATGGGTAATGGAACTTATTTCAGGTATTCTGATGATAACTATAACCTCAAGGGCCGAATTGGTAAAAAACTGATTATTGAAGAAGTTGAACACTTTGGTTTTGAACCGACTGCAATCGCAAGACCAGATGATGTTAAAGATATAAAGCATGTTTTGGGATTATATCCGTATGTTGAACCTCAAATAGGACAATCGGTTACTGGTGTTATTTTAGAAAAATACTATAAACTGAATCCTGTCAGTTCAATTGTATACGAAACCAAGGAAGGTGTTTTATCTGGTGTCAGTGCATCATTTAATGGTGATGGCACAATTACTATCAACTGGCTTGGCGTTGGTGGAGTTGGTGGCGAAGGAATGCAGGATTTAAGCGCTACGAACTATAATGGTAAAACAGAACATGCAGCTGGACGTCTATTCTTCCCACGTTATACATATATAACACCTGATGCAACTTATTATGCAGAAGTTAAGGTCAATGGCGAAACTGTCAATCATGTCGAAACAACTTCAACTTCATATGTTACTTCAGTATCATCGGGAGGTAATGTTGAAGTATGTGCCTGGTATTCTCTATCAGATGAAAGATTCTGTACACAGGTCAAATAAAGCTTATTAAGGCTCTTTAAATATTGAAGAGCCTTTTTATTTAGCGCATAATAAAAAGCCGTTTAAACGGCTTAAATTACTTCTGCTTTCAAAGGTCTTGTCATCAGGTCTCTGATAGCTTCATCAGGACGTTTACCTTCAAATAACACAGCATATACTTCATTTGTGATTGGCATATCAATACCTTTTTCAAGCGCCAGTTCTCTAACGACACGACAGGTATTAATGCCTTCAGTTGTCTTGGTATTATTCTTAAGAAACTCGCTAGCATCATTGGCCTTACCAATATTAAGACCACAGTTAAAGTTTCTTGAATGATACGATGAGCATGTAACAATCAGATCACCTACACCGTTAAGGCCAAGGAAAGTTTCCTTTTTTGAACCAAAAGCCATTCCAAAACGTGTCATTTCAGCCAGTCCTCTTGTCATTAAAGCTGCTCTGGCATTATCTCCCTGCCCTAAACCTTCTAAAACACCAGAAGCTATTGCCATAACATTTTTGGTAGCTGCTGCAATTTCAGCTCCAATCACATCATTATTTGTGTAAACCCTGAAATAATCATTGGCGAATATCTTCTGAACAGTTCTGGCAGATTCATCATTTTCACATACAGAATTGACTGTTGTCAGTTTTCTCAATATTACTTCTTCAGCATGACTTGGACCTATAAGAGAAACCAGATCCAATAACTTATCATTCATAAAGCTTCTGATAGCTACTGATAATCTTTCTTTAGTTACTGGATGGAATCCTTTAGCGACATTGATCAGCAACACAGGATGGTCAAGAGTTTCTTCAAGTTGATGACAGACACTTTCAATCGCCATAACAGGAACTCCCAACAATACCACATCAGCGTCCCTAACTATATTAAAATCATTGCTGGCTTTTAACTTAGGATTAATCAGTGTATCAAAATATTTGGAATTTCGATGATTATTATTGATGTCATCAACCTCATCCTTAGAAACGCCATAAAGAATGACATCTTCACCATTATCACACAGTACCTGAGCCAGAGCTGTTCCCCAGCTTCCCGTACCTATTACTCTTATTTTCACTAATCTTCCTTCTTTCTAGCAATTATCTTGATTGGCACACCTTCAAAACCAAATGCTTCTCTCAATTTATTTTCAATATATCGCTGGTAAGAGAAGTGCATTAATTCAGGATCATTAACAAACAGCACAATTACACAAGGAGCTGTTTCAACCTGAGAAGCATAATATATCTTTAAACGTTTACCATTATGTGTCTTCGGTGGATTTGACAGCTGAGCATCCATAATAACTTCATTTAACACATTTGTCTTGATTCTTAAATTGACATTCTGATAAACAAGATCTATCAGCGGTAACAGTGTATTGATACGCTGTTTATTTTTAGCGCTTGTAAAGGCAATTGGTGCATAGTCAAGATATGAGAATTCTGTGCGGATTTTATTTTCAATCAAAGACATTGTCTTTTCATCTTTTTCAACAAGATCCCACTTATTATATACAATAATAACGCCTTTTAAAGCTTCGTGAGCTAATCCAGCCACATGCTTATCCTGCTCAATAATACCTTTTTCACCATCGATTACCACCAGAATTACATCAGCTCTATCAATAGCTGCCTTAGCTCTTAATACTGAATATTTCTCAATATTTTCATAGATTTTTCCACGTCTTCTGATACCAGCTGTATCAATTACGACATAAGATTTATCATTGGCATTAAAGACAGTATCAATCGCATCACGGGTTGTACCCTCAATATTGCTGACAATAACGCGTTCCTGATTTAAAAAGGCATTGGTCAGACTTGATTTGCCAACGTTTGGTCGACCAATAATCGCAAACTTAATCATTCCATCATATGCATCACTTTTTTTATCAGGCATCAGTTCAACACATTTATCAAGCAGATCACCTACACCTATACCATGTGACGCACTCAGGGCAATTGGTTCAAATCCCAGTTTATAGAACTCATAAATATTGTTGATCATCGCAATATCGTCAGTTTTATTAACTGCCAGTACAACCGGTTTTTTTGATTTACGTAGCAGTTTGGCTATATATTCGTCATCATTAGTCAATCCTTCCTGGCCATTGACAATAAAAATGATGACATCAGCTTCTTCCACAGCAATTTCAACCTGTGCATTGATTTCTTTCTGGAATGGAGCGTCATCCAGCTGAATTCCTCCAGTATCAATGAGTCGAAATGTTTTAGATAACCACTGACAGTCACCATAAATACGATCTCGTGTAACGCCAGGAGAATCTTCAACTATTGACAGACGCTGTTCAAGCATGCGGTTAAAAAGCGTAGACTTACCGACATTAGGACGTCCTACTACCGCAATTGTTCCATCAATCATCAGATGTACCTCCTGTTATATTCTTTTATTTATAATATCTAAAATTTCTAATATTACTTCCTCTTGTGTCATATCAGAACTATCTAATTCAATCGCATCTTCAGCTTTTTTCAGTGGAGATTCCTTGCGATGAATATCCTGATAATCTCTTTTCTTAATATCTTCAAGTATCTGTTCATAATCATAAGGGATACCCTTTTCTTTATTCTGCAGTACTCTTCTTTGTGCGCGTGTCTCAGCTGAAGCAATTAAATAAATCTTTACTTCAGCATCTTTTAAAACCACAGTACCAATATCTCGTCCATCCAGGATATATCCCTTTTGTGACGCAATTTTTCTCTGCATAGCTACCAGAGCCTCTCTGACCCTTTTTAGCTTTGATACATCTGAAGCAGCCATCGATATCTCATTACTTCTGATAATCTCAGTTATATCTTTGCCATTTACAGTGATATGATTATCATTTGAAATCTCAATATTGCTCATATTAATTAAATTGACGATTTTTTCTTCATCGTCAATTTTAATATTTGCTTCTTTTGTAATATATGCAACAGCTCTATACATCGATCCTGTGTCAAGATGTGTATATCCAAGTCTTTTGGCAAGTTCCTTAGCTACTGTACTTTTTCCAGCAGCACTTGGGCCATCTATTGCGATATTAATTTTCATTAGATAATACCCTGAGCTACCAGAATCAGATAACCAATAAATCCAAGGATCAATAATAATACAACAATTAATGAAATCAGGATAAAGTTCAGAATTCTGTTTGGTCCACGTTCTTCATCTTCATCGTCTTCTTCATCATCATGAGCTTTACGAACTACAGTTGTATCACCAGCCACTTCAAGAGGCATGGTTTCATTTAATAAAGTTGAATCAAGAGTAGCTTCGTTGGCTACACTTTCCTTAACAGCCTTGATTTCTTCTTTGATATCAGACATGTTTTCAACCAGCATTGTTTCTTCAAGATTTGATGAAGTCTTATTTTCTTCAGAATTCATATAACTCTTCAGCATATCAGATACTTCTTTTGGTAATTCTTCTTCAACTGTTGGCGGCATCTGTGCCTCAACTTCATGAGTGAATTCTTCCTTATTGTCTTCAGCTTCAAGTTCAGATAGAATCTTCTTAATTTCAAGAGTAACTGTATTACTTAATTCATCTTCAGTATTCTCATTTACAACAGGCATTTCCTGAGTATTGATTCCTCTGATCTCATTTAAAATTGTAGAAGGAACTTCATCAGCAGTCATCAGACCTTTTGACTTGTTGTATTCATTTACTTCATTTAAGCATTCTTCAAGATACTGATTATCAATAACTTCAGCATCTTCTTTAGAAACAACAGGTTCTAAAACTACTGGTTCTTCATCAGTTTCTGGTGCAGTTTCTTCTTCAGATGGTTCATTCACTTCTTCTAAAACCGGAGTTTCTTCCTCAACTTCTTCAGTCACAGTTTCAACAGGTGTTTTTTGAACATCTATAGTCTCACTCTCTTCATCATTGTTTTCAACAACTGGAGTAATACTGTCAAGATCGCTTAATAAGCTATCTAATAAGTCAACAGGTTCATCGTTTTTTGTTTCTTCAGTAGTAACAACTTCTTCAGCAGATTCTTCCAAAACCTCAGAAGCTGGTTCAGCCTCTTCATTTTCTGCAGGAACATCTGCTTCCTCATTTACTGTTTCAGGTGTTTCAACAATTGGTTTTACTTCTTCGAAATCATTTAAAAGACTGCTTAATAAATCGATTGGTTCATCATTGTCTATATCACTTTCTGAAGATGTTTCTTCATTTTCAGAAGTCTCAGTTTCAACCGGTGTTTCTTCAACAACAGGTTCTTCTTTAGGTGTTTCTTCTATTACAGGTTCTTCAACCAGATTTTCATCTACAGTTTCTTCCTCAACTGTTTCTGTATCTGAAACTGGTTCATCAAAATCAAAAGGAACATAGTCATCATTAACTTCTTCTTTTGGTTCTTCTGATGCAGGAACTTCTAAAACAACCTCTTCAGCCGCTTCTAAAGATACATCTTTAGTTGGTTCTTCAACCACTTCTTCAGTTGGTTCTTCTTCAATCACTGCTTCTTCATTAACTTCTGTATTAACTTCTTCTAAAGGCAATTCAGAACTTTCTTCTTTTGGAGCTTCTGTAACTTCTTCTTTGACATTAACTGAATCAATATTTAACTGTTCAAGTTTGTCTTCGAATTTATTCAGAGCATCACTCTTTATTTCTATTTCACGTCCATTTTCCAACTGATCTCTTAATTCAGCGTACTTTTGGGTTCTTGTAAGTCTTGCCATATAAACCTCCACCGAATAATTATAACAAATTCTTATAGAAAAATAAATGATACACAAAATAAGCGTTTTTACACACTTATCTATCTTTATTATAACCATTTATAAAAATATTTGTATTTTTTATGTAATTTTTTTCAAAAAATATTAAAAAATGCCTCATTTTGAAGGCATTTTAATGATTTCAAACTATTATTTTAGCAGAGGTGAAACGTGTTTGTAAATCAAAGCAGAAATCAGTGATACAGTAAATCCTTTAATTAAAATAAATGTGGTTGTACAGAACAAAACAAGTGTAAATGTATTAGTTACTACCGGGAATATTTTAGTACCCATGCCTACAATCATATCAAGACTAAGTCCCATAATATTGACATATGCAGGAATTACCA
>JAQXNC010000082.1 GCA_029097145.1 Bacillota bacterium
TAAGAGAAAAGAAGGTTACTTTAAATCATTATGAAAATATAAAAGTAATTAAATAGAAGGGAAACGTATGAAGAAACTGATATTGGCTAGCGGTTCTCCAAGACGCAAAGAACTACTTGGTAATCTGGGATATGAATTTGAAGTTATCACATCGGAAGTTGATGAAACTTTAAATGTGGAGAATGATCTTGTTGAAGAAATAAAAAAGCTTTCTTATCGTAAAGCTTATGCTGTATTTAAGGACCATCGTGAAGCTGTCGTTATTGGTTCAGACACCATGGTAACACTTGATGGGAAAAGATTAGGTAAACCGCATGATGAGAGAGAAGCTTTTGATATGTTGAAAACCTTATCTGATAATACTCATGAGGTTATTACAGCTGTTACGATTATATCTTGTGAAGGTCATGATACATTCGCTAATATTTCAAAGGTTACGATGTCAAAGATGAGTGATGAAGAGATTTATCAGTATATAAAAACTGGTGAACCAATGGATAAAGCTGGTTCATATGCCATTCAAGGTCTGGGTTCAAAGTTCATAAAAAGTATAGAAGGTGATTATTATTCAATTATGGGCTTGCCAGTCTGCGATATATATCATAAAATAGATAAGTATCTCAAATAATGAGATATTGCCGATATGGTATAATGGTAACACAAATCCATGGTAAGGATTAGCTCTCAGTTCAATTCTGGGTATCGGCACCATCTAAAAAAATAAGAAGACAACAGTGCGTCTTCTTTTTTATTTTTGGTACTTTTCTTTCATCTCTTCATTGCTTAGATTAAACAGTATCAGGGCGTGATTTTGAATTTCTTTTACATTATTTAAATCAATATCTGGAAAGTTCTGCCCGATTCTATATGCAGCCAGGGCATGAGAATCATTTTCTCTTGAATTATCAGCTTCAGTTATGAATTTTGACAGCAACGCTGGATTCTCTGTATAACAGAGTTCAACAAGTTTGGCACGATATTCAAGTTCTGTCTCTGTAATTCCTGGAAATTCTTTCATATCGACGGTATGTTGAGCTTCATGTTTTAAAAGAGATACAAGGAATCTTTCAGATTTAAAGTCATAGGCTTTTTCAATACAGCAGATTGTACCATCTTCAGCTGCCCAACCACCTGTACCAAATCTTCCAAAGGTCAGATAGTCCATCCATCCTCTAAAGATAAAACCTTTTAAAATATTGACTTTATATTCAGCAGTAATATCTGGAAGTTCAACTTCATAGGATGTTGGAATAGTCTCTTTCCAGATATATGGTCCATAATAACCTTGTGTTTTTCCAAAGAGGGCATGATATCCATTGGCTTCAAAAAGTGATTCCAGTTTTTCTTTTAGTTCCATTTCATTCGCATCCTTAAATCCGATATATTCTTTAAGGCTTGTAAGTAATATATCATCAGCTTCATTTAAAGGCATATCGCAATAGAAAAGATTATGATAATAAATCTGATAAAAACGCAGAATATCATTCAGTACATCAGGTATCTCATAATTCAGATATTCTTCCTTTTCGAAAAGAGTGATATATGTATTAAGAATATCTTTGAATTCTTCATGTTCACGCATATAGTTTATGGCTCCCTTAATATCACCGCTTATAAAATACTGACTGATATCCATATTACATACCTCATCTTTATATAATTTAATTATAATAATTATTTGAGTTATTTGTTAAAAAATCCTGTCATTTATGACAGGATCTATATTTTATTGAACTAATCGACAGAGAAATTTTTAATGTATTCATCAACCTTTTTGATGTTTTGTTTTGTCTTCTTGTTGCCTGTATATTCTAATACAAGTTCATCGAAAGACATCCTAAAAGTCTCTTCTAATTTCTGATTAATCATGGTTTGAATGTATTCAGTTTTTGTTACCGCAGGATAGTAGTGATACATCCTATCTTTCTTCTCATAAGTCAAGACACCTTTACTGCAGAGTCTTGAAATGAAAGTAGAGATAGTAGGCAATTCCCATGGTTCGTTTTTAGGATTCTTACGGATAAGTTCAGCGATCTCATGGCGGTTTAAAGAACGTCCTTCCTTCCATAATAAATCCATCACAACAAATTCTGAGTTGGAAATTTTTTTCATATGCTAGTCTCCCTCCTCATACAATATATGATACTATTTATGCAATATAAATACAATATTTATGTCCATAAAACTGTACATAAAATAAGCGCTTACAGCGCTTATTTGTTATCTTTTTTCATAACCTCACCAAGAGCACTTAAAGTACCGGCAATATCTTGTAAATTTGAAGGTACGATGATTTTTGTAGACTGTCCATCAGCCAGTTTTTCAAGTGCTTTATATCCTTCGATAGTCAGATATGGTTTTGATGGATTAGCCTCATTTATCATCTGAATACCCAAAGCTTGAGCTTTGAAGACTCTTTCCATAGCGACTGCCTGACCTTCTGCTTCAGTAATCATTGATTCCTTTTTGGCGGTTGCCTTAAGAATCATAGCTTCTTTTTGTCCTTCAGCTTCAAGAATAGCTGCACGTTTTTCACCTTCGGCCTGTAGAATCTTTTCACGTCTTTCACGTTCAGCACGCATCTGTCTTTCCATCTGATCTTGAACATCACGTGGTGGAATAATATTCTTAACTTCAACACGGCCAACCTTTACACCCCAAGGGTCAGTAGCCTCATCAAGAATTGAACGCATCTTGGAATTGATGATATCTCTCGAAGTTAGTGTTTCATCAAGTTCAAGATCACCAATAATATTTCTAAGTGTAGTAGCTGTCAGATTTTCAATGGCGTTGATTGGATTTTCAACACCATATGTATATAGTTTTGGATCAGTTATTTGAAAGTAGACAACAGTATCAATCTGCATAGTGACATTATCTTTGGTGATAACAGGTTGTGGATCAAAATCCTTAACAATCTCCTTTAAAGATACTTTGTTGGCAATACGGTCAACAAATGGTAACAGAATATGAATACCAGTATGCCAAGTAGTGTGGTAGGCACCAAGTCTTTCAATAACGAAAGCTTTTGCCTGTGGAATAATACGCACATAATATGCAAATAAAGATACAACAATAATTAATGCAAGTATAAAACCAATAATTCCAATAATAGTTTCCATAGTTAATCCTCCATGATTTTTCTTACAATGAGTTTAGTTCCATCGATAGCCAGAATTTCAATCAGTTTTCCTTCATCGATATCCTTTCCATCTTTTGAGATGACATTCCAGATCATCCCGTTAATTCTGACTTCACCATAATCGCCATCGTGATAAGCCTTAATCAGTCTTGTACGTTTACCAATAACACGATCGGCATTAGTAGCGATGACATTACCCCTCAGATACTCTTTAGCCATCGGTCTGATGATCACAAAAGAGAGTATTGATACAGTGAAAAAGAGTATAATCTGTACAGTAAATGACAGATTTAACTGGTTAGCCAGAAGACCAACCAGTGCTCCAGGTGCAAACCAGATACATATCAGTGCTGAAGCAGTTAACACTTCAAGTAACACCGATCCAATCAGGACACCTATCCATAACCAGAAATACATTTAATCCCCTCCAGTAGTATTTGAATCTATATTCATTATTAACATCTTTTCAGATTCATCATATGTCAAAGGTAGTTTGACACCTTCATCTTTGATATCTATAAAACGCCCTAAATCAGCAATAAAGGATTTATTGGATATTCTGGCATATCCCTTGCCATAGGATATCCTGTGCAGATTTTCAAGTGGTACAAGTCCAAGATCAATCTCTTCCTTTTTGACGGCTTTAATTGCTGCCTGTTTCTTTTCGACATCAATCCCCAGCATACAATATCTGGCATCCTTAAGTTTCAAGGCTGATGGCGTATTAAGCGTCAGGTTGGTTGGATATACCGTTACAATCAAGGCATATGTATTGCCTGTAGCCCATTTAAACATATTTAACACCCTTTCTTTGTGTATATTATAATCTATATCTTATATATAATCAATATCTTATAAATATTATAATGCTTCAATAAACTTGCATAATAAATGTGTATATGATAATAAATATGTGAAAGAAGGTATAAGATGAATATATTATTTTTTCTCAGCCCAAAGATGGGTTTAGAGTATCTGCATGATACTGATACTGCTTATGATGCCCTAAAGAAGATTAAGGTTAGAGGTTATACCGCAATACCTATTATCTCAAAGACTGATGGTACATATATAGGGACTGTATCTGAAGGTGATATCCTCTGGAATATTGTTAATAGTGATTATCATGATGTTAAACTGCTTGATGGTATCATGGTAGAAGAGATAATCAATAAGGATAAATATAAACCAGTAAAAGTATCAGAAGATATGGAAGATTTAATCAAACTGATTATGAATCAGAACTTTGTACCAGTTGTCGATGACAGAGGTGTCTTTATGGGTATTGTGACCCGTAAAAGAGTTATTGATTATCTGTATAATGAGACAATAAATTCTTCCCAAAAGATTTAAAAAGAGCTATAATTAACAAGTATTTAAAACGTCAATTAAAAGAGTAGTAGGTAGATGATGTCATTAAGAGAGGGCTATAGTGGTGCAATTAGCCTATGTCTGGTTTACTGAATTCACTTTTAAAGTAGAACTAATCATTCTCGGGTATGCCCGTTATAGCTTAATCAAGAGCACATTTTTGTGAAATAGGATGGTACCGCGGTTATATACGTTCCTTGTATATGATTGCGGTTTTTATTATGGAGGTATTATGGAAGACGTAAAAAAATTAAAAGATGAAGGTCTTATGAAGATCTCAGAAATGAAGAGTCTTGAAGAAGTAGAAGAATTCAGAATTGCTTATCTGAGCAAAAAGGGTCTTGTGCAGGGACTGATGATGCAGATGAAGGATCTTCCAAAGGAAGAAAAGCCTAAGTTTGGTCAGGTAGTCAATGAACTAAAACAGGAACTTACAAAGTCACTTGAAGAAAAGAAACAGGAACTTGAAGAAGCAAAGATGAATGCTGAACTTCAAAGTGAAAAGCTCGATATTACTCTCGATGAGTATACACCTCATATCGGTACCAAACATCCACTGAATCTGATTGTTGAAGCACTTGAAGACTGCTTTGTTGGACTGGGATATAAGATTGCAGAAGGGCCAGAAGTTGAACTGGATTACTATAACTTTGAAAAGGCTAATATTCCAGCTGATCATCCAGCCAGAGATATGCAGGATTCATTCTATATCAATCCAACAACACTGTTAAGAACACATACTACAGCTATTCAGATGCGTGAACTTGAAAAATCTGAAGGAAAAATGCCAATTAAACTGATCTGTCCTGGTAAGGTTTATCGCCGTGATAATGATGATGCGACTCATTCACATCAGTTTATGCAGTGTGAAGGTCTGGTTGTTGGTAAGGGTGTTACCCTTTCAGACTTAAAGGGTGCATTAGAGTTCATGGTTGGTTCAATCTTTGGTGAAGGTACTAAAGTCAGATTCAGACCTTCATATTTCCCATTTACAGAGCCAAGTGTTGAAGTTGATATGACATGCCATGTCTGTGGTGGCAAGGGTTGCAGTGTATGTAAGGGTATAGGTTATATTGAGATTCTTGGTGGCGGTATGGTACATCCGGATGTCTTAAGAATTAATGGTATTGATCCTGAAATCTATACAGGATTTGCCTTTGGTGTTGGTATTGAAAGACTGGCAATGATTAAGTATGGAATTAAGGATATCCGTGATTTCTATACTAATGATATACGCTTTTTAAATAGCTTTAAGCGTCTTGATTAAAGGAGTAGAGTGAAATGAAGTTAAGTTTAAAATGGTTGAGCCAGTTTGTTGATTTAAGTGGTTTAAGTACTGAAGATATAATTAATGAAGCTGTCCATTCAGGTTTTGAGGTTGAAAGTGTTGAAACTTTAGGTCAGGGTACTAATCTTGTAGTTGGTAAGGTTATTGAATGTCATGATCATCCTGATTCAGACCATCTGCATGTGACAAAGGTTGATATTGGAAGTGAAGTATTAGACATTGTATGTGGAGCTCCTAATTGTAGAAATGGATTAAAGGTCATCGTAGCTAAAGTTGGTGCTAAATTGCCTTTAGGTGAGATTAAGGCCAGTACTATCAGAGGCGTAGCTTCTAATGGTATGCTTTGTTCATTACTGGAACTTGGTATTAGGAAGGAACTTCTGGATGATAATTCACCATCATTAAATGGTATTGAAGAACTTGGTGATGAATTTGAAGTTGGAGATGAGAACATTCTAGATCGACTTGGCTATGAAGATGATATTCTGGATGTATCTATCTACGCTAATCGTCCGGACTGCCTGGGTATGTTTGCGATGGCTAAAGAAATGGCGGCTATACTAAACCGTAAATGTACTTTACCAGATTTTGAAGGAAAGGCTGATATTGGTGAAGAAACAAGATTCCATCTGGAGTCAAAGACTGATAACTGTCCACATTTCTTGGCGAAGGTTGTCCGTGATGTCACAATTAAGCCATCACCTAAATGGATGAGAGATCATCTTTTGGCTAATGGGATTAAATCTATTAATAACCTGATTGATATTTCAAACTATGTCATGTTGGAAACTGGTCAGCCAATGCATTTCTATGATTTAAGAATGATACCTAATGAAGAGATTACGGTTGTTGATGACTATGAAGGTGAATATACAGCTCTTGATGGTATTACTTATAATATTGAAAAAGGTGATGTCATGATTACCAATGATGGTGTTCCATCAGGTATTGCTGGAATCATGGGTGGTGATAATACCAAGATTCTTGATGATACAACAGGTATTGTGATTGAATGCGCACTTTTCTCATCAGCTGCCATCAGACGTACATCTAACCGTATTGGTTTGCAGACCGAAGCTGCTATGCGTTTCTCAAAGGGTCTTGAACCTCTGGCTCAAAAGAAAGCAATGGACCGTGCAATTGACCTTCTGATTGAACTGGCTGATGCCAAAGGTATTGAAAAGACTGTTGAATGGGGAAGTGATAACTATACACCTTATACTGTCAAGGAAACAGTTGAACATATCAACAGTGTAATCGGTAAGACCTATACTACTGAAGAAGTCGTGGATGTATTAAATCGTCTGGATTTCAAACCAACGATTGAAGGTGAATACATCGTCGCTCATATACCAAGCTATCGTAGTGTTGATATCAAGATTCGTGAAGATATCGACGAAGAAGTTATCCGTTTAACTGGTTATGATGATCTAGGATCAACGCTGGCTTTACTGGATACAACTATCGGTAAACTTTCAAAAAGACAATCTATGCGTCGTACAATCCGTAATGTCCTCACATACGCTGGATTAAATGAGGCAGTATCATATACATTAGTCAATGAAAAATACAATAATGATACAGCGTTCGCTCTGGGTGATTCGATTGCACTTTTATCACCACTCAGTGATGCCCGTAAATACATCCGTACAGGACTTATGAATTCAAGCCTTGAAAATCTGAGTTATAATCTGGCTCATGGTAATGAGAACGTTAATCTCTATGAGATATCAACAGTCTATGCCGAAGGTAAACAGTCAGAAAGATTATCAGTAATATTAAATGGCAAGCTCAGTGAATCTAAGGTTATGCACAATAGTATTAAAGCCAGTTTCTATGTCTTAAAAGGTCTTGTGATGGAACTGCTTGATCATATGGGCTTTGAAAGTGGTAGAGTAACTGTGGTTGAAAATGATCTCGATGTAACTCATTTCCATCCGTATCAGTCTTGTTTAATCAGAATGAATAATAAGACCATCGGTATACTTGGCCGTGTTCATCCAAAACTTGAAAAGGAATGGAAAACAGGCGAAAGTTTCTATTGTGAACTTGATCTTGAAGAACTGGTTAATTCTAATCCGGTTAAGATTAAGGCACTTGAAGTTAACCGTTATCCATCAATTACCCGTGATATTTCACTGGTAGTTGAAGATGATGTCAAAGCCAGAGATCTTTTAAAGGTTACCAAGAAAGCTGGAGGTAAGCTGGTTAAGAGTGTTGAAGTCTTTGATGTCTATAAAGGTGAACATATTAAAGAGGGTTATAAATCAGTATCGATTAATATTGTTTATGAATCTAGTGAAAAGACACTAAAGATTGAAGATATCAATCCGGTTCATGAAAAAGTCTTAAATGAACTGAATAAAGTCTATAATGCCAATTTAAGATCATAGGTTAATAAAAAGGGGCTGTGAAAAAACTTGAAACTGAAAATTGAGTTTTCACAGCTCTTTTATTCGTATTATGAAACTGAGATATTAACCATCTTAACAGCTGTACCATCTAGACATTAAAAAACGAGCTATAGCTCAATTATCAGTTTTGCTTTTGAATATTTCA
>JAQXNC010000083.1 GCA_029097145.1 Bacillota bacterium
AGAACATATTCTGCATCAGACTGATCAAGAAAATCGATATTCTGTGTAATCGCATCTGCTGTACCCTGATATAATCCAAAATCAGTAGCGTCTTTTTCACGTGGAGGTAAACAATAAACACCACCATCTGCAGTATCAAGACCCCAAACATGATCTCTTGCGATATAAGAATTTAGCAATACCGATTCATACTGAACTAGCACACCAACTGTTGAAATATTTGAGTTGGCACAATTAGAAAGTGGAAAATCGATAATGCGATATTTCCCCCCAAAATGCACTGCTGGTTTTGCGACTTTTTTTGTCAAGTCGAATAGTCGAGTACCACGACCTCCAGCTAAGATCATGGCAACCATTTTATTCTGTTTCATAAAAACACCCCTAAGATTTTCTTATAAACTCATTATAGCACAACGATTACATGAAAGCCCTTCCAATTTATTTTTTTACCATTTTTTTAAATTTATTTTTTCATAATTTTTCATGAAATTCTTAACGATTTCTCATAGTTCAATTTTAAAAAATCCACTGAATTTATGATTGATAAATTTTTCTCTTTTAAGCCTTGAAAACTGAATAAAAAACAGTTTTAATCAGTCATAAAAAACTGTTTAAAACTGTTATATTCTGTATATTTTTTGAAGCTTTCACATAATATATTGATGACAAATATCAGGCAATATTTTCTCCAATTACAATGCTTAATGGTTTGATTGTCAGTTCATCTTTGACAATTACCTTATCAAATGAATCACAATTATATACTATTCTGATTCGACTATTAACCTTATATTTGTGTTCATATACACTTGGATTAATGAATACTACCATCTTTCCTGCATGATATATCAGCATTTCATAATAGTCTTCAAAGAATACATTATGAATAATCTCATCTTTGGTATGATAACGGAATTCTTTATACTCCTTACGAATCCTGATCATATCTTTTGTGAAATTCACGACATCGATATTCTGATTTCTTAAGGCATAATCCATCTGGTTAAAATAATCTCCTTTATTATAGGTATCATCAATGCGATACTTGGTTCTTAAAAATTCCTGTCCACTGTGAATAAATGGAATTCCCTGAGCCAAAAGTATTAATGCAAGGGCTAGCTTAGCACGCTTTTTCCCATTTTTATATGACTCATTCGGTATACATAACTGCATCTTATCAAGGAAAGTAGTATTATCATGACATTCTACATAATTAACACTCTGTCCTGGATTAGAAAAATAACCATTTAAAACAAAGGCTCCTAAGCATTCCTTTATCTCATGAGTCAATCCAAGATTTCCTAAAACATATCCCGGTTCATAAACACTATCACCCATTGTAGGTCCCTTGACACCATCTCTGAAACGTGGATTGAAGAAACCTATATTCTTAAGTGATAATGAGTTATTCAAAGAAGAACGTTTATTATATGCCAGAGTACTAGGCATATCCCAACCCTCTCCATACAACATAAAATCCGCCTTCTTTTTCTTCAGTTCCTTATAAACATCATTAACAGTGTCAATATCTGTCAAACCCATAAGATCAAAGCGCAGACCATCAATATCATAAATATCCAGATATCTTGAAGACATCAGAAGTATATAGTCATGCATCAGTTTATTCTCTGATCTGATTTCATTTCCACAGAATGAACCATTGGATAACGTTTCATCATCCGCATATCTAAAGGCAAAATATGGAAGCAGTATTTCAAAAGAGAATTCACTTGCATGATATACATGATTGAAAACGATATCGAGATTAACTCTAATATCATTTTCGTGCATTTTATTGACCATCTCTCTTAATTCATTAACCCTTTTATAAGGATCATATACATCGCTGCAGTATATACCTTCAGTGACATTATACTGACTTGGATCATATCCCCAGTTATAGCTATCTTTCTTAACCTCATCAACACTACCAAAATCCATTACTGGCATCAGTTGTATATGTGTAACACCCAGATCCTTTATATATGATAAACCAGTAGGTAATCCTTCAAAAGCAGTATCATCTTCACAAAGGCTGATGAATAAACCATGAGTCTTTGTACCTGAGCATACAATACTAGTAAAATCACGAACACTGATTTCATAGATAATCGCATCATTATTATTTTTAATTTCATTTGCCGGCTTGATTTTTTTCTTGATGAACTTATCAGGATCAAGAACTGTTGAACATGATGCGTTTGGTCCACCACTATAGGCAAAAGGGTCAACTGTTTCTTTTGAGATACCATCTCTTGTGATGATATATCGATATGATATCAGATCATAACTGCCTTTAAGATTTATCTCATATACACCTTTTTCTGTATATGTCATAGGCATAATCTGATTGAATTCAATCAGTCTTAATTCAACCCTCTCAGAGAGTGGTGCCCATACTCTGAATGTAGTTTCTCCATGTTTATAAAATGGTCCAAGTGTTCTGACATCTGGATAAAAATCGTCTTCAAATCTCTTTGTAGACACAATGTGACGTAAACGTGGATGATGACTCCTGTTGTTGTAGAGAATTACAATATCATCGTTATATTCATATTCAGATTCAAGTATTATCTTATATTTAACATATTCGTTACGTTCAAATTCAATGCCAATCTGATATTCTATTTCTTTGCCGTTTTTAAGAATTTTAATCTCATTAACAGCAGACGCATCAAAAGGCTTATAGAAATAAGCCTTTATTAATGTATAGTCGTCTAAATAGAATGCTGTTTTCTCCATAACTATTTATTGCATTTTTCAATATTCCAGATGTCACTAGCATACTGTTCAATTGTTCTATCGCTTGAGAAATATGCGCTCTTGGCAATATTCACAAGACACTTTTTAGCCCAACCCTTTTCATCAGCATAGTATTTATTGATGTTTTCATGTGCTTTTACATATGAATCAAAGTCAGCAAGTACCATGTATTCATCTCCATTTACCAGCAATTCATCAGAAATAACCTTGAAGTCATCGTGATCACTTGAGAATGTGCCATCAGTTAATGCATCAACAACCTTATGAATTCTTGTGTCGTTACAGTAATATGTATAAGCATCATAATGACGTGCCTTCAAGTCAGCTACTTCATTTGTGCGTAAACCGAAGATTTCAACATTATCTTCACCTACAAGATCAGCGATTTCAACATTAGCGCCATCAAGAGTGCCCAATGTCACTGCGCCATTCATCATAAACTTCATATTACCTGTACCACTGGCTTCCTTACCAGCTGTAGAAATCTGTTCAGATACATCAGCTGCATTCATTAATTTTTCAGCAATTGTAACACGGTAGTTTGGAATAAATACAACCTTGATATATTTAGAAACTTCAGGATCATTATCAACTACTTCAGCAACACAGTTAATCAGTTTGATAACCTTCTTGGCGAAATAATAACTTGAAGCTGCCTTGGCACCAAAGATAAATGTTGTCTTAGGCATTGCAAAGCTCTTATCTTCCTTAATTCTCTGATATAGATAAATAACATGCAGGATATTTAAAAGCTGTCTTTTATAAGCATGCAGACGTTTAGCTTGAACATCAAAGATTGAATTTTCATCAAGTTTAATACCGTAGTGTTTATTGAGATAGTTAGAAAGTATAACTTTTCTTTCTTTCTTGATTTCTAAGAATTCCTTCTGCAGATTTTCATCATCAACATATTTCAATAAGTCTTCAATTCTGTTGAAGTCTTCCTTGAAATCAGGACCAATATATTTTTCAATCAGACTGGTTAATTGAGGATTTGAATGCAGTAACCAGCGTCTTTGTGTAATACCGTTAGTCTTATTGTTGAATTTTTCTGGGAATAGTGAATAGAAATCCTTGAATACATCATTAATCAGAATATCTGTATGCAGTTTTGCAACACCATTTACAGAGAATGAACCAACAATTGATAAATTAGCCATGCGAACATTATTATCAAGAGATATGATTCTGACACGGTTAAAGAAGTCGCGGCTCTCACCTCTAGCCATAATCTGCTCTTCAAATTTACGATCTAATTCTTCGATAATCAGATAGATACGTGGTAATAATGTTTTGATATACTGTACAGGCCATTTTTCAAGAGCTTCTGACATAATTGTGTGGTTTGTATATGCAAAAGTATTATTGACAATATATAATGCATGATCCCAGTCATAGTGATAATCATCCATTAAAATACGCATCAGTTCAGGAATTGCCATTGCTGGATGAGTATCATTCAGCTGAATAACTACTTTTTCATGCAGATTTGATAAAGTTCCATAAACACGCATATGTTCACGAACAATCGCATGTAAACCAGCCGATACAAAGAAATATTCCTGTTTAATACGTAAATATTTACCATATTCAGTTGAATCATCTGGATAAACATTCAGACAGATATCATTAACATCACTAAGATACTTACGGAAGTCGCCACGGAAACGATCACTTGGTTCTGCTGACCACATTCTTAATGTATTTGTACGCTTACCGTCTGCACCAACGATTGGCATATCATACGGTACAGCAACTACATCTTCTGTATCGACATGGTCAAAAACCAGTTCCCCTCTAGAACCACGAGAAATGTTTACATGTCCATAGTATTTAATAGTAACAGCTTTATCTGGTTTTCTTACTTCCCATGGATTACCAAGCTTAAGCCACTGATCAGGTACTTCTACCTGTTCCTTGTTGATAATCAGCTGTTTAAATAAACCATACTGATAACGAATGGTATTACCATTACCTGGATATCCAAGGCTAGCTAAAGAATCTAAGAAACATGCAGCAAGTCTTCCAAGACCACCATTACCAAGTCCTGCATCGCTTTCCAGATCCTCTAATTCATTGATATCGATACCCAGATCATTTAAACCATCTTTAACTACAGTGTATACACCCAGATTCATAAGATTGTTACTGAGCATTCTTCCCATCAGGAATTCGAGAGAGAAATAATACATCTGTTTTTTATTTTTATTTCTTGTTGCTTCTTTTGAACCTTTCCATGATTCTTTAGCAGTGGAATTGACCATATCTGCAAGAACAAGGTACTTCTCAATCATTGTTGACTCATCAAGGCTCTTACCATATGACTTTTCCATATAGTCAATCAGAGTTGCCTTGAACTGTTCTTTATTCTGAAACATTTCATTTTCCTCCAAATAATTAAAAACGAACCAACACAATTATACAACAAGGAAAACGTTTTTCAAATATCTTTAATTTTAAAACCCTGCAATAAAGCCACATATTTACATAATTGTGATATTATATCTATGGTAAAAGGAGACTTATAATGCCAGAAAGATTATTAACAAAACAAATAAATGTTGGAAATATAAAGATCGGTGGTCAGAATAGAGTGGTTATTCAGTCAATGACCAATACTAAAACCAAGGATGTTGATGCAACCATCAAACAGATACACGATCTTGAAGATGCCGGTTGTGAAGTTATACGTGTAGCAGTTCTTGATATGGAGGATGCAAAAGCTATTGGCGAGATAAAAAGGAATATTTCAATACCGCTGGTGGCTGATATCCATTTCAATCCTGATTTTGCAATTGAAGCAATTAAACAGGGTGTAGATAAGATTAGACTTAACCCAGGAAACATTGAAGATGAAAATAAGATTAAAGAAATTGTTGAACTTGCCAAAGAAAAACATATTGCCATCCGTATTGGAATCAATGCCGGTTCATTAAATAAAAAATATAAGCATTCAGAAGAAGCAATGATTGAAAGTGCTAAAGATCATATTCGTATTCTGGAAGCTTTAGATTTTCGTGACATATGTCTGTCATTTAAATCCAGCGATCCAATCGAAACAATCAACGCCTATAAACTTGCAGCCAGGACCTTCCCTTATCCTTTGCATCTTGGTGTTACTGAAGCTGGAGGCATGCTTGATAGTTCAATCAAATCATCACTGGCTCTTGGAAATCTGTTACTTGATGGTATTGGTGATACCGTTCGTATTTCTATTAGCGATGACCCTGTCAAGGAAGTAATTGTTGCCAAAAAACTGCTTAAAGCCTGCCGTCTTTATAAAGATATTCCAACGCTGATTTCATGTCCAACATGCGGACGTATTCAGTATGATATGTTGCCTATCGTTAAGGAAATGGAAGAATATCTGAACAAACTTGAAAAAGATGTAACAGTTGCGATTATGGGTTGTCCTGTAAATGGCCCACAGGAAGCATCAAGAGCTGATATCGGAGTAGCTGGTGGCAAAGATTCAGCAATACTTTTTAAAAAAGGACAGATTGTAAGAACTGTTCCTCAAAGCGAGATTGTCAAAACTTTAAAAGAAGAGATTGAGAAATTTTAATCTCTTTTTTGTATTGTATAATAACCTCATGAAAGAAATTAATTCAAGCAGATATTTTATAAGAAAATTAAACGAGGGTGATTATGATGATATCCTTAAGCTCATGAAAGGTAATCCTTTATATTTTGAGTATTATCCACCATTTCCTGATAAACAGGACATAATAGATGATATGTATGCTTTGCCAGATGGGAAAACACCAGAAGACAAATATTATATCGGATATTTTTTAAATGACAGATTGATCGCTGTTATGGATCTTATTGTCGGTTACCCAAATAAACATACAGTTTTTATTGGCTTTTTTATGACCTCTTCCACCATTCAAAACCAGGGTATCGGTTCATCAATAATTACAAATCTCATAAATAATCTTAAAAGTCCTCTTGACACATTACGCCTGGCTTATATTAAAGGAAATCCGCAAGCTGAAGCATTCTGGTTAAAAAATGGTTTTATTAAAACTGGTGAAGAAAAAACGATGTCCAATGACACCGCTGCAGTATTGATGGAAAGAAAACTAACCAATTCTATCTAAATCAAGACTGTATTTTTCAATTCTTGCCAGTTTATGTAATGGTGAATAAATAATCAGCTGATATATCAGTCCATTTTCATAGCCATAGTCAAGTAAACTGTACTGATTAAGCATATGTTCATCGTAACCTTGTTCAATCAGCTTTTTATATAGTTCTTTTCTAATCGTTTCATCCGGCCTTTTAAAGATTGGTTTTGGTCTTTCATTAAAAAGACGATAGTAATCATTTAAAAGAATTCCCTTGATATCAGTTTGATATTCATCATCCATGATTTTATCCAGTTCGACAAAATAATCACTGATCTGTATTTTATTGATTGTACTAAGTCTCTTTTGATAATCTGCCATTATTTCAAAGATATCAAATCCCATTTCATATAAGGTATCAAATGTATAACGCATTCGAGAATTGTTGTAAGTCTTATCAAGAACTTTCGCAACACCTTTAATTCGATCCATCTCACCTTTTGATAGCCACCTTGTAGAGATGACTTCATATGGTGGATAATTATTGGCAATAGTGCCATTTTGCAAGGCTTCTCTTTTCATTACTGTTCCCTTTAACAGTTTGAGAATGCCCATCTGAATTTCATCAGAATGCAGTCTGAAAAGTTTATAAAAAGACTCTTTAAACGAATCATATCCTTCATATGGCAATCCTGCAATCAGATCAGTATGCATAATCAGACCATTTCTGGCAAATAATGAAATGTTATCGGATAATCTTTTTTCATCCTGAACTCTGTTTATTGCCTGCAGAGTTTTCTGATTAAAAGTCTGAACTCCAACTTCAAAACGGAAACGGTCTTTTTTGGCATTTACAAAAAAATCAAGAAGATCTTTCGAGAAAAATTCAAGTGCCACTTCAAACTGAAATGAAACATCTACATCAAGCTCGTTGATATATCTGGCAATGTCTAATGCCCTTTTGGGATGAGAATTAAATGTTCGATCAAGAAACTTAACCTGTTTAACCGGATGAGTTTTCAGCATATCCAGTTGTCTATAAACATATTCTAAAGAAAAGTTTCTAACATGGTTATCAAGCGAAGAAAGACAGTACGAACATCTGTATGGACATCCCCTGCTCGTCTCAAGATACATATATCTGTTATGACGATTATTATCATCAAAGCTTAAATAATATGGACTTTCAAGGCTTTCCAGATAATCGATATCAACTCTGGCATAAGCTACTTCTGATTTATATTCTTTTGAATAAAACCCATCGATATTACTTTTATGATTTACTGCATCCCAAAATGATATTTCACCCTCACCTTTGATGATACCTTCAATATTTTCATCTAGCCATTCATCACATTCATATGTAACTTCAGGCCCTCCAAGAATAATTCTATACCTGTTATCACTATTTATCTTTCTGATAAATTCTCTTGTGATTTCAGCATTCCAGATATATACACTCATCCCGATTACATCAACATCCAAATCATCAATCTCTTTTATAACCTTATCAAGATTGTCCTTAATTGTATATTCGCGAATAAATGTTTCATGACTCTTATCTCTTGATACATATAACCATCTTAGCGCCAGATTTGGATGAATATAAGAAGAATTAAATGTCATCAGTAAAACTTTCATATTCTGTACCTCTTTTTAGAGAAAAAGCACATATCTGTGCTTAATTCTTAATCAATTCTAGTAATTCTTTTGCAGCGACATCAATGCCGCCATCTCCTTTATTCTTTAAACCAAGATTGGTATATATTTCTCCAAGCAAGACACCATTTCTGTTTAAGGCATTAAATACTTTATCAATAATAGCTGAGCATTTATCTTTTTCCTGCATAGGACCAAATGGATTGGCAAAATAGGTTGTAGATAAGCCTTTTTCGTTTGTTGTACCAAGCGCGAAACGTTTTCCAGCAATATAAATTTTCTTCGCTTCATCGACATCATTAATTATATTGATACCTTTTTTATCATCATAGTTATTAGCGTATAAGAAGATATCAACTTTATGTTCAGATGTAACCATCTTATACGGTGAAGCAGGTGTAATAACACGAGAATTTGTATTGCCTGGATTGAAGAAAATTGAACGGTCGAGATCCTTATAAGCACTTGCAGAATCAAGGTCATCAAGTCTTACAAATGCACCTATTTCTGTACCAACACACACAACCTCACCTTTTTCGTTGATATACATCGTACCCATGTCATCGAATATCAATTCCTGTCTTTCAATTTCACTGCCAATACGATTTAAAGCCTCGATGGTTTCCGATTTACCTGCACCACTATCACCCATGAGGCAGACCCCTTTACGGCTTCTATCCTTCATATATAGATTCAGCATCGCTCCATGAATTGGTAAATATCCTTTTTTAATCATGATAAGATTATGCAGAGTTAATGCCATTTTCTTGAAATAACCAAAATATTCAATAATAGGCATATATGATATCTTTCCAATATACACATCATTTTCCTGATCATAATAATATACAGTTTCATTCTTATCATCATTAATGCCAAACAGTATTATCGCATCTGGTTTATCTCTCAATTCATTGAATCCAACAAATTCAAAAAGATTAGCTAAACCAATTGCTGAAGCAGTAAAGTCCTTATGGAAATACACATAGACCATAGATGTTCCAACATAAATCGGGAAACACATATAGTCACTGTAATCGTATTCTTCTCTAAATGGATCAACATCAGTTTCCGTAAAAGTGCCTATACGTTTATTATGTTTTAGATTAATGATAATTGGGCTTCGCATCATAACCTTCTGTATCATATAAGCCTTATTGAGTGACTGATATTTTCCACTGATACCAATATTAAATCTCGTCAAAAACAGACTTCCGTTGGTTCCAGCCTGAAGCTGTCGATATACATTATTTGGAGTTCCCTGAAGCTTTTCCTGAATCATACGATAAAAAGACAGGATTGTTTCATTATAGTGCATATCTGCCATCAAAAAGTTTGACAGCAGTAATCCATGTTCACTATTTGAGTAAATCAGAGAATAACGATGCATATTACGCCAGAAATGGTAAGCTCTCTCAACTAACTTAAGCAGAATAGGCCTATCCTCTTCCTTGATATATTGATTTCTGTCTAATGAAATGACAGTCAAAAACTGAAGTGTCCCTATTACAGAATCTAAAACTTCTCCGTCCTCCATGTCCGCACAAAGCCACTTGTACAGTTCACTGTCTTTTTCCTTTAAATCAGCAATAAAAACCTTTAAAAATGATCTGAAGTCATCAGAATTTAGTAGCTCTTCTATAGAACTATGGTAACTCCTGGTAAAATCTATAAGTGCCAGGGAATCTTTTATATATAATGAACTCATAAATGTATTATAATATAAAACATAAGAAAATTGAGGTATATATTTATGAAGTTTATTAAAAATAACACCGACTGTACCAAAATTGTTGATACTGTATTTCCAGTTTTATCTATGGCTAATGAAGATAAGTCGGAAGATAAAGTCAATGCCACAATCGGATCTCTGTGTGATGAAAACGGTCAGCTAGTCGCACTTGACAGTTACTATTCATACTTTAAACAACTTGATAACCGTGTTTTCGCTAAGTATTCAGAGGCAATCAAAGGAAATAGAAATTATGTTGATGCCGTTCTAAAACACGTGTTGGAAGATAAGGTCAATCTATATAAATCATGTGTCGCAACAAGCGGAGGCACTGGAGCAGTAAGTCTGACAATAAAAGATATTCTTGAAGAAGGAGATACGCTCTTACTTCCTGAAGTTGCATGGGGATCATATAAATTAATGGCTAAGGAATATCATCTCAATACCACGACTTATGACATCTACAATCTCAATGATTTACTGGATAAAATAAAGCTTCTTGCGGCAAGACAATCAAGAGTACTGGTGATTATTAACAGTCCATGTCATAATCCATGCGGTCAATCATACAGTGAAGAAGAATTCGATAAAATTATCGAAACAATGAATAACGCTGATGTTCCATGTGTTCTTCTAAACGATATAGCATACATCGACTATAGCTATAACCTGAAAGACAGTCGTAATTATATGCGATCATTCAACAATGCCAACAGTAATGTATTGATCATTATTGCCTTCTCAATTTCTAAATCCATGACTTCATATGGGCAAAGATGTGGCGCTGCCATTATCCTTTCAAGTAATGAAAAAGATTGTGAATTTGTCACTGATATATTTGAAAAAACATGCCGTTCAACATGGTCAAATATCAACAATGCCGCCATGGAAAATTTCGCCGATATAATAAATAATCATTGCGATGAATTTCTCAAGGAAAAAGAGTATTACATCAATCTTTTAAAAGAACGTTCATCATTGTTAATCAAAGAAGCTCATGATGTTGATTTACCTGTTTATCATTATGACGAAGGATTCTTTGTGACATTAAAAATTGATGACAACAGTCAAAGAGATATAATTCATGAGAAACTGATCGAGAATCATATCTATACTGTTAAGGTGAATAGAGGAATCAGAATCGCTGTCTGCAGTGTGCCTACAAATAAGATTCGCGGTCTTGCCAGAAGAATTAAAAATATTTATATATCGCTTGAATTATAATACAAATCTTTTTTAAAATAACAGTTCACTAAATATGTGAACTGTTATTTTAATAATTGTATTCGTGAGATATGAACGACACTGTAACAGTAATCAGATATGGCACAAAAATTATTCCTATTATCGCAAATAATGACAGGATACCATACGGATATGAAACATCAAATATTGCACAGTCAGACATGATTATTCCAATACTGAAAAATAGAAGTGACATAACAAGCATAAAACAATAAGGTTTAAAAGCTTTGGAGAAATTATTTTCAGTATTAAGTATTTCATAAAGCACGCCAAGATGAACACTGATAGAAATGATGACCAGATTCAAATATTTATACAAGGCATATAGTCCACCATTTTCAGATAATATCATTGAAAAACACAGAACAGAAATACTCACAAAGCATAATCGATAAATGTTGATTTTTTTAATGAATAACGACAGAAAAACAAGACTAATCAGAGAAACTATCAAAGACAACAGTTCCATTTTATTAATAAGTAAAATATAGCTTGTAAACAGTGAACATACCTCTAACCAATAGAATCTTTTCATATATTCTAGCCTCCTTGATTTGTCTTTATTCTAGTATTTTTTGTATATAATGATGTCCAAAAAAACGGACAGTAGTATAATAAGTTTATGAATTCAAATAAATATCGCATATTTTACATTCTTAAAATTTTGATTAAATATACAGATGATACACATTTTTTATCTGCAAATAATCTGATTGAGAAACTCAAGGAAGAATATGGCTTTAAAGATATTAACCGCAAGACAATATACAGCGATATTGAAGCCATATCTGAAATAATATCTGAAATTGATACCAATTCCGGATATAGTATTAACCCAGTTTTTTCACTTTCTGAAATCAAGATAATTGAAGATATGATTAGCGATTTTAAAGACCTTGATGATAAAAGGCGTCATAATCTAATCAATAAAATCCGTAGTTTCACATCAGTATATAATCAGAATCTGCTGGATAAAATCCAAACAGAATATCCATCTTCTACCAAAAACACTCTATATCTCATCGATTCAATTCTTTACGCCATCTCATGCGAAGAAACCGTCATAATCAGTTTTAAAGATCGAAAAGAAGAAATTATCCCTTACCTTTTGGATTACAATAATTCACATTATTATATGTATTACAGTTATGGACCAGACGGCAAAATATACCATATACGTCTTGATAGAATATCATCGATTTCTATGACAACCAAAAAACATAATTCAAAAATGAGAATCGATGAATCCAGAAAAATAATAAGCGAAAGTGTCGAATCATTTAACAGTAGAGATATCGAAGAAGTAAAAATAGAAATCATCAGAAATAAGGAATTTATCGTAAATCATATGCAGGATAATTTCGAAAATGTAATTATAAATGAAAATACTGATATTACATATGCATATATCAAAGTTGGTATTTCATCTGTTTTTTTCGCTAAGCTCACAATATATAAAAATGATATCAGGATTATCGCTCCACTCAGAGTTAAAGCTGAATATATTGAATTTCTAAAAAGTATCATCAATACGGTTTAAGAGATTCTATAAACCACCGATTCTTTTCATAATACAGTTTTCTCTTCTTACCACTGATTATGCATTCATATCTTATTCCACATCCGCCTACCTGAGAGTAGGCTTTTCTAATATCAACTATCTTGTCTATTTTGTAGTTTCTTTGACCATTTATATCTTCCCAGATTATCGATACAGGAGTTATCTCCCCTTCCTTTCCAATAAGAGTTACAACTGGAATATATCTTTTATACAACATAATTAAAACCAGCTTTCTGGATGTATTACATGATCGTCTTTAGGATTAAAATCAGTTAACTGTTCATCCATCTTCACTACAAGACGACATATCTTATCATGACCATACTTGTTTCTAACTTTTTCAAAAGCTCTTTCTAAATCAGCATCTTTTCTACGCCTTATTTCATCGATAAAAAGATTCATCTGAATGATATCGCTATCATCTTCTAACTTAGAAGCTGATATTGTAACTGTACGATATTTATCTTTAAAAGTTCCATCTTTATTGACCTCAATATTTTTATACGCCAGTTCCATGGCAACATGCATGATTTCATACGATAAATTAGTGCTTTCACTGATCTTTTTTTGTCTTGTGAATGATTCAAGTTTGTTGTTTCTGAGAGATATCGAAATGACATTGGCTCTTTTGTTGATTTCTTTTAGTCTTTGAGCAACGGATTCAGACAAAACCCAGAATATCATTCTGACATCATTAAAATTCACCAAATCCCTGATTGCTGTAATTCCATTACCAACTGATTTTACTTCTCTTTTTTCATCATTATGTTTTACCAAAGTATCATCATAACCGTTCGCAAACCTCCAGAGCATTTCTCCGTTTTTTCCAAACAGATTATTAAGATGACTTATTTCACAGTTAGCTATATCACCTATGGTATATATTCCATTGGCATTTAGTTTTTCTTTTGTTGCCCTTCCAACAAAAAGCAATTCTTCACAAGGCAATGGATAAACAAGTTCTTTATAGTTATGCTTCGTAATAACAGAGAAACCAGATTCCTTATCCATATCTGACCCAAGTTTAGCAAAAATCTTATTAAAAGAAATTCCCATCGAAACCTTTAGACCGAGTTCGTCAGCTATTCTATTTTGAATTACCTTTGCACATTTGACTGGGTCTCCAAATATAGCCTGAGAATCTGTGAGATCAATCCAAGCCTCATCTAAACCAAATGATTCAACACGGTCAGTATATTCACGATATATATCTTTTACCTTTTCAGTATAATAAATATATTCTTGATAATGTGGATGAACTATCAGCAATTTTGGACATTTTTTGTAGGCTTCGCGTAATGACTCAGCTGTTTTTATACCATATTCCTTGGCAACGTCATTTTTTGCAAGGATAATTCCGTGTCTTGATTCCTCGCTACCTCCTACTGCCATTGGAACATTTCGTAAATCAGGGCAAAGCATCTCTTCTATCTGTGCATAACAATGGTTTAAATCAGAATGAACAATACATCTATCCCATTTCATAAAACTCACCTCGACAATCAAATATTAATCAGAATAGTAACTTTTTTCAATAGTTTATGTAACTTTTTTGTTATTTTATAGTTATTTATGTTAATATAGTATCGTAGATAAGTATATTATTTTGTGAGGTTTTATTATGGAACTTAAAGATATTATTAAACAGTTAAAGGAAAAAACAGGATACAATAATGCAACTATCGCAAGACTTCTAGGCGTATCAAAGCCGACCGTTGGCAGATGGGTTGATGGTGATGTATATCATTTAAAAGAAGAAACTGCCGGCAAACTTAGCGAGCTTCTTGGATATGATGTCACTAAGGTTTTAAACAACGATCTGGCCTGTTTTAAAAAGCCTATTCTCGGTATGGTAAAGGCTGGATATGATTTATTTTTAGATTCAAATTACCTCGGGGAAAGTGAAGTAACATATGACGAATACAATAATGGCGATTTCTTTCTTGAGGTAGTAGGAGATTCTATGATTGGGGACGGTATTGTTGATGGAAGTCTGATATATGTCAGAAAAAGCAGCAATATTCAGTCAGGGAAAATTGCTGTTGTTCAGGTTGGAGATGAAGTAACTGTTAAAAGAGTAATTATTAAAGACGATACACTTATTCTTGAGGCAAGTAATCCGAGTGTTAAGAATCGATATTTTTCTAAAAAAGAAGTTATGGAACTGCCTGTTAAGATTATCGGCAGTGTATTATATTCAAAAACGGAGTTCTAATATGTGCGGTAGATATCATTTTGGTTTTAATGAATCCAACATTTCAAAACAGATCAAAGAAAAGATTCAACAGTTATCACTTGATGATTTCAATACTGGCGAAATATTTCCGAACGATAAGGCCATTGTGCTGATAGCCAAAGAAAATAAACTTGATATCGATATCAAAACCTGGGGAATAAAACTTGATAAAATGATGATTAACGCCAGGATCGAATCACTAAACAATCATTTTTACGATCACATAAGAGATAAACGTTGCGTTATTATTGCTGATAGTTTCTACGAATGGAAGGATAAGACAAAATACCGCATACATAATCTCGATAAAACATATATGTATCTTGCGGGAATATATAATGATGATAACCATTTTCTGATTATAACTAAGGAAAGTACATACCCAATGGATAAAATACACCATCGCTCCCCTGTTATCATGAATAAAAAAGAAATGATCGACTATCTAAACCATAAAGGAAAGATAACCGATCATTCTGATATTGAAATTTTACCAGCAAAGATGGACGCCCTGTTTTAATTCGACGTTACGTAACTTTGCGATTTCATCAACTGTAACCAGCTGATAACCATCATTAATAAGTTCTTTTATCAACCCATGATCAACTAATGCCTGAGAAGTAGTATCATAAATATCATGCATAATTATGACGGCGTGATTGAATACATCTTTTTTTACTTCGTCATAAATCTTCTGA
>JAQXNC010000084.1 GCA_029097145.1 Bacillota bacterium
TAACTGGTAAGGTTAACTGCTAATTTAGTTAAAACGCATTTATAGCCACCGACCCTGGTGGCTTTTTATATACTGTGACTGAGGTATGGATTATATAGATATTATTCCATATATAATATATGTTTCAGTTATGGCTAGTATCCAAAACCCATATCGAAAGACAGCTTTCTGATTCTTATGATGATTGACATACATCCCAAGTATCAATCCATATATACCAAATAAAAGCCCTGATATCCATAACGTCTTTTCTGATATCCGATATTCATGTCTCATAGCTCTATTCTTATCTATAGTCATGACTATGAAACTGAATATATTAATAAATATCAGATATATGATAAAGATATTAACGTACATATTCCATCAGGATAATATCATGGAATCGACCATCATGATATAAGACATCATGCCATCTTCCACATTCCTTAAATCCCAGACTCTCATATACCGCTTTTGCATGTTCGTTATAACCAAAGACTTCAAGGTGAATAGCCTTAAGATTAATCGTATTAAAGGCGTAATTCATAAGCATTTCAATGGCTTCTCTGCCATATCCATGATGACGGTATTTATCACCAATATAGATGCCCATGGTAGATTGATACTGCGATACATTGAATAGTGTCACATGACCCATAAATTCATCATTATCATTATTAATAATTGAAAAGAGATATGGACCCTCATTCCACTTCTCAAGCTTTTCTCTAACCTTTTCTATGCCTAACAATCCTCTTTCAAAACCATTATTCGATGCGATTTCTTCATCCTCATTAAACCACTTAGTCAGTATAACTGCTTCATTATCAATATCTGATGGTGACAGATATACTCTTTTACCTTTAATTTTCTTATAATACATATTAACTCCTATCAAAATCGTTTATAGAACTTATCTCTATTATATTACCTTCAGGCTATCAATAATATGAAAAATCATGGTTTACACCATGACAATTATTTCTTCTGGGCAAAGATAACCCCAAAGGCTTCAGGACCAACATGTGATCCAATGGTTGAACCTATCTGCAATATATCATCTTCAATAACACTTTTCCCTAGGTTAATCCCTGTATATTACTTTATTTTATTGATGAGCGGAATCATTATCCCGCCAAGTGTATTCCCGGCAGTAATCACCAACAACATCATCATCGTATCAATATTAATCATTCCTGAGATGGCAAAGTAATACATATCAGCAATACAGTGTTCAAAACCACATAGAATAAAGGTCATGACACATACAAAGAGAATGATGGGATTACTGGTCTTCTTATAACCATCAACTGCGATATACATCAGTAAGCCACAGAAGATGCCCAGAATAAATAAGCTAATAAGACTATCGCCAAGTTTAACACTTGTGATATTCATTGCGATTTCAGATATTTTAAATACTCTGGTATATAATATCGCCTGAGCAGTCAGGAATGTACCTATAAAATTACCAGTCCAGATAATCACTAAATCAATAAGGTAACTCTTATCATTATTCACAAGATAGCCAACTTTCCCAGTAAAGAGATTTAACCCCTGAGTACAGATTGTATATAGACCACAGGTGAAAAGGAGAGAACCGATAATCTTATTATCCAGTGATAAAAAGACAGTTCCACCAATCCCAATTGCGATACCTGCCATTATTGATAACAGTAGTGTTCTTAGATATTTCATTACGCCTTCCTTTTCTTTCTTCTATTTAGAGAATCTGTTCGACGATTTCTTTCTTTTTTGGCTGTTGAGAAACCAAACTTACCCAGTTTTCGACCTAATGCATAATATTCACCATGACAATAGCTGATAAGTCTCGCTTTAGACATATCAAGATGTCCATTCTCATCAAGACATCCATCATCAACCGATACCGATACTACTTCAGCCATAAACATATCATGACTGCCAAGTTCTCTGATTTCCTTAACCTTACATTCCAGAGCTATTGGACATTCCTTAATCGTCATGGTCTTTATCATATTTGAAGGTACAAGTGTAGCTTTATAGTCACCATCAAGCGCAAATTTATCAGTATTCCTGCCTGAATATACCCCGGCATAATCAGTAAACAGGGCCATATCAACACCTGGCATATTGATAACAAACTCACCGCTCTGAGATATCAGTTCATGTGAATAACGACTCTTTCTGATTGACACTGATACCATAACCGGATCTGAACATATCGTTCCAGCCCAGGCAGCTGTCATGACATTACTCTTGCCTTCATGATCCATTGATGTGATAAGTACCACCGGTAAGGGATTTAATAAATTTGAAGCTCTCCAGTTTACTCTAGCCATTTTTCCTCCATCCATAGAATATTTATAGTTATAGTCCTATTCTATCACCAAGTCACCATTATGTATGTATTCATTGTTTATATTATGAATAATAGGTATAATAAAATGCATATATTGCAAGGGGGAAGCATTATGAATAAGGCTATTAAAAAAACCGCACTAATAGCACTTTTTGCAGCTGTCAGTTTTGCGGTATTCTCATACGGAAGAATCGACATTCCTTTAGCTGCCGGTTCCAAGGTCTCAATCCACGTTGCCAATGCAGTAGTAGTATTATGTGCTTTACTGTTAGGTCCAGTTGAAGGTGGTCTGGCTGGAGCTATTGGTTTATCTTTTGCAGATATTCTCGATCCAGTATATATCGTATCAGCACCTAAGACTTTCTTCTGTAAGTTCATGATCGGTCTGATATCAGGTCTTGTCGGACATAAACTCTTTAATATTTCAAAGATTGAAGATAAGAAGAAGCTGACAGTTGCAGCCTTTGTATCAAGTATTGCCGGTCTGGGATTCAATGTTATCTTTGATCCACTGATCGGTTATGTCTTCAAGCGATACATTCTACAGATTGGTGAAGTCAGTGCTAACTTTATTCTGGCATGGACCAGTGGTGTTACCTTATTCAACGCCGTTATCTGTGTCTTCATTGCCTCATTATTATATATGGCACTTAGGAAACCATTTAATCGCTATACAAAGTAATGACTCAGGATTAAACTCTCCTGAGCCTTTTTATTTTACTTGCCAATAACCTCTTTAATATATCATTTTCATATCAATTACTGATATGAATCACTAAAAACTAAAAATGAAGATGAAATTATTGATAAACTTGACAGTCTTCTCAAATACATACAAAATATGCCAAAAGCCCGTTAATACGGGCTTTAATTAACTTATGGTGGAGATGACGGGACTCGAACCCGCGTCCAAGAGTAGCCCCACGTACTACTTTCTACAGTTTAGTCTATCTTTCAATAAGACGATACCTTTGGCATAGACAACCGGTATCGAATCTGCTTTTTCGGTTTTCGGATGGTCAGAGAAAGCTAACTGACTTCACCTATCTTGAAGAATACGACTGCAGACACTCAAGCCATGCATGCAGAAGGTTTCGCGAACCAGTATTTAGGTTAATTAAGCGAAAGCTAAAGTATTTCTATTTCCGTTTATTTTAATTGGTTATTAGGTAACCACTCCACTGCTTATAGTACCCAGCTGAAACCTGTCGAAACCAAGACATCCCCAGGTGTTATTATTAAACAACTATTAATCATATTTGTCAACGAGTTAACTCAAAACTCATATCCAGTAGTTTATATATCTCTGATACATCTTCTACCCGATCAAGATCGATGCTGATCCAGTATTTTTTATTCATGTGATAAGCCCTGAAGAAAACATAATCATCAATCAGTTCATCGATTAATTGAGGATCAAGTTTAATATTGAGCACTTCAGTATCGGCATGTTCATGCTTATCAAGCTTATAGCGATCGACATGCATCATTAAACCATACCACTTACCTTCATCATGATGTTTAAAGACACAGTTATCATCATCCCATGGAAAAACAGGGTGATTATGATACTTCTCTTCGATATATCTGATAATCTTCAAAGACGCATCAAAGATATATGAGTGATAGCACAT
>JAQXNC010000085.1 GCA_029097145.1 Bacillota bacterium
AAGAGCAATTAAGTCCTAGGAGATAATTGCTCTTTTTGATGTAAAAAGAGCAATTAAGCACTTTTGCATTAACTTATACAAAAAATTATAATAACTATGCAATCTATTAAAGAAGGACTATAATCTCTGGTCAGCTAAAGACCAGGACGCTGTTAAGTTTCTGTTTATATATAAAATATATAGATAGGAGGTAGCGACTTATGAGTAATTATGAGTCATTAATGATATTACTGGCATTAATAACACTGGTAATTAAAATAATCGAACTTATCAATGAAAATAAAAAGTAGTCCTACTTTGGCCGAGGGGACTACTTTTTAAAAAACCCAAAATCCAGAGATTAGCTTTAATAGATTGCTTTTCTCTATATGCATTATAACATTTCTCAAACTTAATTACTATAGCTCATGTGAAATGTTGAGAGTATCAGAAAGTTTGTGTAATAATTAAGTGTAATACGAGGTATATGAATATGAATAATTTTGAAAATGTTAATCTGAAGGCTTTGAAGAAAAAGGCTTATAATCTACGTTGGGCAGAGGTTGAAGATGGGGTTATTCCTCTGACTGCTGCTGATCCTGATTATCCATGCAGTGATGAGATTAAGAAAGCGATGATGGAATATATTGAAGATGGATATTTTTCATATACACCGAAGATGGGTTTAGAGTCTTTTAGGGAATCATTTGCGAGATATGTCTTTGAAACCAAGGGTGAAAAGATTGATCCTAAACTAGTATTACCGGTAGACAGTGCTGCCAGAGCGATGTTTATTATTGCCAGGGCTTTCTTAAAACCAGGCGATGAAATGATCGTCTTTGATCCATGTGACTTTTTGTTTAGAGAAGCTTGTCTTAGTGCCGGTGCTACACCAGTCAGTTTTTCATGTCCAATAGACACCAAGACAAGAAAGATGGATCTGACACATCTTGAAGAATATATAACACCTAAAACCAGAATGTTGGGATTATGTAATCCTCATAATCCATATGGTTTAACATATACAGTTGAAGAACTTGACTATATCATGAAGATCTGTGAGAAATATGATCTCTATATCATGAATGATGAGATATGGTCAGATATTATTTATAAAGATGCCAAGTTTAATTCTATTTACAGTCTTGGTAATGATAGATGTGATCGAGTATTAAGCCTTTTTGGTTATTCGAAGTCATTTGGTCTGGCTGGTCTTAGAATTGGTAATCTCTACTGTACCAATGAAGATAATTTTAATAGGCTGGTTGAAGCTTCAGATGTCTTAAGTACGGCTGGTGGGGCAACATCTATTTCACAGGTTGCAGCCAGTGCAGCTATGGATAAGACTAAGGAATGGAAAGAAGAACTGATTGAACATCTGATGGGAAATCGTGATTATGCAGTAGATTATATTAATAATGAAATACCTGGTCTTAAGGCCTATAAACCGATGGGTACATATCTTTTGTATGCTGATATCAGTGAATATGGTATGTCTGGCAAGGATTTTACTGAATATCTCAAGAAAGAAGTTAAACTGGCAATTGTACCTGGAGGACATCAGTTCTTTGGTGATCAGTCAGAAGGGCATGTCAGAATCTGTTTTGCGACAAGTCGTGAAATACTGTCTGAAGGCTTGAGACGTTTAAAAGAAGGGGTATTAAGACTTAAGGGGGATAAATAATGTTTTATCCTTATATATTTATAACGGGAATGGTTATCGCATCATTTGGTCTTTTATGTGCTTATAGGATTCCTAAGGAAGAAAGTATTATAAAGGGTAGAAGTCATTGTGATTATTGTGGACATGATTTAAGATGGTATGATCTACTTCCGGTTATAAGCTATATATCTAATAAAGGGAAATGCCACTATTGTGGACATAAACTGTCATTAATATATCCATTATATGAAGTAATGGGTGGTGTATTAATGGTTTTATGTTTTATGCGTTATGGTATTGATATAAAAGCTGTCACATCATTTGTGATTATTATGATTCTTGGGGTTATTGCCGTCATTGATTATCGGACAATGGATATTTATAATTCGACTCAGGGTTCTTTATTGATTGCAGGAATTATACATCGCTTAATGATGGGACCATTTTCTCTGACTTCAATAATGCTGAGTGTAGTGATTGTCAGCGGGTTTATGCTGATATTTAATCGTTTGCTTAATGATACATTTGGTATGGGTGATATTGAGATGATGGCCATAACTGGAGTTTTCCTTAATCCATCAATGAATATTATGGCAATGATTATTGGTATATTCGCATCAGGTATAGGATATTTCATTAAGCGATTTATAAAGAAAGATGATAGTTCACATCTGGCATTTGCACCATATCTGGTCTTAGGGATTGTTGTGGTAATGCTGTATGGAGAGAAGATATTGAGCTGGTATTTATCGTTGTTCTAATTGCCTGTTTATCACAAAAACAGGAAGTAAAATACCACAAAAATAGGAAGTGAAGCTATTTTGTAAAAAGATTAATGGCTAAGAGATTACTCTTAGCCATTTATAAAGTTATATTATAATGTACATATTCTTTCAATATGTATAGCCAGATATCCAATTTCCATGTCATCTATCCTTATATCTAAAGCTTTAGACAGCTTTTTAATAATTCCCTTGGCTAGACTATATGATGTAGGAAAGGCCTTTTTTGTATATTCATCCATATCGATTCTGAGTTTTTCTTCCATTTTACATCTTAAGATCAGATATTTAAGGTGTGTCAGAAGACGATTATATGATAATGAATTAGAATCGATATGAATATGCATGATATTTTCAATCTCTTTAAGTGATTCGTTGATAACGGTAGCCATCAGGATACTTTCAGAGATTTTCATATCTGAACGGGCACTATGAATATGAAATGTAATATATGATATTTCATCATCATTGATAGTGATGTTAAGACGGTCATTTATATAACCGACACTCTTTAAGGCGATATTGTATTCTTCTTCAAAGAGGAGTCTGATATCGTTTTTAAATGGATTGGTTATAATAAGACCTTCTTTGATTCTTTTAATCGCAAAGGCAATATGATCACTGAGTGACAGGATGATATTGCGATCAAAGTTATTGAAGACTTTAGCTGCATCTTCAATAATGAGGCTGGCTATTTCAAGATAGACTGCATCATTCTTGGATACATCACTTGTAATATCAGTACCTTTAGACTGGCGATAGGCTGATACCTTATTTTCATCAACAGCTATATCCATGCCAGTCTTTTTATTAAAGCCAATACCATTCCCAATAAAAATGACTTCTTCATTAAGATTAGTATCAATAACCAGTAAGGCATTATTATTCAGAACTTTCCTGACTTTATACATGGGCACCTCTTATCTTAGGTTTAATATCTTTTCATTATGATTGGTATTACCTAGTTTAACTACTTCAAGTTTATTATTTTCGTTCAGGTTTGTAAATACCATGACACTGGCAGAAGATTTAGCCATTGTCTTAACCTTATCAAGATCAACTTCCATTAGAAGTGTACCTTTAGTGACCTTGTCACCTTCCTTAACCTTGACATCAAAACCTTCACCATTCATCTTAACAGTATCAATACCGATATGTAACAGTAATTCAATTCCATCATTACTCTTTAAACCAATAGCGTGCTTGGTTGGGAAGATGAATTCAATATAGGCATCACATGGCGCATATACTTTACCATCTTTAGGGTTAATCATAATACCATCACCCATCATCTTCTGAGCGAATGTTTCATCTGGCGTATTAGTGATAAGATCAACTTCACCATCCATGAAGGCATCAAATTCAGAGGCTGTGACCTTAACTTCAGGAGTCTTTTCTATAACAGCTTCTTCATTTACAGTACCATGTTCAAGATAGTCTTCAAGATTAGATTTAATAACAGATACCTTAGGTCCATAGATGACCTGAACACCATTACCCTTAATGATGACACCGGCAGCACCAGACTGTTTTAAAAGACTTTCTGATACAAGGCTATTATCATGAACAGTTACTCTTAAACGGGTAGCACAGCAGTCAACATCTGAGAGATTACTCTTGCCACCAAGACCCTTAAGGATTAAAGCAGACTGTGAACTTTCAGTTACTTCTGTTTTAGCAGCCTTGGCTTCATTGACATCACTTCTGGTATAGAGTTTAGTTTCTTCATCGTCTTCTTCTCTACCAGGAGTCTTAAGGTTAAGTTTTTTGATTAGAAGTGAGAATACCAGATAGTAAACAATAAAGTAGACAATACCAACAATCACAATATAGATCCAGTTAGTCTTGGCATTACCCTGTAATATACCAAAGAGTGTCATATCGATAAGACCACCAGAGAAGGTCATACCAACACCAACCTTAAAGATGTGCATTAACATATAGGCTGCACCAGCAAAGATACAGTGAATAACATATAATAATGGAGCGACAAAGAGGAATGTAAATTCTAATGGTTCAGTAATACCTGTTAACATACTTGTTAAGGCAGCACTTAAAAGTAAACCACCGGCAATTTCCTTCTTTTCCTTTTTAGCTGTAGTGTACATAGCTAAAGCTGCACCAGGTAAACCAAAGATCATTAATGGGAATTTACCAGACATGAATCTTGTAGCTTCAGTTGAGAACTTGACTGTATCAGCACAGGCCAGTTCAGCAAAGAAGATATTCTGAGCACCTTCAACCAGATTGCCACAGACAGTAGCTGTACCACCAACACCAGTCTGCCAGAATGGAATATAGAAGACATGGTGTAAACCAAATGGAATTAGAGCTCTTTCCATTAAACCATAAAGGAATGTACCGGCATAACCACTGCCTCTTACCAGGTCGCCAACCATATAGATACCTTCCTGAATAGTTGGCCATACAAAGAACATTAAGATACCGACAAAGAGATATACTACACTTGAAACAATTGGGACAAATCTTGTACCACCAAAGAATGATAATACCTGTGGCAGTTCAATCTTATAGTATTTATTATGTAAGGCTGCAACACCAAGACCGACAATAATACCACCAAAGACACCCATCTGCAAAGAATTAATACCTAATACTGATGTGATAGAACCCTGAGGTAATACTGCAGCTTTATTGGTGATCTCTAATAAGGCACTGATTGATACGTGCATAACGAAGAAGGCGATTACTGAAGATAAGGCAGCAACTTCCTTTTCCTTTTTAGCCATGCCAATCGCAACACCCATTGCGAAGATTACAGGCAGATTGGCGAAGACAATATCACCTGCTTTAGACATGACATAGAATAATGAATAGAAAACTGTACCAGGACCAATGATATCAATTAGACCATAGGCCTCAAGCATGGTTGTATTGGTTAAAGAACCACCAATACCTAAGAATAGACCGGCAACCGGTAGAATGGCAATTGGCAGCATGAAGCTTCGACCAACCCTCTGTAATACTGAAAATATTTTGTCTTTCATCTTTCCTCCCCTTAAGGCATTAAAAAAGGCACCAACATAAAACTATCCATTCATGGATAATTTAAAGTTGATGCCTGATATTACTCAGTAACACGCCTTAATTTTTACAAGAAGAATATAACAGTAAATGTAAGCGTATGTCAACAAGAAAATTAATTAAATGTTTTTAAATAAACCAATAATTGAGAAAAGACTGGAATCTTATAAATAATATAAGTGAATATCCAAAAAGAAGAAATACGGAATGCATTATTGATGGTTTTCTCTGGCTGTAGTATAATTTAGAAAATAATCCGCAAAATAATATAAAATACGGATAATAATCTAAATAAGGAGGCATAAGTGATGAAAACTCGTGCGGAATGTCTTGAAAAATATGGGTCAGATTATTTTATCGAGAAGAAAATTGAAGCAGGTGAACTCTTCAAAATTGGTAAAGGAATATATTCGGATAAGAAACTAGTTCCAGAAATTTCAATGTTCACACACAAATATCCAAATGCAGTAGTAACGATGAAAAGCGCTTTCTATGTACATGGTTTGACAGATGTGATACCAGACAAATGTGATCTGGCGACAACCCGTGATGCTGCAAAAATCAAAAATGAAAGAGTGAAACAATATTTTATTCAAAATAGCTTCTTCAATGAAGGAATAGAAACCATCAATTATAAAGGGTATGAAACACGTATTTATAATAAAGAACGCATGTTAATTGAACTTGTACGATATAAAAGTAAACTGCCTTTTGATTATTATAAAGAAATCATTCTAAACTATCGTAAATTACTTCCGGGATTGGATATACAGAAAATTCAGGACTATGCTCTGATGTCACCAAAGAGCAGCAAAGTCATTGAAATATTAAAGATGGAGGTATTTTAAAATTGAATTTAGAGAATATGATAGAGAAATATAGAAATTCCGGATATTCAGAAGAAAATGCGGATGCACGTGTATGTCAGGATATTGTACTTAAAGCAATTGCAATAAGTAATTTAGGAAATAATGTGACCATAAAAGGTGGTGTTGTGATGCGCAGCATTACCGGGAATGTTAGACGCGCTACGGAAGATCTGGATTTAGATTTCATTAGATATTCTTTGGAAGACGAAAATATAAAACGCTTTATTCAAAAACTCAATTGTCTTGAAGGAATCACAATTGAGATTAAAGATGACAAAATTGAGCGATTATCCCAACATGATTATAGTGGAAAACGCATATATATTATTATTAAAGATGATAAGGGTAATGCTGTTGAGAGTAAAATAGACTTTGGTGTACACGCAAATATTAGCATAGAACAGGATGCATATTGTTTTGATGTCTGTATGGATGATGATGGAGCAAGTTTACTGATTAATTCTTGTGAGCAGATTTTTGCAGAAAAATTAAGATCGTTATTACGCTTTGGTCCTCTTTCAACACGATATAAAGATATCTTTGATTTCTGTTATTTGAAAGATCATGTGGATATGCCACGGCTTGTTAACTGCATAAAGACATATATTATTGATGAACCAACAATGCGAGAAAAGGATATGAATGATGTTCGTAAGAGAATAGCACTCACATTTTCAAATCGGCAGTTCAAAAGAAATGTGGAACATTCTAAGGACAGAAACTGGCTTCAGATAGATGTGGAAACTGCGTTTAAAATAATTCAAGACTTTTTGGAAACTATTAATTTTTGAGATAGCATTTATCAAGTATAGATATCATTCTGTCTTTTATATAGTTAAAAGGCGTTTAACGTTACCAAAAATGCAATAATAACAAAATTGGTAACGTTAACGCCAAAATAACATGAATATTTAGTAAATATTCTACTTATTTAAACTGATTAAAGATCTCTATATGGAATAAATGGGGAAGGGTGATCATTTTTAGGGATGATATCCTTTTCCATCCAGATCATGTTGTACCAGTTATTGAATTTATAACCGGCATGATGATGAGAGCCAACCAGTTTAAAACCTAAATGTTCATGGAAATGCATAGAGTTATTATTCAGATATTCATCTTCAGTATCAGCTGTCGCAATACAGGCACAGAGGGTATGAATATTCTGTTTCTTTAATGTTTCTTCTAAGAGATTATAGAGTTTTTTACCGATGCCCTGATGGTGATAATTCTGATCGATATAGATTGAGATTTCAGCCAGGTACTGATAGGCTATGCGGGGATGAAAGTGTGAAGCATAGACATAACCGACAATCTTGTCATCAATAATGGCGACATAATATGGAAAATCTTCAAGCGTATGAATAATTCTTGATTTAAAGTCTTCATATGTTGGGACATCATATTCAAAAGTTATCGCTGTATCTAAGACATAGGGGCGATATATTGCAAGTAATGCTTCTGTATCATCAGGTGTAGCTAAGCGAATAATCATATATTGATTATAGAATAAAATAATATACAATTACATAGTATGAATGATTTAACTAGAGGAAATATTTTTAAATCTTTAATGGTATTTATGATACCGATTCTGCTGGCCAATATCTTTCAGCAGTTATATAACACCGCTGATACGATGATAGTGGGACATTATCTTGGTGATAATGCCTTGGCAGCCATGGGAGCGACAGCTTCAGTCTTTGAACTGCTGGTAGGTTTTGCCAATGGGGTTGGCAATGGCTACAGTGTCGTAATCGCGAGATTCATAGGAGCCAGGGATAATATACGGGTTAAGAAAGCTGTGGCGACAGGGATTATCTTAACAGCGATACTCTCACTTATTATTATGGGTTTATCCATAAGTATCCTAAGACCCTTAATGACATTACTTAATACACCAAAAGAGATCTTTGAGGTGGCTTATGGTTATCTTTTTACTGTCTGTATCTTTGTGGCAGTAACAGCTTTCTATAATCTATCTGGTGGTATATTGAGGGCTAAGGGTAATTCCTTTATACCTTTAATTATGTTATTTATCAGTAGTGTCTTAAATATTATTTTAGATATTATCTTTATTGGTTATATACATATGGGGGTTAAGGGAGCAGCTATAGCGACAGTTATAGCCCAGTTTGTATCAGCTATATTATGTATTACATATATATTAGTTAAAGAGAAGGATATCTTACCGGATAAAGAACACTTTATCTATGATAAGGATATCTATAAAGATATGATAGCTCAGGGTTTAAGTATGGGACTGATGATGTCTATTGTATCGATGGGAACAGTGATTTTAAGTGGAGCTATCAATAAACTGGGTAAGGATATTATAGCTTCATATATCAGCGCCAGAAAGATTATGTCTTTTGGACTAATTATTATCAGTACCCTGGCTTCATCGCTGACTACTTTTGTATCACAGAATCTGGGTGCTAAAGAATATCAAAGAATTAATGATGGGATTAAGATCAGTACAGGTATCAGTATTATATGGTCACTTATAATGATTATAGTGTTATATGCTGTAGCAGATAAACTGATATATATGATATCTTCAAGTGACAATATGACTGTTATTGATAATGGCAGTATGTATTTAAAGATATCGTGTATCTTTTATCCACCTTTGGCAGTCTTATGTAATTTAAGATGTGCACTGCAGGGTTTAGGGAAGAAGATTATACCTTTAATATCAAGTGTTATTGAGTTACTGGGTAAGATTATGTTTGTGATGTTTATAGTACCGGTATATGGGTTTATGGGAGTTATTATGTGTGAACCTGTTATATGGGTATTGATGATGTTTGAATTGTTGTGGGCATATTTAAAGGCCAGGAAGGAAATGAACTATGAGATATCCCAAGAATATTAATAATAAGTCAGTTATTGGGTTTGTAGCACCATCATATAGTCCATCTATTGAACCATATAAGAGTTTATTTAAGAATGCCTTAAAGAATTTAAGAGCTTTAGGGTTTAAGTTTGATATTGGACCTAATGTTTATACAGCTAAAGGTATAGGTATATCTAATAAACCTGATAAATGTGCTAAAGAGTTAATGGATTATTATATTAGTGACAAGAATGATTGTGTTATATCAGTGGGTGGTGGAGAGTTAATGTGTACCATCCTTGAATATATGGATTTTAATAAGATAAAAGAGAGTAAACCTAAATGGTTTATGGGATTCAGTGATAATACTAATTTTATTTTTTTATTAACGACATTATGTGATGTAGCCAGTATATATGGATGTAATGCCCCTGATTTTGGGATGAATGGATGGCATAAGAGTGTTGAAGATTCTTTAGATCTTTTATGCGGGAATATCGATACTGTATACAGCTATGGTATGTATGAGGTAGATAGAAGTGATATAGATGATATATGTGCACCATTTAATGTGAGCGAGAAGACACGATTATATAAATATCCTAAGGGTGATATTTATATGAAGGGAAGAATTATTGGTGGATGTTTAGACTGTCTGATAAATATCTGTGGGACCAGGTTTGATAGAGTTAATGAATTTATTGATCAATACCATGAAGATGGTTTTATCTGGTATTTAGATAGCTGTGACTTAAATATAATGTCGAATGTCAGAGCGATGTGGCAGCTTAAGAATGCCGGATGGTTCAGATATGTGAAGGGATTTATTATTGGAAGACCTAAGGCCTGTATGCATGATAAAGATGTCATAGATCATAGAGAAGCTTTTATGTATATGATTAGAGATTTAAATGTCCCAGTTATTATTGATGCGGATCTCGGACATATTAATCCAAGTATGCCTATAATTAATGGAAGTATGGCAGAAGTTAAGTGTAAGGGCAATAAAATGAACATTAAAATGTATAAAATCTAACTGGTTATCAAAAAAAGTTAGATTTTTTTTAAATATAACCTCAATATAACCGTCATAAGGTTTAATAAGGGTACAAAAGGAGAAGACTATGCTAAAAAGGATACTGTTGTTGATAGCTGTATGCCTTCTCATCTTTAGTCCGGTGGTTATATTGGCAGAAGGAAATGACGATGTAACTACCCAGATAGAAGAAGAGAAGACACCAGAAGCAGCAAGAAAAAAAGATTATACATTGTACTATGCTGGTGCTGGAATACTATTTGCAGTTGCAGCTGCAGCTTTAGTAACAAGAAAGAAGCATGATAGTTTCAGACTTATCTTGGACAATGTTGAAGATAATGAAGATGGAAGCTATACAGTCTATCTTGGATATGATAATCCGACTAATGAAGTTATTAGATTTAATGAAGGTGAAGCTGGATTAAGGGTATTAAAAGGAAATGCAATACTGCTTAAGAAAGATAACCTGAATGAATTTAATAAAGGTAATCAGAAGGATGTCGTAGTAGCAGTAATAAATAAAGATTCTGAACTGGAATATTATGCAGGGGAAGAACATATAGTGATTAAGGGTTCAGAATTAATAAGAAAGGAAGGGGAAAAATGATGAAGACATTAAAGGTATTAGGAATTGATAAAGCTTTGAAGATAGTCTTATCAATAGTTCTGGCAGTATCTATCATTACACCTTTACAGCATGTATATGCAACAACTGATGGTGAAGAACCAGTGGTAACTGAACCAACAGTTACTGAAAACAGTAATGTTGAAAATACAGCTGATACTCAAAAGGTTGATGAAGAACAGCGGATTGAAAACCCAACAGAGACTGAAGTTACTTATGAGGTTCAGAATACTGAAGCTCCAGTAACAACAGAAGCTACAGGACCTGCTGAAACACCAGCAAGTACTGAACCAGTAGAAACTAATGTAACTGAAGGTAATAGTGAAGAAGTATTAGCGCCAGAAGTTACAGAGGTAACTGAAGAAGAATATGAACTCCATATCTTCCATTATTTATCTATTGATTTAGGTGATTTCTATAAGGAAGAAGTTATTACATTAAAGAAATCTAATCTTGAATATGGTTATGAAGCAGTGAATAATGCTTTATCAAGAACTGGCTTAGAATTACTGGATGAAACAGTAGTTGTTGGTCTTGAGGATTTTGATGAAGAGTTATATGGAGAAGCATGGCTTCAATACAAGATAGCTGATGGTTATAAGGCAGTATTAAAAGAAGGTGCAGAATTAACATCTACTTTCTCTAGTGCTCAGTATATCGGTCAGTTAGATGATATTGAAATTGTTCCAAATGGACAGAAAGGTGTTAAGTTCAGTTTTGAATATGAAAATGGAACATTAGCCGAAGCTCCAGAAACAATCACTTTAGATGAAGATAAAGTATCAGGAAAATATACTGGAACATATACAATTAAAGATTCATATATTCCAACTGGATATAACGTAACTATTAGTAGTGTAACAGGTGCAACATTATCTGGTAAAACAGTATCATTAGAATTCGACGATAGTAATTTTGTTGAGATTAAAGTTATTTTCGTAGGTGATGAACATGGATCTTACAAAGTATTACGTAGATATGAACAGCTTGATGGAACTTTCGATGAAGAGGAAAAAACTTTAACAGCAAAAGTCGGATCTGAAACTCAGGTTGAAGCAAATACACCTGTTGGTTATAGCGTTGAAGCATTTGATCAGGCATATGTTGCTGGTGATGGTAGCACTGTAATTACAATTACTTACTATCTGAACAATTATACAGTTACATATAATACTAATGGTGGATCATATGTAGCTTCACAGAGTGGTAAGTATGGTGAAACCAAGGATTTATTCAAAGTAGGTTCTCCAGCAACAGAAGATACTAGCGTATTAATTTGTGAAGAAGAAGCGCATACACATGATACATCACAACCTAATCAAAAAGCAAAAAACCATCAGGGTGAAACTATTGGGTGTTATACATCACAAAAAGTGTACGGCCAATGGACATGGGTATTTACCTGTACAAAGACAGTGCACACACATAGTGTTAGCGATGGTTGTTATCAAATAGTTCCAGGAACTCCTGCTGTTAAAGGACACCATGTTCCAACAAGAACAGGTTATACATTTGCTGGATGGTATCTGGATGAAGGTTTAACTACACCTGCTCCAGAAACCACTACCTTAACTGGTAATATGACACTTTATGCTAAGTGGGATGCTGCTGAAGTAAATTATACTATTGCATATTTTAAGGAATATTATGATAATTCAACAAATAAAACTTATTATGCATTTGACAGTTCTGTAACAAAAACGGCTAAAGTTGGCACAAATGTAACCGCAACAAACTATAAGACTTTTAAATACTATACTTATAATAGTGATCTGTCTGAAACAAAAGAAGTTGCAGCAGATGGATCAACAGTTGTCATTGCTTATTATTCTTTAATCAGATACACATTTGTATTTAATCTAAATGATAGTAATGCCAAAATCGTAATGAACAAAAAAGAATATACTGGCAGTAACTATAAAATCGAAAATGTTGTTCTTGGACAAGATATTTCGAACTATTGGCCTACTGCCGATAACACGACGACAACTTCTACTAATATTTATGGCAATAAAAAATATTTTGATACATGGAATAGCTCATATAAGACAAAGAGATTTGAGGTTACAAGCGACCTACTCGATCTAGCAAAGGGAACAACAGTCACTTTCACCGCTAATTGGACAACAACATCAAATGTTAAAGAAGTTGAATACTGGTTAGAAAAAGCTGATGGAACAGGATACGAGAAAAATGACACATATTCACAGTCTTTTATTCAAAGTAGTGGCGATACTTTAAGCGCTAAACAGTTATATGGGTATAAGAAGATTAGTGGAACTCCAACTGGATATAAAGAAAGTGGCACAACCAATGGAAAATATGTCTATAGATTCTATTATGATAGATTAACAAATTCTATATCATACTATTCTGGCTCTACACTTATTGAAACAAAAGACGGTATAAAATTCGGTTATGATATATCTACTGAAACATATAACTTTACACCTTCAAAGCCAGATGGTTTAGATAGTGAAGCATATTTTGCTGGATGGTATGATAACTCGGGATTAAGTGGAGATTCATATGTATTTACCACAATGCCAGCAACTAATTTAGCGTTGTATGCAAAGTGGTTATTACCTGAAAAGACTGTTAATATTGTAGATGAAAATGGTGATGCAACAGATCCAGGAACTATCACATTAACAAAAGGTTCTACACTCAGTATTGAAACTCCTGTTAAAGATGGATATGAATTTGTTGGCTGGTATGTGTATAGCGATGGACCTACAGATACTCCATTCGATATCAACGCTCCAGTTGAATCAGATGTTGAAATCTATGCGAAGTGGGTAGTTATGACGCATACTACTTATTCAGTTTACTATAGAGATGCAAAAGGAAATGATGTTGCAACAGCAAAAGAAAATATTCGAGTAAGAATTGACTCTAATATTATTGAAAGAGCAAAGGCTGTTGATGGAATGCTTGTTGATGTATATCAGAAATCATTAACAACAAACGCAGATGCAACTAAAAATGTAGTAGTATTTACATATGTGCCATTAGCTGATGTTAAATATAATGTATCTTATGTTTACCATAAAGATTTCCCAGATGATTATTTAAAGGGAACAGAATATACAGAATTAAGAGAAGAGAATTTAGATCCAGCTGGAAAAGTAACATTAAATGTTTATCCAAATAATGAAGTTGCAAAGTTACTAAATTCAAATGGCTTGATGTTAAATGAAAGCAGAATTACAAAGACATTAACAGCATCAGACAATACAGTTGTATTTACAATTTCTCCAAAGACATATAGTATCACTTATCAGGGACTTGATGGCGTAACTGGTTGGGAAAATAGTGCAGCATCAAATCCAAACAGAATATCATATACAAAATATGATTCATTCACATTAGTTAACCCAGTTAAAGTTGGTTATCAATTCAATGGATGGACATTAGAAAACGGTACAAGCGTTGTCAATGGAAATCATGATGGTGTCAAGGTTGAGATAGCAAAAGGAACAATTGGTAATTTAACTTTTAAAGCAAATTGGATTAAGCCAGAATTATCTGCAAAAGGTTATAATGGAACATACGATGGAAATTCGCATACTATTTCTAATGTAGCAGTAACTACACTTGGAAAAGATATTACAGATCAGTTCGAAATAACATATAAAGTTAAAGACGGAGAACCAACAACAACTTTACCTGCATTTACTGATGCAACTGATACAACAGTAACAGTAGTAGCAACCAATAAGTTGTTTGGTTATCAGATTACTAAAGATGTGAGTGTTGTTATTACTCCAAAAGCAGTAACAGTAACAGCTGATAACAAAACTAAGGTATTCGGTACAACTGATCCAACATTAACAGCTACAGTAGTTGGAACATTAGGATCTGATACTGTAACATACTCAGTTACAAGAGCTAAAGGCGAAGACGTTGGACCATACACAATTACTGCAAGTGGTGCAGATACTCAGGGCAACTACTCAGTATCTTATAAGCCTGGAACATTCACAATCACAAAAGCTTCATCAATGACAGCTACAGCAGCTAACTACGAAGATGTATACGACGCTAAAGAACATAAGGGTCTTGGAACAACTAACGTAGAAGATGCAAAAGTTGAATATAAAGTTGGTGATGGTGCTTGGACAGAAACTCAGCCATCTATTACAAACGTTGGTGAAGTAACATACGAAGTAAGAGTTACTCATCCTAACTATGAAACAAAGACAGCAACTGGAACTTTAAAGGTTACTCCAAAAGCAGTAACAGTAACAGCTGATAACAAAACTAAGGTATTCGGTACAACTGATCCAACATTAACAGCAACAGTTAGTGGTTTGGTTGAAGGTGAATCAGTAGAATTGATTGGTTACACATTAACAAGAGTTAAAGGTGAAAACGTTGGAACATA
>JAQXNC010000086.1 GCA_029097145.1 Bacillota bacterium
AGAAAACGCTATTAATGGTACATGGTTAAAAGGACCTGGCATGGATCTCTTTAATGCCATTAAAAAAGAAATTGGTGATATAGATATTATAGCTGAAGACTTGGGATTTATAACTGAAGAGGTTCACAAACTTTTAGATGACAGTGGATTTCCAGGAATGAAAGTTCTGGAATTCGCTTTTGATTCAAGAGATGCAAATGGACCAATATACTATCCACACAACTACCCAAAAAATTGTATTGCGTATGTAGGTACACATGACAATGAAACCATCATGGGTTGGAAAGACAGTATCGAAGATAATGATCTTGTTGAAGCCAAAAAGTATATGATGATAGAAGATGACAATGACTTCAACTGGAAGATGATATCAGTTCTGATGATGAGCGTCGCCAATACCACCATCTTACAGGCTCAGGATATACTTGGGCTCGATAACAAAGCCAGAATGAATACCCCTTCAACAACCGGTATTAACTGGGTATGGAGAGCTAAAGAAGGCTCCTTCAATGATGAACTGGCTTTAAAGCTATATAGCTATACAAAAAGATATGCAAGGATTGCATAAATAGTTAATAAAGGTCAAAAAAGACAACTGATAGCAGTGATATATACTGTTAAAAGTTGTCTTTTTATATATGTTTATTAAAATGTTTTTTAATATAAACAAGGACAATAATAATCCAGCATATTATCTGATAATTTATTAATTCCAGTATCAGTTATCAGTATTATTGTGAATTATAGAATGTAGTTAATCTAAAAAACTGTAGTTTCATGCCCTGATGCCATTTCAAAATGATATTTCACTATACCAAGATCAACCCTGGCGTAAGGACCGAAACCAGATATGGATATGATCGCTTTATTATCAGTTCTTTGTATTTTAAACTTTTGCTGATTTAAAGCAGTTGGTGCCAAAAGACTGGCAATCACACCCTTTTTAAACCATTCGATATCAAGGTCATCAGTATTAGTAACGATTTTTGATATGTCTTTGTTTTTATGAACATGCCCTTCTTCATCACCATACCCAAGTGCAATAACACACACAAGACTCTGATTAGAATTTATAAATTTCTTTACCCGGTTTTTATTAAATGTTAAGGCCACCCAACAGGTATTAAGCCCAAGTTTCTGTGCTTCAATTACCAGTTTTTCACCATAATAACCTGCTCGTATATCGAGATCATTACTTTTAGTTCCTGATAAAACAATATAGTTTTCCACATTATAAAAGTTACCATAGTGAGCCAGTTTGGAATCAAATCCTAAAGGGTCATCATAACATATGAAAATATTGAGATTTCCCTCTTCATTACATCTTTGAACCAGTTTTTCAAGTATTTCTCTTTTCTCATTCTCAATCGGTTTTCCTTTATATTTTCTGATTGATCGACGATTCTTTATAGCTTCTAAATCATTCATAAGACTTATCTCCAGAAGATTCATTGTTCATATCATTGATTTCTCTGATTTTTAAAGGGTCAACTTTATAGTTATGCAATGCATCCAGAAGACCATTCTGTTCCTGTTCGACATCAGTGAGTTGTGTGTAACAGAATCCACAGATTACATCAGATGTATAAATAGCTTCAATCATCCGTCGATAATCATATATAAACTCTTCTTCGCAATTAACAGTTGTATATCCCCAGGCATTACTGTCTTTGTTGTAGGCAATACCACCAAATTCAGTTATCATAATCGGTTCACCATTATATGCTGTAGAAGATGCGAATAATTCATGCTGACCAGGTTTCATATTCAAAATATTGTCTAATGTCTTTAAATCATGACAGTATTTCTGATATTTTCCCTTCTCATCTTTTTGGCCATGTTCATAATTATGAAAACCGACAATATCTGCTTTGACTATTTCCCATCCATCATTAGCGTTCACAAAACGCGTATTATCAAGTGACTTGATATATTGATATATTTCATGAGCATAATCCTGCTTTTGAACATCTTTATAAACACCATCAAGACCCCAGCTTTCATTAAAAGGAGTCCAGGCAATGATCGATGGATGATTAAAGTCACGCTTTACTATTTCATACCATTCTTTTTTGAGACGCTTTTTGGATATATCATTAAACTCATAAAAGGCTGCACATTCCTGCCATACAACAAATCCATATTTATCAGCATAATACAAAAACTGACTGCTTTCACTTTTCTGATGGAGTCGGCAACCATTAAAACCCATATTTTTCATTTTCAATATATCTGACAGGTAATCTTCATCCTTTTCAAATGATAATAATCCATCTTTTGTATATCCTTGATTCAAGACAAGTTTCTGATAAAAAGGTTTATGGTTAAGCAATACCTTGCCATCTTTTGCACAAATAGTTCTGATGCCAAAATATGAATCAACAGTATCGTAAACACTATTATCATCATAAATGACATATCTGACATCAAACAGTGCTGGATTATCAACAGTCCAAAGATATTTATCATCTTTATTATCTACAACAAATTTATATGTCATTCTTTGACTCTGAATATCCAGAACAATCTCTTTATGATAATCAATACATGCTATGTCAATTTTAAGCTTCTTGCCAACGGCTTCAGAAGAAAATTCCATTTCAACAAGATTTGAATATGTCAGATCATCAGGATAGTATCTGACTTCATTTAAAGAAATTTTATCTTTATATTCGACCCAGACACTCTGCCATATACCACTGGTTCTGGTATACCAGATGTCATGAGGTTTTAAATCCCAGGTCTGTTTACCACGTGTAATACTCTTATCGAATGATGGATCATAAACACGCAAGGTAATAATAATATCCATACCTCTATAATCACTGATATCACAAACAAAGCCAATATGTCCGCCTTCATGATGAGCGATGTGTGTTCCATTAATATAGATATCACAACGATAATCAACAGCTTCAAAATGCAATAATATACATCCATCTGTATTTTTAAGATGTACCGCTTTACGATACCATAATATATCATGAATATCCTGATTATTAATACCACTCAATTTGGATTGATACGGATATGGTACATTAATTATCATCCCAAGTTTCTTATCAAACCATAATTCCTTTATTCCTGAGTCATTATCATCAAAATCAAATTCCCATTCGCCATTTAAAATTTCATAATCCTGACGTCTAAACTGCATTACAGGATGCAACATATTATTCACCAAATCCAATTTCATAAAAATCAATTCTGCCACTTCCAACATATTCAAAGTATAAGGCAACTCTACCCCTTAAACCTTTGATTCTGCCAGAAAAAACACTCATTTCATTTTTAACATCTATATCAATTTCGGTAATTAAAAGTGGATGATGTGTATCGGTCAAATCATTAAGCATATGATTATTTTCGTCATAAAGGTCTTCTCTTTCAGCAAAAATACGCATTTTTCCCTTACCGCAACCATTAACTTTGATTTGAACATCTGTATCTTCATCAAAACTGAAATACTTATATCCAGCACAGGAACCATTCTGCATATTGGCGATATAGCTGAGTTCATTCATTTCTCGGTCTTCACCAACCTGAGTTATATAAGGATAATTATCTTCAGGATGTTTTTCTCTGACATATTCATAGATACCATCAACACCCCATAAGTTACATGCGTAAGCACTACTGTAATTTCCTTTTGCTGCAAGCGAATCTTTTCTAAATCCCAGCGATGTCATTTCTGGTTGTGAGATATTACCATTCTCATCAAAATAGATTCTTTCAACACATGATTGTCTAGAATAGAGATTACGATTAGTCTGGCGATGATAAAAAACATACCATTCTCCATTAATGTATTCAATACTTCCATGGGTATTGCCTAAGAAGTTTCTCGCTTCATCTCTTTTTCGGTTTTTATAACCGGTATCACCAAGTGCAATCAACTGTCCTTTAAATTCATAATCTCTATCTGGATAATCGCTGACAGCATAGCTTAGGGAATTGCTATTAATATCAGAATAAATAAAGTAATATTTACTGTTAATTTTACGGATAGAACTTGCTTCAAAGAACTCATGGCCCTTAAAGGCATTATTATCACACTCACCAACAATTGGCATTAGAAGTTTTGGCATTGTCTTTAATGTCAACATGTCATTTTCAAGCTGCATAACCTGTGATCGATGATCATCACTCATATCAGCTAAAGTCCTTGGAGCATTTCCAGAATATAAATAAATTGTTTTATCATCATCAATAAAAACTCCTGGATCAAACTGAATCAAATCGCCTTCTTTTAATCCTAAAGGTGTGCCATCAGGATGCTTAACATAACCCAGAAATTCATACTTACCTGCTGGATTATCCGATACAGCTACTGCAATTTCAGGCAAAACATCAAGACAATAATAAAGATAGTAACGACCATCATTACCCTTAACAACATCCGGAGCCCACATATAATGGGCGTCAAGACCTTCCAATCCTTCATTTCTTGGATCCTGATACTTTGAATAAATCACTCCACAATAATGCCAGTGATCTAAATCATCAAAATCTGCACAATATGCAATATAATCATTCTGACAGAATACTTCTCCATCAAAACGATCATGACTTCCAAAGATATAGGCCTTTCCATCAAAAACATGTGGTTCACCATCTGGAATATATTCATATAATGGTAAATATGGATTCATAAAATAACTTCTCCTTCTTTTAAAAAATAGTAACTTTCGTTACTATTATATTTTCTTTACACTTTCCTGTTCCTTGAGACTGAATGGGACAATTCCATTCACTGAAACAAGTTCGGAATCAGCAATAGTATTTAATAAATGTGTAACTCCCTGATGTGCAAATTCTTTGCTGTTTTGACAAACTGTGGTCAAACGAGGAATGGTATAATCACATTGCTTAATACCATCAAAACCAACTATTGAAACATCATCTGGTACTTTCTTGCCTGAGTCTTCAAGAGCACGCATGGCCCCGATAGCCACAATATCTGCAATAGCAAATATCGCACTAACATCAGGATTCTTTTTCAGCAGTTCAATAGTCGCATAATAACCGCCATCATAGCTGAAATCACTGCTAACGTACTGTCTATTTCTATCAAAAGGAATACCATGACCCTTAAGAGCTTCAACAAAACCATTATATCTAAGACAGTCAATACATGTGTCATCATCTACTCTACTGCCACCAACAATCCCTATATTATGATGTCCCTTACTTATCAGATATTCACCAACCATTTTTCCTGCTTCAGTATCATTAGTAGAAAAACTTGATAAATTAGTAAAATGTAACCCTTTAGCCATATTTGTCAGAATTACACAAGGAATATCTATCACAGAGAACTTCTCATCAAAATTCTTAGGATCAATACCTAAAAAGATTATCCCTTCTGGTCTTTGGGTATTATATAACTTAACCGCATGAGCGACTTCATCATCATTTTCACTGACATAGGTCACACTCATCTCTTTATCACTGTCACGTAATTCACGTTCAATCTGTTCACACAGATTACTCAAATAGTTATTTTCGCGCCCCTTAACAATAACAAGTATTTGCTTGTTGGTTTTTTGTTTAAGCGTTCTAGCGACACTGTTAGGTTCAAAACCCAATTCCTTAATTATCGCATGAATCTCATTTCTGGCATTGTCACTAACGTGAGGATTATTATTAATTACACGTGATACTGTACCGATTGAATATCCAGATAATCTGGCGATTTCTTTGATTGTTGCCATATAATAACCCTCCTTCTCATTTATATACGATTTATTACATTAAGTTTTAAGTCATCAGCAAACTCTTCTGCTTTTCTCATTGCATCATCATAGAGAAACTCAGGATTGTGAGCATCCGAACTGATTATATAACGTAAGTTGTATTTCTTTGAAAGTTCAAATACTTCTCTATTTGGATAATGTTTATGACCTCTTATGCCATTGGCATTAATTTCAATTACAACATTATTTTTCTCACACACCCTGAATATTCTATCCATACATTCAAGGAAATGCTTATCAGGTTTTGTGTAGTACATCATAAAAAGATCGGGATGTGCCAGAATATTAAAGAATCCTGTTTCCAAAGCTTCTATAACATCTTCAGTATATCTTTCAAGTTTATTTGCGATATCATCACTATTTTTAAAGAAATCTATCTGATGATCTGAACTTTCATGTTGACCTAATATCCACACAGTAAAATGATCTTTTTCTTTCATCATCCTATATCTTTCCATAAGCTCAGGATAATATTCCGCTTCGATCGATCTTTGAAGCTCAATCTGATTTTCATACTTCGCTTCAACTTGCTTTAGATTTTCAAGATAAGCATCATATTCACTCCATGGAGCTCTTGGCCCAAGTGGAATATCATTAAAAACATGATCACATATCGCAAACATCTCAAGATTCAATTCAATAGCTTTCTTGACATAATCTTCAATTTCTCCATCAGCGTGTTTACACCATCTGGTATGTGAATGATAACTTGTTTTCATTATCTAGGCACTTTCACTAAAACCGGACAAAGATTCGAAGATATCTTACCATCGCTAACTTTAAATGTATTACCATCCAGAATGTTGGTATACACACCATCTTCAATTTCAACTTCGATATCACCTTTGACATCATTGACATCAAAAACACCATAATTTAGATATTCTTTATGATATAAAGATACCTTAAGAGCATTATCACCCTTAACTTCACAATCAAGAACACCATCGAGGATTTCTTTTCTTAATGTATTCAGATGTTTAATCTCTTTTTCATATTCATGATCAAGTTTTGACCAGTCAACTTCAACCTTATCAAATAAAGTAGGTTGAATATGATTGTATGCTTCCTGACCTGCATATACAAAGGCAACTCCATCATAAATAAATGAGAATGCCAGCCAGTTAGACATACGTTGTCTGTTATCTTTCAGAATTTCAGCAATACGAGGCTGATCATGATTCTCAAGATACATCAGTTCATTTACGTGTGTTGAAAGCTCGGTATATGTATAATTAAGCATTGTTGCATATACATTCAGATTTTTACCTGAAAGCGCATCTTTAAATTCTCTGTCAAAACTATATGGATATAGCGTATCAAATACCTGAGCCAGTTCACCATCAGATGCTGCCTTATGCCCATTACGGCGATTACCACTGATAAAATTCAGATGGGTGCTTTCTGCCAACCAATAAAAATCAGGATTAATGGCTTTAACAGCTTTATCAGCTTCATGCCAAAAATCTGCTGGCACACCTGATGCTACATCACAACGATATCCATCAACACCAAGCTTAGCCCAGTATTCAAGCATCTTGATGATTTCTTTTCTTAAATCAGGATTATCATAATTCAAATCAGAAACATCTGACCAATCTGCAAATTTACGGAATGGCTTACCATTTTCCTGATAATAATATTCAGGATGCTGATCAATCCATTTGGTATCATTGGCAGTATGATTAATCACAATATCCATAATAACTTTTAAACCGTTTTCATGTGCAACATGCAAAAGGTTCTTAAAATCTTCAAGAGTTCCAATTTCTTCATTGATTTCCATATAATCAGCAATTGCATATGGAGACCCTAAATCGCCTTTACGACCTACTTTACCAATTGGATGAACAGGCAATAAATACAGATAATCAAAACCCATATCTGCAATACGTTTAATATCATTGGTTACATCATTCAGTTTTCCGTTCTTTGAATATACTCTTGGGAAAACTTGGTATATACTGACTCTTCTTTTCATACTCTATTTAGTTTCCTATCTAATGTTTCCTTAAGATTTTCAATATTAACAGCGATTATTTTCTCGCCATACTCAACACTGGCAAATTCTCTTGGATCTTTACCATATACAGCCATCATTTTCTCTTCAATAGCATATTCCATATGAACGAGATCATTTCTAACAGCCATCATAATCGATGTTTCATTGCTAGCTGCATGATCGTTTTGGAACTTTAATGAATCATCAATTTCAAAATCAAATAGATTTATACATTCAATCCCAATTTCTTTTTCAATTCTTTCTCTATGCTTTATAAAAGCCCAGCAAGAAGGACCATGACCATGTGCAACAAGAACTTTAAATCCAGCTCTTTTAAGCTGCTTTGAAATAGCCATAAGCATCATTTCAAATAATTCGTCATCAACATAATATGCACTACCTGTAAGTTTCTGGTCTTCGTAATCCACTACAGGCTTATCGCCATTAGAATAATCAATACCATATAGTTCTTCACCATCTTTGATTTTCATTCTATCTGGTCCAAGAAACAGTTTCGGTAAAACAATTCCACCATACATTGATGCAAATCTTTCAAAAAATAATTGTGATTGAATACCATCGGCTCCAAGTGGATTCTGTGGACCATGCCATTCAAGTGTACCTAAAGGTAAATAGGCTACAGGACAAGCCTTTAGTCTCGCTTTGAATTCTCTTGGTGTTAATTCTTCATATAAACATGACATAAATTATCCTCTTATTCTTTTGATATCCTCATATCCTATTAAAGTTATATTTTCATCCTTTAGAGTTTGAATAAATTCATCGCTCATCAAAAAGCGATAATCATTAATTCTGATACGATAATCAGGAGCAATCGCCTTCAATTCATCCGTCTCTAAAGCTGGATGCGTAAACCATTCAGTTATGCCTTCTGGCATTACATGAAGCATATGTTTGTACATAGCTGCATGAGACTCATATGTTTTATTATCGCTCACTATTTGACCATCATTATAATTAATATAATCAGGAACAGGAACATCATGATCCTTTAAAAATTCAATAGCTTTATCTGAATAGCCCTTTTCTTCGTGAAAACGATATCCCCAGTCATTATCATAGCAGATTTTTAAAAGTTCTTCTTCATGGTCCATGCATGTCCGCATATGATTATCCAAATGAGTAATCTCAATCCCCTGATTAAGAGCCCATTTAATCTGTTCTTTTGCTTCATCAATTCGTAAGTTGATATCAACTTTTAAAGCATCAGCAGTAGCTTTCGGAAACATGCGATCTTCATCCTGCAGTTCTTTTATATCAAGAAAACCGTGCCAGCGATAAGTATCCCATTCACTGGTATGTGTAATATGAACACCAGCTCTTAAAAGCTCAGGTTGTTCCTTTATCATTTTGATAGCTTCCTTTGCCCAAGGAGCAACAGTAATAATAGTGGTCGATGTTATACGACCATTTTTAAATAAATCCAAAATGGCTAGATTGGCACTGTGACACATTCCAAAATCATCACCATTAACAATCAAATATCGACCCATATTAATTCTCTTTATTACTTATTGTATTATATAATTCGCTTAAAAAAGCTTCTCTATCAATTCCTATTGCTAAATGATGCTTATGCCCACTTTCATCAAAGACAGTATATGAACCATTCTCATCATTAATGATAGACATAGTACCTTCTGTCAGCTTAAACAATTCTGGTTTAACACAATAGACAGCTGCCATTGGATCATGATAATGGAATACTATATGATCACGCTCAAACCAGTTATTGCCCATATCATTCAATACTTCTTCATATACACCACTTACATTCTCTTTAAGATATGAACTAGGTGTAAAAACAGTATTGGTTAAATCACATGGAAAAATGACAAGTTCTCTAAATTCAGAGCTAAGCATAATATCTCCAGCCTTAACATCACATAAGATATTCCAGTCAAGTACCTTTTTAAGCGTTTTTGACTGATCAACTTTACCTCCCATAATAACAAGTCTTTTAAGTTTTTTGCCAAAATCCTTATCAGTCAGTAAAGCCTTCGCAACATTTGTGAATGGTGCTACACTTACAAGCGTAATCTCGCAAGGATATTCATTAACAATCCTTACAAGGAAATCGCTAGCATTCTCTTTTTCAATAGACCCTTTGACCTCATATTTATCTAGAAGGTTCGTCATGTGACAGACTGGCTGCAGCTCTTCTTGTTCACCTAGAGGTTTGTCATTACCATAGTAGACAGGAACATTCTGTGAAGCCAACTCAATCATTATTTTTGAAAGCAAAGCTCTTTCATAAGATTGGCCGCTGACACATGTAACACCTATTAAATCAACATCGCTCTTATTCAAAAGATATCCTAAAGCGAACGAATCATCGATATCACTACCGATGTCCGTATCAAATATAATTTTTTCTTTATGACTTAACTGCACCTTCAACCATACCTTTCATAATCTGCTTTTGAGCCAACAGGAAGAAAATCAGTACTGGTACGATAGCCAGGAATGCTGAACACAGAATCATATCCCATTGCTTAGTATATGCACCTACGAAATTAGATACAGCCAGAGGTAGTGTCTGAATCTTATTACCTTTACCTAATACTAAGAATGGTAACATATAGTCATTCCAGATCCAGATACCATTCAGAATGGTTACTGTAACCATTATAGGTCTTAACATAGGTAAAATAATCTTTGTATATATCTGCAGTTTTGAACAGCCATCAACAGTTGCAGCTTCTTCGACTTCATATGGAATACTCTTAACGAAACCAGAGAACAGGAATACTGACATACTCATACCAAATCCGATATAAGCAAAAATCATACCTGGGTAACTTCTCAACATTGAAAAGCCAAATAAAGGAAGTGTAATTGATGTACTGAGTGTTCTAAACCAAGAAACCAGTGGATACATGATAACCTGGAAAGGAATAACCATTGAAGCAATGAAAATTGTATATACCAGGTTAGAAATTCTTGATTTACTTCTAACGATTGCCCATGCAGCCATCGAAGCAAATATATCAATAAACAGCAGTGAACCAAATGTAATGATTACTGATGATTTGAAAGCTTTTGAATACTGAACTGTTCTATCAGTCCATACCTTAATAAAGTTTGTAACTATCTGTCCCCAGTCAGCAGGAAGAGCGATTGGGTCAAGGACGATTGATGCTGTGTTTTTGGCACAGTTGATAACAACTAAAGCCAGAGGTGATATCCAGATTAAACATAATAGAATTGCACCAACTTCAGCTAATATTTTTAAAACTGTTTTCTTTTTCATATTATGACTCAATCTCCTTTCTTCTTGTGATAGATGTCTGAATTAATGTAATTACTACAAGGAAGATAAAGAATAATACAGCCTTGGCCTGACCTAATGCCATCAGATTATCCGTACTCGCAGTTTTAACGATATTTAATGATACCAGTTCTGTACCATTAATAGCTGCACCTTGCCACATTCTTGAAGGACCACCATTAGTCAATGATAATACTACATCATATTGTTTAAAACTATTACTTAATGTTAGGAATAAAGTAACAGTTAATGTACTCATAATATTTGGAATAGTTACTTTCCAGAGTTTCTGCCAGCTGTTGCATCCATCAAGTTCTGCAGATTCACCAAGTTCTTTCGGTACACCCTGCAAAGCTGTGAAATAGATCATCATAATATAACCAGCATACTGCCAGTTAGCTACAATTACCAGTGCAACTAAAGCTGTATTTGGATTTGCCAAAAGACTTAAGCCACTCCAGAATGGAAGATTTACCAATACGTTATTAAATATAAACTGCCAGATATAACCAAGTACCAGACCACCGATCAGATTAGGTAAGAAGAAACCTGCACGGTAAATATTCTTTCCTTTAAGTTTGCTTGAAACCAATAGTGCTAAAGAGAATGATACAACATTGACCAGCACGAAATTAGCCAAGGCAAAGATGATTGTGATTAAAAATGAATACTGGAATCGGCCGTCTGTAAAAGCATCGATATAATTCTGGAATCCTACAAAATGAAGTTCATTGGTAGGCAACCCTGTCCAGTCAGTTAATGAGTAGTACAATCCCTGAAAAAAAGGAACAATTTCAACCAAGGCAAATGCTAATACAGCTGGTGCCATAAAAAGCATATATGTCAAAGTTTCCTGTCTTTTCATGGACTTCATTGACTTTTTCTTTCTCGTTTTTTCCATAAATAATCCTTTCTTTTTGGCAAAGGGTAGGCATTTATTGCCTACCCTATATTACAAACTATTTTAAAGTTGCTACAGCGTCAGCAAATAGATCGATAAAGCCCTGTTTATCAATGCTTCCAGAAGCATACTGATTATAGATAGGTCCTAATTTGTTCATATTGAAACCATCTGGTGTCTTATACTGGTTAGTGAAACTATATGCAACACCACCAGCTTCGATCCAGTCAGATAATGCTTTTGCTAATGGAGTAGTTGGTTTAGCTGTACATGTCTTGAAAGCACTGATTAAGTTGATTTCTTCAACATACATCTTCTGACCTTCTTCACCTGATAAGTCATTTAAGAACTTCTTAGCAAGATCTAAGTTAGCAGAATCCTTGTTTACACAGTACCAAGATGGAGCACCTGCGAATAAACCATTTGTTTCAACATCACCTAAAGGTGCATATGGTGCAAAGCCCATTTCGAAGTCGCCACCAGCTTCAGCAACTGGCTGTTCTGCCCAAGTACCCTGATGCATGAATGCGTATTTACCAGCACCGAACTGATACATCTGATCATCGTTTGTGCTAGAAATCAGCATCTTTTCATCTGTATACTGATATAATAATTCAACCCAGTCAGCATAAGTGCTTAAACGATCCATATCAACTTCACCCTTAAGCATTAAATCAACTACTGTAGTATCATAGTAATCTAATCCAGAAGATAAGTAAGCAGCTAAATCGTGGTTACCCATAATCCAGTACATACCATCAGCTGTAGGTAATGCAACTAATGCAGTTAAACCTAATTCTTCTTTCATTCCATCAAGTTTTTCGAATGCAGCCTTATAAGCTGGTAAGTTTGTTAATGTTGTTGGATCAATTCCAGCAGCATCAAGAATGTCCTTATTATATGCTAAACCATAACCTTCAACTGCAACTGGCATACCGTATACATGACCATCTTTTTCGTAAGCATAATCAGTATTAGCTACCCAAGCTTCATCATCAAGTGGTTCCATGATTGTCTTGTATAATTCATAACCAGTATCGCCTTCAATGATGAAGATATCAGGTGTTTCACCTGCGGCCATGTCAGACTTCATACCTGCTCCATAGTCACAAGTACCTGTACAAGTCTTAACTTCAACCTTGACACCATTTGCTTCGCCCCAAGCATCAGCATATCTCTGTAATGGGTCAGTAACTTCAGCCTTGTTCTGATAAACAACTAAAGTCTTGCTTTCAGTTCCAGTATCACCAGTATTAGTGTCGCCACCGCCACATGCTACTAATGATAAAGCAACCAGTAAAGCTACTAATAGCTTAACTAACTTTTTCATTTTTGTGTTTCCTCCTTCTAAATGAAATTAAGTTAATATGACTAGACATATTAAATATGTCATAGTTCCAGTTTTATCTCGGATAACGTTCTTCTCTTGGTTCAAGTTTTATTCTTGAATAATCAACGTGATCGAGGTAATAGTATGCAACTGAGGACAAATCGTCCTGTCTTTCAAACATACCATTGGCATTTATTCCTATCTGTTGCAATGTAACGCGAATATTCTCACTAAAGAGAATTGGATCAGTTACATGCCAGCGATAGAAAGTTCTTTGTGGAAGCAACATCATGTCATCTTCCATTTGTCTTGAATAATATGGGAAGCCAAGATATAGCGAACTGAATGTATGTTCGACATCTGGACCAAAACTCCAGGCCCCGCCAAAATAATCTTCCATCCCAGTTCCACAAATCGTTGGATATTCAACATCATTATCGAGGTAGAATTTAACTTCACCCTCTCCATACCAGTCTCTTTGAAGAGTTGTCAAAGAAACAAATGTTCCGATATATTGTCCTTTGCCTTCAACCTGGTCAAGTATTGTATAATCTTCCTTTAATCTTGTAGTTCTTTCATGACGATACTGACAATGGAAATAACCACTATTATCAGGAAGATTCTTCTTCAGTTGATAATCAATCTGATAGAAGAAAGCAGGCAAATCTTCATCACCATCGTTTGTTATTGTTACTTCGGCATGGGATTTAAAAGGCATTGGAATATACATATTCATTGCTCTTAATGGGTTAACTGATACCAAAGCAGAATTAATATCGTAAGAAGCTCCAAACCCAAGACAGAAGAAATCACCAATAGGACACTCTACAGATGGTTTTTCGGCATTATCCCAATACATTCTAACAACAAGATCCTTAAGCACATAACGACTTTTATCACTTATTTTATCTGTGCATGTCATCCAGATATGAGTTATTATTCCACATCCATCAATATCAGCCAGGGTAACAGTTTCATGGGCTTTGACTAATGGCACATATGCTGACCCTTTTCTTTTTGGACCAAGATGACTCTTTGCCATGCCACCCTTACCTTTTTCGCCTTTTTGATTTTCCCAGGTTATCGCTCTTGATTCTCCATCTTCGAGCACAAATATATCTCTCATATTAAACACCGATATTTACACCAGTATTTTTATCAAAAATATTAACTACATCACCAGTAAATGTGAAATCAATTGGGGTACCAATTTCAAATTTCTTTCCTCTTGCATCAATAGTAGGAACTACAATAATTCCATCCTTATTAAGTGCAGTGATATGAACATGAATAGATGAACCCATTAATTCAGATACATCCACTCTACCATGAATCATCTTATTCTTATCGCCTTCAAGAGAAATATGTTCAGGTCTTACACCAACAACAATATCCTGTGATTCTGCATTTTTAGATAGAAGCTTTTCCTGTTTTTCTTTAGGTAGTTCAATTACAGCATCTTCAACCTTTACAGAGTATTTATTACCTTCTCTTAAAAGTTTACCATCATAGAAATTCATCTGCGGAACACCGATAAATCCTGCAACGAAGATGTTAGCTGGACTGTCATATACTTCAGTAGGAGTTCCAACCTGTTGTACAACACCATCTTTCATGATGACAATACGATCGCCAAGTGTCATAGCTTCTGTCTGGTCATGGGTTACATAGATAAATGTCGCATCAATCTTCTGACGTAATTTGATGATTTCTGCACGCATCTGATTTCTCAGTTTGGCATCGAGATTTGATAAAGGTTCATCCATCAGAAGGATTTTTGGATTTCTGACGATAGCTCGTCCAATCGCAACTCTTTGTCTTTGACCACCTGACAACGCCTTTGGCTTTCTATCGAGATATTCAGTCAAGTCAAGAATTCTTGCAGCATTCTCAACAGCTTTATCCATTTCTTCTTTTGGCATTTTCTTAAGTTTCAATGGGAATTCCATATTTCCTCTAACTGTTAAATGAGGATATAATGCATAACTCTGGAATACCATTGCGATATCTCTGTCCTTAGGTGCTACATCGTTAACCAGTTCGTTATCGATATATAATTCACCTTTAGTAATTTCTTCAAGACCTGCAACCATTCTTAAGGTTGTTGATTTACCACATCCTGAAGGACCTACTAAAACGATGAATTCTTTATCTTTAATATCAAGACAGAAATTATCAACTGCCAGGACACCTTCATCCGTAACTCTTAAATTAGTTTTCTTTTTCTTTTCTGTGTTTGGATAGATTTTGTAAATGTTTTTTAAACTTACTGTTGCCATAATACAATCCTTTCTCAAATAATTTCAAGTCATGACCAACTTAGGAGTACTGTCAAAGACTCAAACGAACAAATCTATGTAAACGATTACAACTGTCTTTATAATATACCTATGTATTACTTTTTGCAAGCGTTTTCATTAAAAAAGTTCACAAATATTTCACAAAACAAAAATGCCTGATTATTCAGACATTGTTTAAATGATTCTAAATAGACAAATTAAACACGAATACATACTTCCATATAAAGAGTGTTATCTTTTTCGTATACATATTCATAACAGATTAAGTATTCTATACTTCGGTTCAAATCCATCAGGTAAGATATAGGCCAATGGATAAAGCGAATCTTTGTTTTCTCAATTATCTTTTTAAACAAAGCAATTAAAAACCACAGTCAAGAAACTGTGGTCGTATATTCTTTTATGAATAATGTCTTTATTTAGACTTTATTAATGATGTTTTTTAAAGATTTAATCTGATTATCAATTATCGCATCATGACCCTTTTGTTCAATAATATTCTCTAGAGTCTTAATTTTATATGATATATAATCGACAAATGTTTGACTTTTCTCTTTTAATAATATTGGCCCATATGATATCTCATCGCTTGTGTAGCTCTTGTGATAATCGGTATTAAATGCGATTATTTCATAATAAAATCCATCAAAGACCAGTTTTTCATCAATAATCGTATAATTATGCCTTGAGATATATTCTCTTAAAAGATCGGCATTTTTATTAATCTGGACGATGAATCTGTCATATTTATCTACATCTGATTTTTCAATAATATCAATTGCAGTATGATAACCCATTCCTGCGATTATTACAACTTCGACATCTTCCCTAGCTTCATTTAAGCCATCACTCAACACAGGAATAATCTTGTCATTAAAGCCATGAACACTGATATTCTTAAGTGCACTTTCAAGTGGACCTTTTTTATTATCTCCAGCATATACTTTCGTTGAGATTCCATTTTTAACTAGATAGCAAGGCAACAATGCATGATCACTGCCAACATCAAATACTACCTTGCCCGATGGAACCATCGAAGCAATCGTTTCAAGTCTTTTTGAAATCATCAGTCTTTCTCGTTCATGAATTCTTTCAATCGACGTGATTTATTTGGATTCTTAAGTTTTCTTAAAGCCTTGGCTTCAATCTGACGAATACGCTCACGTGTTACATCAAACTCTTTACCAACTTCTTCAAGCGTTCTTGTACGTCCATCATCTAGCCCAAATCTTAAACGCAGAACTTTTTCTTCTCTTTCAGTTAAAGTCTTAAGCACCAGATCAATCTCATCCTTTAGAAGCTGATTATTGGCATACTGGTCAGGAGATAGAGCGTCCTTATCTTCAATAAAATCACCCAGATGTGAATCATCTTCTTCACCGATTGGTGTTTCTAAAGATACAGGATCTAAAGCTATCTTTTGAATCTCTCTAACTTTATCAGCTGAGAGTGTTCCCATACGATCAGCTATTTCCTCAGCACTAGGATCACGTCCTAATTCCTGAACCAGCTGACGCTGTACACGAGTCATTTTATTGATTGTTTCAACCATATGAACTGGGATACGGATTGTACGAGCTTGGTCAGCAATTGCACGGGTTATTGCCTGTCTGATCCACCATGTTGCATAAGTTGAGAATTTAAATCCCTTACGGTAATCAAATTTCTCAACGGCCTTAATCAGCCCCATATTACCTTCCTGAATCAAATCCAGAAACAGCATTCCACGTCCGGTATATTTCTTGGCAATTGATACTACCAGTCTTAAATTGGCTGACGTCAGAATCTTTTTGGCTTCTTCATCACCATTTTCAATTCTCTTGGCTATTTCTATTTCCTCATCAGCACTTAAAAGTTCAACACGCCCAATATCCTTAAGATACATCTTAACAGGATCATTAACCTTTGAATAAGTCAAAGCTGAATCGCTTAATAATGAAATATCAGAGATATCTGTATCATCATCTTCGCCATCAATCTCAATATCATCACCACTCAAAAGATCGTCATCACTTGCCATTGCAAATTCTTCGATATCTTCTTCATCAACTACAGTAATATTGGCTTCACTTAGCCAGTCATAGAAATTCTCAACTTCCTGATCATCAATTTCAAATTTGTCAAGAGCCTCGATTATATCTTTCTGCTTGATTTCTCCATCATTCTTTGCAATTTTTAAACATTCTTCCTTTAAATCTTCAATCGAAAGAATGCCTTTGACGTTGATGGGGTTGCCTGTCTTTTTCTTAGACTCTTCCTTAGCTGTTCTTGCCATAACTACCTCCTAATTCTTTTATGAGCTTGGAATATTCTTTCAGATATTCGTTCAGTTTATCCTGATTTGTCCGATCACAGTTCGATATTTTCTTTTTTAGATCATCGATTCTATTTTTACTCAGTTCAAATCTAACGCGGCTGATAGCTCCTTTAAATACTTCTTCATCATACTGAGATGACAGTGTTTCCATTGATGCGATATCAATCAGAATACCTTTAATTTTTTCATCCTTAGTGTCATCAAACAGTTTTGCATATGAGCACTCATTATTATGACGGTATTCATTGATAATCATCATGGCAATTTCTTCACAGTTTTCATCAAATAAACATCCCAGTTCACGACGATATATCTCAACTGCCTTCTTTGACATAATCATTTGCGACAATATGGTATATTCCGCCTTAACTATGCCTTCAAGCGTTTTTGATTCTTTTTTAACAATCGGAACTTCATTATACTCAGTTTTTTTAATTTGTAAAGAATTATTTCTTACAAGTCCAGTCAGATTATATAAATCATGATAATAATTCTCTTTATCATAATTATCTTTGAGTTTTTCAATCAGTTCACTAATGCGTTTATGATATTCTTTGCGGTTTGAATAGTTATTCAGTGGATATATTTTCTTATAGAATTCAAATGCAAATTCTATTCCTGTTATTTCAACTGAAGCAAAATTCTGCAGATCTTTTGGTTTTCCATTAGATATAATCTCATCTGGATCAAGACCAGTTTCATTCTTAATTACAGATGGCTCATAGCCCATATTGAGCGCTAGTTCAACTGCCTTCATTGTGGCATTCTGCCCAGCTTTATCACCGTCATAGCAGAATACCATATGTCTTGAGATAGTAGCGATTATCTCAAGCTGTTTTTGAGTACAGGCTGTTCCAAGTGTTGATACGACATATGGAATATCGGCTCTCGCAAAAGCGATGGTATCCATAACTCCTTCGGTTATGATAATTCTGTTAGCTTTATGGCCATCTTCTTTTGCACGATGATAATTATAGACTGTATCTCCCTTATTATATATAAGGGTTGAAGCTGTATTGATATATTTGGCTTCACTATCTCTCATGGTTCTTGCTGAAAAGGCGATTGGATTACCATTCATATCATGAATTGGAAACATAATACGATCCGCAAAGACATCCTTCATCCCATAGTTTGTAACCCTGGCAACATTTACTGTTTCCATTTCATTATCTTTATAACCCTTGGATTTCAGATACTGACTCAAAGCATCCTTTGGTGGGTTATAGCCAATCATAAATTTTTCAATTATTTCTTTACTGATACCTCTTGATTCAAGATATCTGTTAGCTTCTTCACCAGCAAATGTCGAAAGCATATAATTTGAGAATTTAACCGTATCTTCCAGTAAATCATAATAACGCTGATATTTGGATACTGCTTTTGGCTTTTTCTCAATTTCAATGTCTAGTGGCTTCCCAATTATCTTTGCGACTTCTACAACCGCTTCAATAAATGAACATTTTTTAAAGTTCATGACAAAGGTAAAGACATTTCCACCATTATTACAGACAAAACATTTATATATCTGTTTATCTTCTGATATTGATAACGAAGGGTCATGATCATCATGAAAAGGACATAACGCCGTATATCCCTTTCCTTTTTTGATGAGTGGAATATAGTGCCCAATTACTTCAGTAATACTGGCACTATTTCTGATATCATTTATAACTTCGTCACTTATAATCATTAAAACTGGATTCTTTCCTTGATATAATCCTTAAGTTTACTGATTTCAACTCTTTCCTGAACCATTGAATCACGGTGTCTTACAGTTACACAATTATCATTCAATGAGTCAAAATCATATGTGATACAAAATGGTGTACCAATCGCATCATTACGACGGTAACGTTTACCAATTGTACCAGCTTCATCAAATTCGCAATGGAATTCGTCTGTTAGGTCATTGAATATTTCTCTGGCATTGTCGCTCAGTTTCTTAACCAGCGGACAGATGCAGGCTTTAACAGGTGCTAAAGCTGGATGAAGATGCATGACTATACGTTCTTCACCATTATCTAATGTTTCCTTATCATATGCATCACACACTGCCATTAAGAATAATCTTTCAACACCAACACTTGGTTCAACACAATATGGAACATATGTTTCATTTGTCTGAGGATCGCGATAAACCAGCTTTTCACCTGAATATTCCATATGCTGTTTTAAATCGTAATCTGTACGGTCTGCAATACCCCATACTTCACCCCATGTGGTAAATGGGAAGGCATATTCAATATCACTGGTACCCTTCGAATAGAAACTCAACTCTTCCTTGGCATGGGCTCTGATTCTAAGGTTTTCTTCCTTAATTCCCATTCTCAGTACAAAGTCATAACACTTCTTAATCCAATATTCATACCATTCAAGATCAGTTCCTGGTTCACAGAAGAATTCAAGTTCCATCTGTTCAAATTCGCGAACGCGGAAAATAAAGTTACCCGGAGTAATTTCATTTCTGAATGATTTACCAATCTGGCCAATACCAAATGGTATTTTCTTTCTAGAAGTACGTAATACATTGTTAAAGTTTACGAAAATACCCTGAGCAGTTTCTGGTCTTAAATATACAACACTCTTTGCGTCTTCAATTGTACCGATGAAAGTCTTAAACATCAGATTAAAAGGACGGGCATTTGTAAAATTATGCTTACCACATTTTGGACATACAATATTATGTTCTTCAATGATGGCATCCATCTCTTCAGGAGTTTTTCCTTCAACAGATAAACCAGTAGCGTTTTCAATCATCTGGTCAGCTCTAAAACGTGATTTACATTCTTTACAGTCAACCATTGAATCACTGAATCCCTTTAAGTGACCGCTGGCTTCCCAGGTCTTTGAATTCATCAGAATTGCTGAATCAATTCCTACATTATATGGTGATTTTTCAATAATCTCCTTCCACCATAAATCCTTGATGTTTTTCTTTAAATATGAACCTAAAATACCAAAATCCCACGAATTTGAAAGCCCTCCATATATTTCAGATCCCTGATATACATAACCATAATTCTTAAGATGACTTACTATTTCATCAAAACTGTATTTTTTACTCATTTTTATTCCCCTTCTTTATGCATGACATTTATATGCCTTAAACATTAAAATTATACTCTTTTCTATAAAGATAATAAAGACCTTAAAAAGCGATATGATTTAAGCTCCATATCGATATGGGTTAAAAAGAAATCAGCCATATAATCAAAATCTATCAGATCAAAATGATATTCATCTAGATAACTGATGTGTTCAAAATCCATATGATTAATCATTCTGAATTTCTTGAGTCTTGATGGTTCAATGACTTCATAAGTTCCTGCATGTTTCTGACAAAGGAATCCACCATCACGATTAGAAAGAGTTACTACTTTTTCTTCATTACACTTCGCACATGAATCAACTACCGGTTTTATACCAAGTGTTCTTGAAGCTTTGGAAAGATAAACTGATAATGCTTCGTACATTCTGTTCTGGTTGATTAATTCAAGTACCTGAAGATAATCATTATACAGTGAATAATAATCACTATCTTCTCTACTTAATATTTTTAATACATCACTTGCAAAGTTCATCGCACTTAAAACAATTAAATCTTCTTTGATATATAGATTTCGAATAAAATTAGCTTTCTGAAGTGTAAATATCGTCTTTAGTTCCTGATAATCAAAAATAAATTCACTAAGACAATATGTCAGGATACTGGAACGATTCTTACTGGTATATTTTTTGGCCCCTTTGCACACAAGAGATATTAGACCATATTCCTTTGTCATAACCCGAGTTATAATATCATTTTCTCTATAATCCAAAGAGGCAACAATTATACCTTCTACTCTAGTTATCATATTTATCGCCAATAAAATAGCCCAAATCAAAAAGTTTGGAATTCTTATTCATCCAATCTTCTTCAACCTTGACAAACAGGCTCATAATAACACGTTTATGCAGCATTATACTGATATCCTTCGAAGCCGAAAGATTAATACTCTGCAGCTTCTTACCATGATGTCCAATAATTATCGCCTTGTGCGTATCTTTGTTGCAGACAATTGTCGCTTCAATATATGCCTTGTTTCCTTTGATTTTTAATGATTCAACCTTACATGCGACAAAATGTGGTATTTCCTGATCGCATCTTTCAAGAATCTTCTCACGAATTATTTCAGCGATTCTAAAATCAATTGTTGTATTGGTTACAGTATCTTCCGGATAAAACATGATATCATCCTGCATATATTTTAAAGTTGTATCCAAAAGTTCATTGATATTGTTATCTTCCTTGGCACTAATTGGGATAATTTCCTTAAAATCATATTTTGATGATGCATAGACAATTCTTTTCATAAGCTGTTCCTTGCTTATGAGATCAATCTTATTTAAAAGTAAGAATACTGGTATACGATAGGTCAGAATCTGCTTTAATATTTCATCATCTTCATCATCCATGCCCTTTTTGGCATCAACCAGATAATATATCACATCAACTCCATCAGAATTTTTTAAAGCTTCCTTATTCATATATGAACCTAAAACAGTATTAGCCTTATGAATACCAGGGGTATCAAGAAAAACTATCTGACAATCATCGCCATTATATACACCAATAATGGCATTTCTAGTTGTCTGGGCTTTCTTTGAAGTGATAGATATCTTTTCCTTGAGAATTGTATTTACAAGCGATGACTTACCGGCATTAGGTTTGCCTACTATACTTACAAATCCACTCTTCATCCAAGATCCTCTCCACTAAACTGGAATGGTAACAGTTCATTTATATTCGTTGTGATGGTCTCTTTACCATTAGAAAGAATTATTGGTGTATCCTGGTTCAACAGTTCACTTAAAACCTGACGACAGATACCACAAGGTGCTCCAACACGATGACCATTGGTCACAATAGCTAATGCTTCAATATCATCTTTACGATACCCATATGCGTATGCTGCAAAAACAGCCGTTCTTTCACCGCAGTTAGTAGCTCCATATGAAGCATTTTCAATATTTACACCTCTGAATGTTCTGCCATCTTTACATAATACACAGGCTCCTACCTTATATTTTGAATATGGAGCATATGCATCTTCCATAGCTAAAAAAGCTTCATCGAGTAATTCTTTATACATCATATCAATCCTCCTGTTTTGTTAATTAATATAAATAATGCGATTATCAGTGCCATAATACTCACAAAGAGTACTGTACCACTGGATAAATCCTTAATATTTCTAATCTTTTCATTATATTCAGTGCTGACTAAATCACATACTTTTTCAATACATGTATTAAACATCTCGGCCATGATTACAAGCGCAATCAGAATGATAAAAATAATCCATTCATAATAATCAAGTTTTAACATAAAACCAATCACTATAGCCAGTATTGCGTTTAAAAACTGTATCAGGACTGAATTATGTCTAATCGCCAGATATAAACCCCTAAAGGCATCATTAAACTTCTTCACTCAAGCTCTCCAATAATCATTTTCTGTTTTTCTATCATGACTATTTCATCTTCTTTAACCATATGATCATATCCAAGACAATGTAGAAGACCATGAATAAAAAGAAATACAAATTCACGCTTAATAGAATGTTTATATTCTTCAGCCTGTAATTTGACTCTTTCAATATTGATGAAAATATCGCCAAGATATATTACATCATCATCATGATAATCAAAATCTTCTCCATCAATCTCGGCGAATGAAATAACATCTGTAACCTTATCAATATGCCTGTATTCACGGTTAATTTTCTGAATATTTTCAGGATCAGTCAGAATCAGTGTTATTTCATAATTGCCTTGCATATCAAGTACTTTAAAAGCTTTCTTAAAATAGCTTCTGATAAGAGGATAATATTCCTTTAAACTAGTATCTTTTGTTTCATTTCTAATATAACATTTCATATGACTAATTATACACTAAATATCACTGTCCTGTTCATCAATATCATTCTTGCGAATTCATCACTATTTAGTTAATAAAGTTATAAAGGATAGGTAGAATCGATGATAAAAACATTATTACAAATAATACTGACAATTGATATCTTGCATATGATTTATACTGATTTTCATAGCTTAAGTCTTTATTTCTTTGATATTTTAATCTTCGGCACCATAAATCTTTTAACACACAAAGTGACGATATCATTCATTGATATTTTCTTATTAATCTTTATGATTTATATGGCTTTTAAAAAGTATATTGGTGATGGCGATATTTATCTGTATACCGTAATAATCATGGTGAATGATGATTTAAGATTGATGTATATAATGTTTATATCGTCACTATTAACTCTTATATATATGTTTTATAAGAATAATAAAATGGCCCCTTACGGACCATTTATACTGATATCATTTCTAATAATCGAATATTTACCTAAAGTTTTTTAAGATAAATCTTAAATCGTGTATATTCTCCTTCTTTAGATTCAACTTTATGTTCAATCTTCAATCCATCAAGAATAGCTTTACACAGCGATAATCCGATACCACTGCCATTCATCTGGCGTTTATGTTCCTTGTCAACCTTGTAATATCTGTCCCATATTTTATCAATATCTTCCTTAGATATTCCGTTGCCATTGTCATAAACACTTATTTCAATCATTTCATCTTTATCTTCTGCTTGAAGTTTAATGATACGTTCATCCTTATCGTTATAATTCATGGCATTGTTGATAAAGTTATATAGTACCTGTATCAGACGTTTCTTGTCAGTAATAACTTTTGCATTTGTCTTTGACGAATAGATAAAACTTATATTCTGTTGTTTAAGATATCCTTCATACTGTTTTGCAACTTCATCAATCAGTTTATCGATATCAACTTCTTCAAGATTTAGATTCAGTTCTCCTAGTTCGCTTTTCGATAAATCCAGTAAATCATTCACAAGATCTGATAATCGATGTGCTTCATTGATGATGACATCAAGGTTTTCGTCAGTTACTTCATCTTTAAAATCCTTCATCATCTCACCATAGCCTGCTATCATCGTTAATGGTGTCCTTAAATCGTGTGATACATTTGAAAGCAGTTCCTTACGAGCCTTATCTGATACTTTTATAAGTTCCTGGGCTTTGTTTAATGTTTCGTTTAAATCATTAACTTCTTTAGCACTGGTTTTAATATTTGAAGAATCATATTTTCCTTCAACAATCTTCATGGCTTCATTATTCATGTCGACTATTGGTTTTATGATTATCTTTGATAAAAGATAGGCTATCAAAAGAGTGATGAGTACAGTTACAATCACAATAAAGATAAACTGTGATTCTATGGTTTTAATCATTGGTGTTAAAGGTTGCGCAAATGATGAAACCATAATCAGCATATCAGTACCGAAATAATCAATTATCTGAGTCTTGATAAAGATATCATTTTTATTAATACCTGACTGTTTGAAATTATAGTTTTCATACAGTTTACTGCCACCATTATCAGCTGTTTCTCTATACATGATGTTTATCTGAACATCATTAAGATACTTTAGAGCACAGACATTATTTTCACCATAACCTGTAAGAGCGTGTGAATTAGTATCAATACGAATACAGAATTCATTAGACACAGAAACATCCTTTAGAGTTTCTACAAGGGTGTTGTTGTAGATAGAGTTTTTGATATTTTCAGTGATTTCATTCATTTCCTTGATTTTATTGGCTTTATAGAAATCATCGATAAAGAAGACCTGAAAGATATAAATCACAACAAGACTTAAGGTAATCGCCAAAACCAGAGTCGCAGTTACAATTCTGTTAATACTATACTGTTTTTTCAAAGCGATAACCTACCCCTCTGATTGTTGTGATGTATCTCGAATATGGACCAAGAGATTTTCTTAACAGTTTTATATGTGTATCAAGCGTTCGATCATCCTTGAAATAATCATAACCCCAGACATGTTCAAGGATACTCTCACGGCTTAAGGCAATTCCTCTATTCTTAAAAAGATATACCAGCAGATCATATTCCTTTAATGACAATGCAATATTCTGATTATCAACACTGACCATATGGGCTTTTAAATCGATTTTTAATCCCTCGACACCAACAATATCTTCGTTAACAATATTCTGATGTTTAAGAATAACCTGAATTCTCTTCATCAGTTCATTAGCTGAAAAAGGTTTGCCGACATAATCATCTGCCCCAAGATCAAAACCATAAATACGATTATATTCTTCATTTAAGGCAGTCAAAAAGATACATGGGATATTCTTTTCTTCCAGAATTCTCTGATATGCCTTAAAACCATCCATCACAGGCATCATTACATCCATAACAATAACTCTGATATCTTCTTTTAAAGCGATATCAACAGCTTCTTGACCATTACATGCCTCAAGTACTGTATATCCTTCATTTAATGCATATTTTCTTATCAGTTTACGAATCATTTCTTCATCGTCTACAATCAATATCTTTATATCCATACTTAGATTTTATCACCCTTATGTGAATTCAAACTGAAAAAAGACGAATTTTCGTCTTTTTATATACTTTCTACCTTTAAAACAAGTTCATCGATATAATGTTCATCATAGTTTTCAATTAATCCATTATCAGCCATATTAGATAATTTTGTATCAAGAGGAATACTTCCAAGGACATCAAGATGATACTTTTCAGCTGTTTCTTTAGTTAAAGATTCATCATATATACGGATGACTTCATCACAGTTAGGACATTTGATATATGACATATTCTCAACTAATCCGATAATCTTTGAATTGGTCTTTTCTGCCATGACAATCGCTTTTGATACAACCATTGAAATCAGTTTCGAAGCACTTGTCACCATTACCAGTCCATCAACAGGAATATCCTGTAAAACTGATAAAGCGACATCGCTTGTTCCTGGAGGCATATCGATAACCAGATAATCGAGATCACCCCAGTATACATCAGTATAGAACTGATCAACCATTGAAGAAATAACTGGTCCTCTCCACAATACTGGTGTATCCTCTGTTTCGAGCATCATATTAACAGATACAATCTTAATACAGTATTCATTTGAAAGATTAGGATAAATGCCCTGGTTATCACCCATTATTTCACTGTCAACTCTAAACATTTTTGGAATACTTGGACCTGTTATATCAGCGTCCATAATACCTACCTTATAACCCTTCTTTGCCAGTTCAACAGCCAGAAGAGAAGATACCATTGATTTACCAACACCACCTTTTCCACTTAATACACCAATAATCTTATTGATATGTGTAGATGGTAGTGGTTTCTTTTTTTCTATTATTCTATCACCGCAGTTTTGTGAACAACTGCCGCAATTATGACTACAGTTTTCTGCCATTTTAATTTACCTCCACGTAATATATTATCATATTTTTAATTTTTTTATATTCAAATACTCATTTAGGGTTTATAATGTTTTGGTTGATTAAAAGGAGATATTTTAAATGTCTGGATATGTTGTTGTTGGAACGCAATGGGGAGACGAAGGAAAAGGTAAAATTGTTGACGTCCTCTCATCAAAAATGGACTATGTCGTTAGATTCCAGGGAGGAAATAACGCCGGTCACACTGTTGTAGTTAATGGAAAGAAAACCATTCTGCATTTACTTCCATCAGGAATCCTTTCAAAGAACGCTCTTTGCATTATTGGTCCAGGGGTTGTTGTTGATCCATTTGTCCTACTTGATGAAATCAAAGTTCTTGAAGATGGCGGTATGAAAGTTGATCATCTGTATATTTCTGACCGTGCTCATCTGATTATGCCTTATCATGTTAAACTTGATGAATTGGAAGAGAATCGTCTGGCAAAGAATAAAATCGGCACAACTAAACGTGGTATTGGCCCATGTTATGCTGATAAATATACTCGTATTGGTATTCGTGTTGGTGATTTAAAGGATTTCTCATACTTCAAGGAAAGACTTGAAAATGCTCTACTTATCAAAAATGAAATCATCAAAAAGGTTTATAATGAAAAACCATTTGATTTCGATACTCTTGTCAATGAATTCAGTGTTATCAGAGAAAAGCTGATAGATCGTATCGTTGATTCTGGTGACATACTGAATAAAGCTCTAAGTTCTGGTAAAAAGGTCCTGTTTGAAGGAGCTCAGGCTAATATGCTCGATATAAACTATGGTACATATCCATATGTTACATCTTCTTCACCTACATCAGGCGGAGTAATTACTGGAGCTGGTGTATCACCTAAATATCTAGAAAATATCATTGGTGTAGTTAAAGCCTATTCAACAAGAGTTGGTGAAGGACCATTTGTCAGTGAACAACTAAATGCTGATGGTGATTTATTAAGAGAAATCGGTGGCGAATATGGAGCTACTACCGGAAGACCAAGAAGATGTGGCTGGCTTGATCTGATTGTTGTTAAACAGGCTTGTGAAATAAATGGTTTAACTGATCTTGTCTTAACCAAAATTGATGTCTTAAGTTCTTTTGAAAAAATCCCAGTATGCGTAGGTTATGAACTTGATGGCAAAGTTATCGATTATATTCCATCAACTATCCCTGAATGTTCAAGAATTAAACCAGTGTATCAGTATTTTGATGGATGGATGGAAGATATCAGTAACATCCGTGATTATGCTAAACTGCCATTAAACTGTCAGAAATATATCGAATTCATCGAAGAATTTACTAAAACACGCATCTCACTTGTATCTGTTGGGCCAGATCGTGAAAACAACATCATTACACATCCGATTATATGATTATCTTAGTATCGGCATGCCTTTTAGGTGATAAGGTTCGTTATGATGGCACTGATAAACAAAATGATTTTGTTGTATCGCTCAAGGAAAATCATACTCTGATACCTGTATGTCCTGAAAATCTTGGAGGTTTAAAAAGTCCAAGGCTCCCATCAGAAATAGTGAATGATAAAGTATTAAGAAAAGATGGTTTAGATTTAAGTGACAATTTCATCTCTGGCGCTATGAAGGCCTATGAAATAGCTGATAAATCAAAAATAGATTTCGCTGTTTTAAAATCGAAATCACCGAGTTGTGGTTATCAGGAAATATATGATGGTTCATTCAGTGGTAAACTTAAAGATGGTAATGGTATCTTTACAGAAATACTTTTAAAAAACAATATCAGAGTATTTACTGAAAATGATATCGATGAAATTAATGAGATCGAGTAGGAGGAAAATTTAAATAAATTTTCCGACCTCTCACACCACCGTGCGTACGGTTCCGTACACGGCGGTTCAATCAACTTAACAAGTAACACACCTTTCGGTGTAGTAATCTAACATTGAGACTAGTCCAAATG
>JAQXNC010000087.1 GCA_029097145.1 Bacillota bacterium
GGAAAAATTTGATAAAACGATTTGTACAGCTGTTGGAAAAAGTGATCATAAATTATTTGAAATTGTTTCTGAATTTCTATCCGATGAGTATACATGGGAAGAAGTTCATGAAAAAAGTCAGAAAGAATGGAGAACGTTTACTTTAAATTATAAAACGATATTAAAACCACATCTGATCAATGTATTAAAAGATTTAAAATCACAAAATTTGAAACTTGCGATTGCTTCTTCATCTCCATATGACAATATTATGCAGGTTGTAAAAGAATGTGAAATTCAGGATTATTTTGAATATATGACAAGTGGAGAAGATTTTAAAGAAAGTAAACCCAATCCAGAAATATATGATCATACGATTAAAAAATTAGGTCTGAAACCAGATGAAGTGATTGCGATAGAAGATTCTACATATGGAATTGAAGCAGCCCTGCAAAGTGGATGTACATGCATCGCTTTAGAAGATACACGATTTGGCTTTGATCAGTCCAAAGCACATTATCTGGTAAAAGATTTATTCCAGGCAAATAAAATCATAAATAAAGTAAAGTCCCAATAAATTGAAGTGAACCCCAAAAGTTGGACAACCAATTGAAAGGGGTTCATTTTTATATGGCAAAACTTACAAGAGAACAAAGAATAGAAATATATCATAAAAGAAAATCTGGAGTTACTATACCATCCTTATCTAAACAATATGGGATAAATAAAAAAAAGATATGGTATCTTGTTAAACTTATTGATAAACACGGCGAAGATATTTTAAGAAGAGATAATAACAGATATTACAGTCCCCAACTGAAACTTGAAATGATAAATAAGGTTTTAATTGGTAATCAATCAATAAAATCAGTATCGTTAGAATATGGCTTGACTTCAGATGGGATGCTCAACAACTGGATTAAATCCTACAAAGAAAATGGTTATAATATAGTAGAGAAGAAAAGAGGTAGATCTCCTACTATGAAAAAAGAAGTTAAACCAATTGATCCAAACGATAAAGATGCCATCATTAAAGCTAAAGATGAAGAAATTTTAAGACTAAAAGCTGAGAATGAATACTTAAAAAAATTGAGAGCTGTAGTTCAAGCGAGGAAGGACCAACAACCAAAGACAAAGTAATGGTTGTATATGAACTTCAGCATAAGTATCCATTAGTGGTCCTTTCTGATATTTCAGGACTTAAAAGATCAACATATTATTACACCTTAAATAAGCTCGATAAGGATACCAAAAACGACGATATTATGAATGCCATTATAGATATCTACTATACTCATAAAGCTCGTTATGGCTATCGCAGAATTACTTTAGAACTTATAAATAGAGGATATATAGTAAATCATAAGAAAGTAAAGAGATTAATGTCTAAGATGGGTTTATATGCCAGAACACCAAAAGCTAAATATAAATCTTATAAGGGTGATATGAATGGAACAGTTAAGAACCTGTTGCTCGATAAAGTTATAGATGAAGTTAATCACAAAACTTATTATGAAAGAAACTTCAAAACAGAAAGATGTAATGAGATATGGTCTACTGATGTATCAGAGTTTCATATAGCTGCAGGTAAATTATATCTATCTCCTATTCTTGATTTACATAACAGAGAAATAGTTTCCTACAATATCTCTACATCACCAAACTATGAACAGATTAAAGATATGCTGGCAAAAGCTTTTAATAAATACAAAGATCTTAAGGGCTTAATACTGACTAGTGATCAGGGATGGCAATATCAGATGCAGGATTATCATAAAGCATTAGAAGAGAAAGGAATCATTCAATCAATGTCAAGAAAAGGTAACTGTCTAGATAATTCACCAATGGAAAACTTCTTTGGCAAGATGAAAAATGAAATGTTTTATGGATATGAATATACATTTAATACACTAGAAGAATTAAAGAAAGAAATGGAAAATTACATTTCTTACTATAACAATCAGAGAATTACTACAAAATTAAAAGGATTAACTCCTGTAGAGTACAGAAATCAATCCTTAATTACCGTTTAGGTAGTATACTTATTTTAATGTCCAAGAAATTGGGTTCAGTTCATTTGAGGGCATTTTAATGATTTCAAACTATTTTTTTAGCAGAGGTGAAACGTGTTTGTAAATCAAAGCAGTAATCAGTGATACAGTAAATCCTTTAATTAAATTAAATGGGGTTGTACAGAACAAAACAAGTGTAAATGTATTAGTTACTACCGGGAATATTTTAGTACCCATGCCTACAATCATATCAAGACTAAGTCCCATAATATTGACATATGCAGGAATTACCACAAAGAGATTTGAGAAGAAACCTAATACTGTCATTGTTAAAGCACCAACAACAAGACCTGTAATTGCACCTTTTTTAGTTTTGTTGCGCTGATAGATAATCGCTGCCGGAACAACAAATGCACATCCAACAATGAAATTTGAAATCTCTCCAACAAACGCTGTCTGTGTCGAAGTAAACAGAAGATTTAAAAGTATTTTCATGAATTCAATTACTGCAGCACTCATTGGCCCTAATGCAAAACCACCAATTAATACTGCAACTTCACTAAAGTCAATCTTGTAAAATGGTGGTGCAATAAATGGTAATGGGAAATCAAAATACATAAGTACTGTTGCGATTGCAGATAAGATAGCTATTTTAGCTAAATTCTTGGTTGTAAATAGTTTTTTCTTTGTCATACTAGCCTCCTAAAAAAGAAAAAGGTTTATAAATATAAACCCAGGCTTGCGGTAATTACATACCTATTAAAAGAATATTCTATAAAAATAAAGAAACATCTTCCATCCAGACTTTACTGTCGCCACCCGAATTACACAGGTTCTGCCATTGCTGGCTCGCGGGGTTTACCGCCGGTCAGGAATTTCACCTTGCCCTGAAGTTTACTTCATCATATTAGCACTTATAAATAACCATGTAAATAGTGAATAACTAATATCGAGTAAATTCTCAAGTAAATCTAGCTTATCAAAAAAGTCACAGAGTGACTTTTCAGAATTTTTTATTAAGCTCTACCAGAGTATTTACCATCAGCTGTGCTGACAATAACTCTCTCTTCATTGTTTATAAACAGTGGGACCTTGATTTCCAGTCCTGTTTCGCATTTGGCATACTTTTGAGCACTTGTAGCAGTATCACCCTTAACAGCCTGTTCGCATTCAATCAGTTGAAGTTCAACTTTATCAGGTAATACCAGACCTAGGATTTCATTCTCATACATTGTAATATCTACTTCAAGATTTGATGTCAGGAAGTTCATTTCCCACTTTAGATTTTCCTTTGGAATCTCTACCTGTTCATATGTTGCATTGTCCATAAAAACCAAAGAATCGCCATCATCATACAGATACTGCATTTTCTTTTTATCAATTGGAGCCTGCTCAACTTTATCACCACCGGTAAATGAAATTTCATTGATAACTCCTGTTCTCAGGTTTTTAACCTTGACCTTGACAATCATCTGTCTCATGGCAGTTTTATTACGATCAACATCTAAGACAACAAATAAGTTCTTTTCATATTCAAAAGTTGTTCCTGGTTTTAAATCATTAACGATAATCATTTTTAATCATTCTCCTCACTTAACTATTATATTCTATTATGAAATAGTTTATTTTTCAAAAATATATGATATAAACAGTAATTTTCATTCATATTCTACTGATAAAATACGATATTCATCAATAACCAACTGTATTCTATTATCGTTATAAAAAAGATTATATACATCGCCATCAGCTATTATTTCTACATACATATCATCAATCATGAAATCAGATAGACTATCATTGACCATTAAACACTTAAAGTAATTTATTATTTTTGTTTCTGTGAGAACTTTCTCTGATAAAACATTAATATTATCCATTATTTCAAGTTTATACCGAAGGCAGGTATTAAAACCTGAAAGAACTGATACAATCATTATAAATACAACCAGTGAAGGCGAAGAAATAAAACCCTTAAACGAAAGCGATATATCTTTCATATCTTTTATTATTCTTCTCATATTCAATAAATATCATCCCGTCCATGTTTTTAAACCTTAATCCATCAATATCATTAAGAAACAACTGATACCCCGGTGTCAGATACAGACGATGTTCTTCGTACTTCAAAGTAAATTCTGTATCACCAATAATAAACGATATCGAATTACCATTAATTACGATATTTTCGGATATAATCATTTTTCTTCTCAGTTGCAGAATTGATAGTTCATCACCAAGTTGGGCATCGACAAAATTTAACCCAGAGACAATCTCAGCGCTTTTTACAACCACAGGAAACAACATCATAAATACTATAATTCCTAAAAGAAAATCCTTTAAAATGTATCCCTTACAAGACATTCTTCGCATCTTTCAATCTTGTGGTATTCCTCTACCCTTTCTCTTTCTTTTTCTTCGTATTCAAGCTTTATATCATTGTAGTGACCATCGATATTTTTTGCCGACAATACAAGTAGTGATACTGTTGTGGTTAATACAATCATCACTACTATATCAAACATCACAAATCCCCTACTCATAAGTCAAATATCCATTTCCCAGATGCAGAATAATCTGATGCCTGTTCCCTTTTATTGTTTGCGCCTGATTAATATTACCGTTATTTGAAAAGTAAATTGGATATTTATTTTCAATTCTTGAATCATCGGGATAGGTTTTCTCATTAGAGATCATCGATATACTCAATTTCTTAAAATAGTCATTAATAAAGATATAATCATCACAATTGATGTCTCTTGATCTTGGAAGATAGAGAACTGTCATAACCGATGTCAGCATCATAACCAGAAGCATTTCAACCAGTGCATAACCATTAGTCACTATAGGCATGCCCATCTTTAAGATATATTGCCTGACCATTTGAACATCTCGCCTGTTCATCGTTTAAAAAACCTCCATTCACAAGATCATTGATACTTCCTGGATATTCTCCATATTCTATCTTAAATTCAATCACTGCTGCATCTACAACCTTTAGTAACGCATCACATCCAACGCTTTCAACAGAATTCATTATTTTCGATACATTAGGTACTGTTAAGAGAAAAAGTATCGAAATAATCATGACCACTACAATCATTTCAAGCAGCGTAAATCCTTTACATTTCTTCATAATCCTCCAATCATACTCATAGGAATAAACAGAATCTGATATACAAAAATTATTACAATCCCTACAAGAATATAACTTGTTAATTGAATACCAAGTGACAGTTTGTTCATATATTTTTTAAATCTTTTTTCAAACTGCATGATATATCCATCAAGCATCATGTTTAATTCACTGGTATTAATCGCAATTTTAATAAACCGACTCAGTCTGTCATCTATATATTTATTTTTCATCGCTTCAATCATGTTTTTACCACTCAGTAGCTCAGTATCCACATGAAACGCAATAAAACTTACCAAAGGCTCAAAATGGAATGATTTCAGTATATCGATACTGTCTTTTGTCTTAAGACCAGTTTTATGGCACTCATTAAAATAAAGTACAAAACGCGAACTCAGATATTCCTTAAATATTGAATTAGGCATATATCTATCAAGCATAATATATGCAAAGACAATTCTTTTTTTATGCATAAAGAAGAGTATAGTTATAAGAATGATACAAACTGCCACAAATAATGTATCGATACATATATCTAACATCCGCTTAAAGAGAACTGCTGATGCGATATCAGCATTAAACTCACTCACCGTCATAATCAGGGTATCAAAACAGTAACGATTAAACAGAAAAATACCCGATAATGTTACAACCATCAGAATCATTGGATAACTTATTTCCTTAATGATTTTGCCTTTGAGGTTTTTCTCTTTTCTAAGCATCGTTATCGATAAAGAAAGAGAATCCTTAAATGACAGATATGAAATAAATGACATGAAGTACTTTCTTATCTCTTTTCCTAAATAATCAACAAATACCTCATTGACAGTCTCTCCCCTATCCAACCTCATAACAATACTCTTGATTATCTGTTTATTATTCGATGTCTTAACAATATCAAGCGCATCATGCAATGCAATATCTGTTTTTATCAGTTCACACAATATATCGAGATCGTCATTACTGATATGCTGTTTCTTCGATAATATTATTCTTATAGGCTTCATCAATACTCTTCTGTAAAGGTATAAAACCATTATCAAGGTAACCGTACTTACAGTATTTAACTATATCTTCGCTGTCAATCGTCTCATAAATAACCATTTTTCTATCAGTTCCTTTACATTTAAAAAGACGCTGTGAACTTATTCCTATCAGTGCATTTATCAGTTGCCCTTTCTCAACACCCAGCTCAAGCATTCTTTCAATAGTGCCAATCGAAGAAGCTGCATGAATTGTTGATATGACCAGATGTCCTGTATTAGCTGCTCTGACAACCATTTTAGCTGTAATCTCATCTCTGATTTCACCAATCATAATGATATCTGGGTCATGTCTTAAAACCTGTTTAATTGCCTCATCATATCCCAAATTAATACTCTCATTTATCCCTATCTGAATAAAACGATTGGAATAAATTTCGATAGGATCTTCTATTGTAAATATTTTCTTGTTTTTGATGCTGTTTAAAAGTGTATAGAGTGTCGTAGTTTTTCCACTGCCTGTCGGGCCAGATATCAGAAATAATCCATTAGGTTTTTTAATCATCTTTTTAAAGAATTCTCTGTCACTTTCCTTATAACTGAGATTATTTAGATTGATATCTAGATCTTCATTCAGAATTCTAAGCACACCATTAATCATTGATTGTGTATTTATCAAAGCGAATCTAAGTGATAATGTTTTCCCATCTATATACCATTCAAACTGACCGGTCTGTGGTATTTTTATATTCCCTATATCAAGATTAGATAGATACTGTAAATATTTAATCAGTTTATCATCACCATTTTGTATTTTCACCTTTCTTATAGCGTTATTGATACGCATTTCTATAACCATTTCATTTTGATAAAGAGTGAAATGAATATCTGTCGCATGATGACTGATAGCCAGTCTTAAGAGTGCATTAAGTCTTTTCTCCATTTTGTCCCCCTTCATCTATTTATTACCCGATAAAAGATGAAATCACAAAAAAAGATGAACTTTTTATCGCTCATCTCAAATAGTAATTGTTTAACAGTTCATAAGATAATAATGTATCATCTTCATGTCCTGGATATATATGATAATCTTTATTAAATGTTTTAAAAATTTTAAGAGACTGTTTCAATTCTGACTCTGAGCCACCATATAGATCAGTTCTTCCAGCGCTATTTTTAAATAATGTATCTCCAGTAAAAATTTCATCATCAAATACATAGATACATGATCCCTTGGTATGTCCTGGGGTCTTAATCACTTCAAAGCGAAAACTACCAATATTCATGATACCTTCAGATAAATATCTGATTGGAGAACTGATAGAAGCAGTTAATCCCATGAAACAATTATTGATTTTTGAATCTTTTGGGTCTGTAAGTTTAAGATCTTCTTCCATCATATAAATATCCATCTGATACTTTTTATATAAATCATCAACACATTTTATATGATCAAAATGACCGTGTGTGAGTAATACAGATAGAGGTTTATTATTTAGATGTTCTTCTATCTTTGATACCTTACCTGCAGGATCGATGATAATGATATCATTACCTTCTTTTAAAATATATGTATTAGTCTGAAATACACCCTGTATTAGTCTTATTATTTCCATAATAAAGAAAAAGCCTTGTATCAGGCTTATTTTTTCTCCTTGTGTACTGTCATTTTGTTACATCTAGGGCAGTATTTTTTAATTTCCATTTTTTCAGGATGTTTCTTTTTATTTCTTGTGCCAATGTAATTTTCTTCACCGCATTCAGTGCACTTAAAAGTGATATCTTCTCTCATTGATAAATCCTCCGTTCATTTATGCTCATATATAATAGCATAAATGAACACAAGTACGCAATAACATTTTTCTTAAGAAAACCATCAGCTAATAGTATAAAATAAGATGTATAGAAATCTAATTATTCTCTTAAATTATCAAAGCAAGGAAGGAATCTATGTCATATCAAAAGATACTCAGAATGCCATTTTCAAAAGTATATCAGCTATTAATTGATAAAGCTTTAAAGAAAGAAAAATCAATTGATGATGTATATTATCTGACCACATGGCTTTTAGGCTATTCAAAAGAAGAAATAATCAGTTTGATGAAAAGCGATATCGACTATGAATTTTTCTTCAAAAATGCACCTAATATCAATCCAGACAGAAACATAATTAAAGGCAAAATATGTGGAGTAGATGTATCAACAATCGACGATCCACTGATTCAGAATATCCGTTATCTGGATAAGATGATTGATATGCTTGCAAAAGGCAAAACCATAAATGATATAACTAAATGTTAAGACCGCTTATTTAGCGGTCTTAGTCTTTCTTGTTGTCTTTTTAGTCTTTTCTTTAGTTGAAGGAGTATCTTCTTTTGATACCTTCTTAACTCTTGGTTTTTTGACAGTTGTCTTAAAGATAATACCTGCAAATGGAGCTATTCTTATCTTTAATGTGTAAGGAAGTTTATGCTTTTCCTTTTTAACTGCCTTGACTGGAGTAAAGTTACACATATTACATCCACTATAGATATCTTTTTCACTATTCATAATTTCAGTATATGTGCCACTGTATGGAACACCTATCTCATAATCTTCATATGATATAGGCATCATATTTAATACAACTACAAAGCATTCTTTTTCGTCCTGACGATAATATGAATATATACTTTGCGCATTATTATCGGCATCAATCCAGCGGAAATAATTCCAATCGTATTCATTCGCATAGAAAGCTTTATTCTTTGTATATATCAGATTTAAATCTCTAAAGAATCTGGCAAATGAATCATGTAAAGGATAATCCAGCATAAACCAGTCCAGATCTTTAGCTTCATCAAATTCTCTGAATACTGCCAGTTCATTACCCATGAAATTCAGTTTCTTACCAGGATGAGTAAACATCAGTGTCATTAAATTACGACATAAATGGAATTTCTCTTCATAGGTACCAAACATTTTATCAATAATAGTACCTTTCGAATGAACAACCTCATCATGAGACAGCGGTAACAGGAACTTCTCATTATAGAAATATGCCATTGAGAAAGTTAAAAGATTATGGTGATACTTACGGTATTCATGATCCATCTTATAATATTTAAGCGTATCATTCATCCATCCTAGATCCCACTTATAATCGAATCCTAAACCACCCCATTTAACTTCCTTGGTAACATTTGGATAATCACTTGAATCTTCAGCAATCAGCATTACTGATGGATACTTTTCCTTAAGCTCAAAATTCAGACGTTTCATAAATGAAAGACCTTCTAAATTTTCACCCTTATCACGATTTCCTGAATGATATATCAAATGTGATATTGCATCAAATCTCAAACCATCAAAATGATATTTATCAAGATAGAAGTTTGCGCTTGACATCAAAAATGAGATTACAGGTTTTGAATTCAGATTAAAATAGTAAGATCCCCATTCACTCTTCATCAGGTGAGCTTCATCATATTCATATAAAGGTGCAAAGTCATAATTCACAAGACCATAGGCGTCCTGTACAAAATGAGCATAAACCACATCCAGAATAACACCAATACCCTTTTTATGACATTCATCAATGAAATCCATCAGATCATAAGGCGTACCATATCTTGATGTCGCACAGAAGAAACCTGATGACTGATAACCCCACGAACCATCAAAAGGATGTTCAAAAATCGGCATTAGTTCAATATGAGTAAATCCATTTTCAATCACATAAGGAATTAATGTTTCTTTTAAATGCTTATATGTATTTAGATTCTTTCCATCTTCCTTCTTGAAACCATTAATATGTACCTCATAAATACTTAATGGATTATCATAGGAAAATTTTCTCGATGACATGTAATCATTATCATCCCACTTATAGTATTCAAGATCGTACATTACAGATGCATTAGCTGGTCTTTTCTCAGCACAGAATGCATATGGATCAATCTTCTCATGGAATGTATATTCATCTTTATAAATACGGTAGCGATATGAATAAATAGGTTTAATATCAGGAATTTCTACTTCCCATACTCCTCTAAAATCTACCTTATTCATTGGATATCCAACTGTCCAATCATTAAATGAACCAATCACATCAACTTTATATGCATGTGGAGCCCATAATGTAAATTTAACTCCCTTGTCAGTTGGATGAGCGCCAAACAGCTTGAAGGCTTCAAATTCATATCCACTAAAGAACTTATCAAATCTGTTTTCCATTACTTATTCAACACCTTATCGTATAATTCTTCGTATTCTAGTGCGCTCTTCTTAAAGCTTACATCATAATTCATTGCATTCTGGATCAGCATATTCCAGTTATCTTTATGGTTATAATACTGATCATATGCATAATCCAGAACATGATTGAATGCATAGTGATCAAAAGGACCAAAACTGAATCCGCGACCAGTCTTTTCGTATTCATTCAGTGGTTCAACTGTATCCTTTAATCCGCCAGTTTCTCTAACCAGTGGTAAAGTACCATAACGCATGGCAATCAACTGAGAAATACCACATGGCTCAAATAGAGATGGCATCAGTAATAAATCTAAACCAGCATACATACGATGAGCTAAAGCTTCGTTGTATCCACAATAGAATACAGCCTTACCTTTATAGCGCTGTTCCATCATCTTAAGCTGATATTCATATTTTGATTCACCACTACCCAATATAGCAATCTGTACATCCATCTTAAGAATTCTCTCAAGTGAATTAACAAGCAGATCAACACCCTTTTGCCAAGTAAGGCGTGAAATCATACCAATCAGCAATGTATTTGGTTTATCTTCAAGACCCAATTCATACTGTAATGAACGTTTATTAGCCTGTTTAGCACGTTTATATGCTTTAGCACTATAATTCTGATATATTTCATCAGTAGCTGGATTGAATAAATCGGTATCAATACCATTGACAATACCATACAGATCTTCTTTGCGGTATTGCAGCATAGGATCCAGGTTTTCTCCAAATTCAGGAGTCTGAATCTCCATTGCATAAGTTTTTGATACAGTAGTTACAAAATCGGCAAATACAATACCAATCTTCATAAAATTGGCATCATCATTATATCTTAATGAACCGTTTGCAAAATAATGATAATCAAAACCTAACAGATCAAATAATACATTCTTATTATAGATTCCCTGATAAGCCAGATTATGAATAGTATAGATATGTTTAATTCTTCTAATACTTTCAATCGCATTGAATCTGATCTTGCATAAAGCAGGAAGAATAGCTGTATGATAATCATGTTCATGACAGATATCTGGATAATAATCAAGTTTAATCATCATTTCCAGTACTGCAACATTAAATACAGCAAATCTGGTTACATCATCATTGTAGCCATAAACCTCATCACGATAGAAATATGTATCATTTTCAATAAAGAGATATTCTAATCCATCAAGCCAGTAACGGTAGATATTAGCTTCTTCACGAATAACCCCACTATTAATATAAATATGATCTACATATTCCAGTTTGTCATAGTATTTTTCTTTAATTTTCTTCAATAAAGGCAATACTGTCTTAATCTCATATTTATCATGATTAAGTGATCTAGGAAGGGCTGCAACAACATCAGCCAACCCCCCAGTTTTAACAAATGGTAAAGCCTCAAATGATACAAATAAGACTTTTATCATATACGATCCCTTCTCTTAACATAAATTGGATTTTCAGGTGTACCCTTTAATTCCTTAATGTGTGTTACGATAGCATATCTATCAATAACTGCATTTTCAATTTTGGCATTCTTATTGATGAAAGAAGAAGGCAGAATTACTGAATTCTTAACTACAGCACCTTTCTTAATCACAACATTACGTCCAATAACACTGTTGATGACTGTTCCTTCAATTTCACATCCATTAGCCACTAAAGATCCCTGAATACTTGCACCTTCTTTATATAAAGTTGGGCATGTATCATTAGCCTTTGTGTGAATTGGCCAAGATGGATTAATAATACTCTTTAGAATAGACTGATCTCTCAGTTCAAGATTTGCATCATAATATGCCTTCAAGCTGTTAATACATGCAGCATAACCTTTATGCTGATATCCAGTAACCTTTAAATCTTTAATATTATCCTTAACAACATCACTCAGCCAGAACAGAGAAGATGTCATATTAGCTTTCTCAATCAGTTCAATAAACAGACTGCGAGACATCAGATAGCATTCAAGAGAGATATCGCGGTTCTTATATTTACCACGGTTAATATCCATTCCAGTTACACGTTTGCCATCGCCCATTTCAATTGTGTCACACATAGTGAAATTATCTTTGGCATCATTAACACTCTGATAAAGCATCGTGATATCACTGTTAGATTCGATATGATATTTTAATAATTCATTAAAATCCTGCACATATACGAAATGTGATGGAGCAATCAGTACATATGGAGCTGTTGATTTTTCAATAAATTCAATATTCGCCTGGAAATTGGCAATATCGGTATTATATACTTCGTTGTTTACAGGTCTTTCACCGTGAAGAATGCGAATATGACCTTTCTTGGTATTGATATTATAGTTAGTACCATTAACGTGTTCTATAGTAGATCTTGGTCTGTTTTTAATATATATTTCAATATCATTGATATTTGAATTTGTCATATTAGAAATCATGAAATCTAATACGCGGTAACGTCCCAGAAAACTTGCAGCTGAAGCTGGACGATAATCATCGATACCTTCAACATGTACATTTGAAGATTCTAAATTAATTATACCTAAAATCTTATTCATTATTTGTTATCCCCCATTTTATTTACTAAAGCTTTAGTTACAAGCAGTATATCCTTAGAAGTTCTTGAACCAAGTTTCATTCCTGCAGGAACTTTAACTTCATCCATTACCACGCATCTTGTAACACTTGCACCTTTTCCAATAACTGCGTTATTCATGACAACTGTATCGGTAACTTTAGCTTCTTCTTCAATTGTTGAACCAGTAAATAATACAGATCTTGTTACTTCACCATCTACACAGCATCCCTGTGTGATATAGGCAACTTTAATCTTAGCATTTGGACCAATCTGCTGAGGGACAGAGTTATTATCACCTGTATAAATCTTCCAGTCAGGATCAAACAGATCAAGAGCGCTTTCATTCTTTAATAGATCCATATTAGCTTCCCATAAGCTGTCAATAGTACCAACATCCTTCCAGTATCCCTTGAATCTATATGCCATAAGCTTCAGACCACTGTTAAGATATGCTGGAATGATATCCTTACCAAAGTCATGAGATGAATCCTGTTTCTTTTCATCTTCCTTGAGATACTTTCTTAATGTCTTATAAGTAAAGATATAAATACCCATACTAGCCAGGTTAGATTTAGGTTCTTTTGGTTTTTCTTCAAATTCAACGATACGATCTTCACTGTCACAGTTCATGATACCAAAACGACTAGCTTCCTTTAAAGGAACTTCCAATACTGCAATAGTTGCATCAGCACCAGTTTCAATATGATGCTCGAGCATTCTCTCATAATTCATCTTGTAAATGTGGTCGCCTGAAAGAATCAGAACATATTCTGCATCAGACTGATCAAGAAAATCGATATTCTGTGTAATCGCATCAGCTGTACCCTGATATAAGCCGAAATCAGTAGCGTCTTTTTCACGTGGAGGTAAACAATAAACACCACCATCAGCAGTATCAAGACCCCAGACATGATCTCTTGCGATATATGAATTCAGCAACACTGATTCATACTGAACTAGCACACCAACTGTTGAAATATTTGAATTGGCACAATTAGAAAGCGGAAAATCGATAATGCGATATTTCCCCCCGAAATGCACTGCTGGTTTTGCGACTTTTTTTGTCAAGTCGAATAG
>JAQXNC010000088.1 GCA_029097145.1 Bacillota bacterium
AAAATGATTTAGAATAGAAGTTCTTAGAACTTCTATTTTTTATTGAACTAATTTATAATATTGAAATATGAAGAATACTATTATTAGAGCAGAATGTATTGATATGACATATGAAGGCTATGGAGTATGTCGGTTGAATGAACTTGTAATTTTTGTCAAAGGTATGATTGATGGTGAGATTGCCGATATTAAAATTATTTCTCATAAAAAGAATATGGCATATGCTATTATTGATAAACTGATTAAGAAAAGTCAGCATCGTATTGAACCGTTATGTAAAGTTGCATATAAATGTGGTGGATGTGATTTAAGACATATAAGTTATGATTATCAGCTCGAACTTAAAAAACGTTGGGTTAAGAATACTGTTAAGAATATTTCATTAATGGATCTGGAAGTTAAGGATGTTGTGCCATCACCATTAGAAAATAATTATCGTAACAAGGTTCAGATCCCTTGTGCTGATGGAGTTATGGGATTTTACCGCAATAATTCTCATGATATTGTCGAAACAGATAATTGCGTAATTCAAAGTGAATTATCAAATGAGATTATTAAAAAAATAAAAACACTGATAAAGAAATATCATGTCGATAAATATATACGCCATGTATTAATTAAACATGCTTTTGGTACTGGTGAAATAATGCTTGGAATTATCTCTAGAAGTGCTGATATTGAACATCTTCAGGATATTGTTGAAGATTTAATTAGTAGTTTTGATATGATTAAATCTATTGTATTAAATATTAATACCCGTAATGATAATGTGATTCTTGGTGATGAAGAAATAGTTTTATATGGTAATGGATATATAACAGATATTCTCGATGGCTTAAAATTCAGGATCTCACTTAAATCATTCTATCAAGTTAATTCTTTGCAGACAGTAAATTTATATAACGAAGTTGTAAAGCGTGCAGATATAAACAAGGATACAAGAGTATTGGATTTATATTCTGGAATTGGCAGTATATCATTGTTTGTGGCAAGATATGCAAAGGAAGTAACTGGTGTTGAAATAGTTGAAGCTGCAGTTAATAATGCTAAAGAGAATGCCAGAATTAATCATCTTGATAATGTGTCTTTTTATCTTGAAGATGCATCATGTAATCAGATTAAACATCTTAAAGACAAAGATGTAGTTATTGTTGACCCTCCAAGAAAAGGTCTCAGCAGAGTATTGATTAAAGATATTGCTCAAAGTGACATTTCAAAAGTTGTCTATGTTTCATGTAATCCAGCTACACTTGCAAGAGATATTTCATATTTTAATGAAGAAGGTTATACATGTGATTATGTCAGACCATTTGATATGTTCCCACATTCTGTTCATGTGGAAAGTGTTGTTTTAATGTCGAGATTAAATACTCATAAGGAATAAATATTTATGATGGAAACCCAAAACCAACAATCGTTTTAGACTATTGATTGATAAATTGGAAATCTTAATTATTAAGAAAGAGGAACTGCTTATACGTCTGTTTGGGCTTGAACTTAATAATGACATCAAGGGTATAAAAGAAAGAAAATAGTATATTGAAAGTTTGATTGCGTCTTTGGATAATCCTGATTTTGTAGTATTACCAGAACTGGCTTTATGCAGTTATATGGCATCTAATGAAATCTTTAAATATGCTGATGAGAATAGTAAGGACACAAGTGAGTGGTCAATTGAAATCGTTAGAAAATATAATATATACATTGGTGTTGGTTATCTTGACTTTGATGGAGAAGATTTCTATAACAGCTATATGATCACCAGTCCAGAAGGTGTATGTGGTTATATCAGTATATCAGAAGGGGAGACAGCAGTCTTTAAAAATGGTGATTTTGGAAGTATTATAAAAACACCACTTGGAAATATTGGTGTGGCTATATGCTATGATGCCAAACGTAAACATTTTTATAACAATATCCATGATGAAAAACTGTCAATGATTCTTTTCCCACATGGATGTCCAGCTGATCCAACTAAACAAAAAAGAAGAAGAAAATACTAACGATTATTTCTGTGGCTGTTACAAAAACGCCTATAATGTACCGGTGGTATATGTAAATAGTGTCGGTAAACTTGAATATATGCCAGGAAAAATGGGTAAATTAATGGCTAAGGCTGGTTATAAAAATGGATGGTAAAAGCAAGATATATGCCGATGGTACAGTTATCGATACAAATATTCCTGAAGCAATTGCTATGGATGTTTCTCTATTTAAAAACTCTTTAAGTCATGAGATTAGATTTTATGAAGATGATATTATCAATGGTAACTGGTTTTTTAGAAAGTTTGTCTTAGAACCTGATAAGAAAATGGGTATAAAGATGTACGAGAGGGACAAAGCTCAATTCAAAAAAAGAGTGTAATTGTGTGAAAAAAGAAAATCATTATTGCTGTAGTTTCTGCTTTTATGCTATGGATTGTTGTTGGATTTTTTAGCTATGACAGAGTTTATAGTTTTAAAAAGTCAATCTTTTCTAATAACACAGAACATCTAGGTATTTGATAGAATACATCCGCAAGACAACTGTTAAAGATGAATACTTCAGAGTTCATAAACGATAGGTGTTCAAACCTTAAATTTAGAATGATTATCGCCTGATTGTGAATATTCATGATAGCAGATGGACAACCATGTGTCTCAAGTTATGTCAAATATGCTGTTATGATATTCAAGATGAACACTGCATATTAATTATCATTTTAATATAAGACTTTTATAAATGGAATAAATCGATAAAAGCATTTTTGATTATCTGATATGATTGTATAGAATAGTGATGTAGAATTAACATTACATTGACAGGAGACTATTTATGAACATTAAATTAATAAAAATGAGTTATGAATATAAAGATCAACTTATCGAAATGATTGATGAGTGGAAAAAAGATATTGAAGAAAATCATACAAATCATTCACCATATGCAATTTTTAAAAATGATCCTGATGATTTTGAATATTATATAGATAATCTAAATGACAAAGGTAATGGTAATAAAGTTCCTTCATCAACTTTTTTCTGTTTGGATAATGATCGTAATAGATTAGTAGGTGCCGTCAATATTCGTCATTATCTTAACGATAATCTGCTATTAACTGGTGGCCACATTGGTGATGGGATAAGACCTAGTGAGAGAAGAAAAGGTTATGGTTCAGCGATGATTAGCCTGGCACTAGATGAATGCCGTAAACTTGGAATCAAACGTGTTTTAATGTGTTGCAGTAAGAATAACATTGGCTCTAAAAAGACAATTATTAATAATGGTGGAATACTTGAAAATGAGGTCTTTAATAAAGGCGAAATAGTGTTGAGATATTGGATAGAGTTATAGTTATGTATACGTTTTTAATATTCCTGATTTATCTTTCGTTTATCAGTCTGGGCTTGCCAGATTCCTTACTTGCATCTGCATGGCCAATAATGCATAGTAATTTAAATGTACCTGTATCGTATATGGGTATCATTACAATGGTTATATCAGTTTCGACAATTGTATCAAGTCTTTTCTCGTATCATTTCATCAGTAAGTATAAAACCGGCAAAGTAACTATTGCCAGTGTTTTTATAACTGCTTTTGCGATGATAGGTTTTAGTATTTGTAACAACTTCTATATCATGATTTTGATAGCTATACCATATGGGTTAGGTGCTGGAGCAATTGATGCAGCATTAAATAATTATGTAGCAATTCACTACAGTTCAAGGCATATGAGCTGGCTTCATTGTTTCTGGGGTGTGGGTACTGTAATAAGTCCTGCTGTCATGAATTATGCAATTAAAAACTTTAGCTGGAATTATGGATATCTGTTTACAGGATTGATTCAATTATGTATTGCGATAGTATTGCTAATGACAATCGGAATCTGGAGAATCAATAAAGAAGAATATGTAAAGAAAGAAAATGAAAAGACTAATCTTTTGAAAGTTTTGAAGATTAAAGGTGTACCTTATGTTTTATGTGGATTTGGGGCATATTGTGCTGCTGAATCAACTGCGATGAACTGGGCAGGTACTTATTTCTTTGAATGCAAAAATGTATCAGCTAGTGATGCAGCTATCTATGCATCGCTTGTCTTTATCGGTATTACATTAGGACGTTTCTTATCTGGATTCATTGCCAACCGCTTTAGTGACTTAAAAATGATTGAAATTGGAAGTGTTATTTCGGTTATTGGTATATTACTGTTAATACCTGCTGATATTATCTATAGTATTATTGGATTTTGTATGATTGGTTTTGGCTACGCACCGATATACCCATCAATTGTACATGCAACACCAGATAATTATGGCCAGGACAATTCATCAGCTGTTATAGGGTTTCAAATGGCTAGTGCATATCTTGGATCAACGCTGATGTCACCATTCTATGGTTTTCTTGGAAGATATTTCGGATATGGAATAATGCCATTTTTCTTACTGTTTTTTGTTGTTTTGATGACTTTATCAATCGAAAAATCCTTTAACAAGTCATTAACAAGTTACAAAAAAAGTCTATAATTAAATTATGTGGGAATGCCCTTTATGTCATAGAAAATTCAAAAGAAATAATCAGAATCATTTCTGCTCAGTACCTATTAAGACAGTAGATGATTATCTCAGTACACTCGATGATGATAAAAGACATTATCTTGTTTCACTTAGGAATATGATTGTCACAACAGTTGAGGGTGGAACTGAATCTATTAAATGGCAGATGCCAACATATAGTCGTGATAATGTTTCGATTAATTATTATGCATGCAAAAAGTTTTATGCCTTATGTGTAGGTGAGAGAGTTATAGATTATTTTAGTGATGAATTAGTAAATTATTATGTATCCAAAGGAACGCTGCATTTACCATATGATGATGTTGATGATGAGCTTATAATTCGGATTATAAAAAATACTTTTGATATTAGATAGGAGATTAGTGATGATATTATTTTTTGAACATTGTGAGAGAATGATAGACTTTTACAACAGGACAGTAAATAAGGTAGCGATGAAACACGATATAACATTTATGGAGTTTACTGTATTGATGTTTCTGAGCAATAATCCAGAATATGATACGGCATCAGAGATTGTTAAATATCGTCATTTATCTAAATCCCATGTATCGATGTCTTTAAAAACTTTACTACAAAAGAATATGATAGAAATAATTATCGATGATATCGACCATCGAGTATCACATATTAAGCTGTTGCCTAATACTAAAGTGATAACTGATGAAGGACGTGTAGCACAAAAAGAATTCTTTGAAGCTGTATTTAAAGGTTTTGAAGAAAAAGACTTTGAGAAACTTAAACAATACATTATACAGATAAATAATAATATTAAGTAAGAATATGGAAGAAATAAAAGTTAATACACATATATATCAAATTATCAGACTTCTTGGTAAAGGTAAGGGTGGATATACATATCTTGCAATTTTTCAGGGTAAAAAATACGCTCTTAAAAAAATACATCATGAGCCATGTGAGTATTATACTTTCGGAGATAAGCTTGAAAGTGAGCTTAAAGACTATCAAAAGCTTAAAGGTATGGGTATCTTAATGCCTGAACTTATTGAAGTGGATAAAGATCAGGAAATCATCATTAAAGAGTATCTTGAAGGCGATACAGTCTTTGAGATGGTGAAAAAGGGCGAAGATATATCAAGATGTTTGGATGAAATGAAAAAGATGTGCGAGATATTATATGCAAATAATACCAATATTGATTATTTTCCAACTAATTTTATCTATCGTGATGGGCTGTATTATGTTGATTATGAATGTAATAATTATATGGATGAATGGAATTTTGAAAACTGGGGAATAAAATACTGGTCTAAGACTGCAGAATTTATGCAATATTTAAAGGATAATGGATATGAAAGTAATAATGATTAATGGTTCTCCTAATGAGAACGGGAATACCTATATAGCTCTAAAAGAAATGACCAAGGTTTTTGAAAAAGAAAACGTTGAATATGAGATAATCCATATTGGGAAAGAACCTTTAAGAGGCTGTGTTGACTGTGGTTATTGTAATAGTCATGGTATGTGTGTATTTAATGATGTGGTTAATCAGGTTAAAGATAAATTAAAGGATGCGAATGGACTTGTGCTAGGGACGCCAGTATATTATGCCAGTGCGAATGGTACGATGATTGCGTTTCTTGATCGTCTTTTTGCATCTGCAGGTATCGATTTGAGAATGAAAGTTGGTGCTGCAGTAGCTGTTGCCAGAAGAGGAGGTATATCCACAACCTTTGATGAGCTTAATAAGTATTTTACAATCAGTGAAATGCCGGTTGTATCAAGCAATTACTGGAATGGTGTTCATGGCAGTAAATCAGGTGATGCAGCTTTAGATGTTGAAGGCCTATCAACAATGAGAGAACTGGCTAATAATATGGTATTTCTTATGAAAGCTATAGAACTTGCAAAGAAAGAATATGGTCTACCTGAAAAGATTAAAAGAGAAAAGATGGATTTTATAAGATAGAGGGTAATATGATAAAGGATTTATATAATAAAGCTAAGGGATTGAGATCTGTTTTACATGAAAATGCTGAAGTCTCTAATATGGAATATAAGACTAAAATAATACTGATGGATTATTTAAGGGATAATACTTCTGTTGAAATCCATGATATGGGTCAGTGGTTTTATGCATATCGTAAGGCTGATATACCAACTGAAAGAAGTATTGCATTTCGTGCTGATATTGATGCGGTAAAGATTGGTGAAGATAATATTGGCCATTATTGCGGACATGATGGTCATAGTGCTACGCTTGCAACATTCTTAGAGTTAATTGATAAACATAAAATATCTAAAAATGTATATGCAGTATTTGAAAATGCCGAAGAGACTGGCGATGGCGCTTTGAAATGTGCTGAATTTTTAAACAGTATCAATATAGATGAAGTATATGGATATCATAATATCCCTGGTGCAAAAGAGGGGACAATATTGTTAAAAGAAGGAACCTTTGCCTGCGCTAGTAATGGTATGATAGTAAGATTTAATGGTGCAGTATCACATGCAGCCTATCCTGAATCTGGTCATAATCCATCATTTGCGTTTGGAAAGCTGATAAATTATATCGAAGAGCTTAATCTGGATAAAAAGGATTATGTTGAATTTATCACGATAGTTGGTACAAAGATGGGTGATAAGACATTTGGAGTTTCATGTGGTGATGGTGAGCTTTATCTGACACTGAGAAGTGAGATTGAAGAATCGCTTAATTTATTAAATCAGAAGATTATCAACAAAGCTAATGAGCTTGCCTTACAATATTCATTAAAATTTGAATACGAAATGATTGAACCTTTCCCAGAAACCCGTAATCATTTAGAAAATGTTCAAAAACTAAAGAATATACTTTTAAGTAAAGAAATCCATTTCGACGAGATTATTGAACCTTTCCACTGGTCTGAAGACTTTGGACATTTCTTAAAACTGAATAAAGGTGCTTTTTTTGGAGTTGGTAATGGATATGATTCATGTGATCTTCATACAGTAGGGTATGAATTTAATGATAGAATTATTCCGATAGTCTGGATGGTATATATAAATTTACTGGATAAATAAAGTATTGTCATTTATTATATAAATGGTAAAATATGTTTATGAATGAAATTAATCCCTGTAATAAAATATACAAAGAATATTTATTTGAGTCATTGATGATTCTTTTAAAAGATAATCCCTTTAACAAAATAAGTATAACTGATATCGCCAAAAAAGCAGGTGTATCACGTATGACATACTATCGTTATTATAAGAATAAAGAAGATATTATACGTGTACATATCAATGATATATTTAGCGATGTAAATGAATATATATCAGAAAATAATGACTTACCTGCTGATAAAAAACTCGGATATTACTTTACCAGAATGAATAAAGAGAAGTGTTTTATAAACAATCTTGTAACTTGTGGTTTAATAGGTATTTTTAAGACTGATATTGTTGATTTGGTAACATTGATGATTGATAAAATCATTAATTACCATTCAGATACCAAAAGGAATAAGATGTATGCTTTCTTTATTGCAGGAGGAATTATATCATATAACTTAATGGTTTCATGTTCAGATGAGGAATATACTATTGATGAACTGGTAAGTACGACTTTGGATATGATTAATAATGAAAATATTTTCATTTAAATGAAAGATTTACAACTAGGTAAATCTTTTTTATAATATAAAAGATAGTATATAAATGGAGGATAGTATATGAATTTTGTTTTTATTTCACCACATTTTCCAGAAAATTTCTATCATTTCTGCGAATCATTAAAGAGAAATGGTGTTAATGTTTTGGGCATTGGTGATACAGATTATAATAATCTTAGACCTGAACTAAAAAGTTCACTTAATGAGTATTACCGTGTTAATTCTTTAGAGAATTATAATGATGTCTTTCATGCGGTAGCATATTTTACTTATAAATATGGTAAAATTGACTGGCTTGAATCAATGAATGAATATTGGTTATTACAGGATGCTCGTTTAAGAACTGATTTTAATATTACTAGCGGTATCCGCAATGATCAGATTGATTTCATTAAATATAAGAGTGAAATGAAAGCTCTATATGAACTGGCTGGTGTTAAGACTGCCAGATATCATGTGGTTGATAATTATGAAAATACTAAAGCTTTTATTGCAGAAGTTGGTTATCCAGTAATTGTTAAACCAAATAATGGTGTTGGAGCTTCGCATACTTATAAGATTAAGAGTGATGAAGAACTTGATTATTTCTTTGCGACAAGAGATAATACTGAAATTATCATGGAAGAATTCATTAATGGTGAACTTGTATCATATGATGGTATCGCTAACTCCAAGCGTGAAGTAATTTATGAAACTTCACATGTATTCCCAAGACAGGTTATGAATATTGTCAATGAGCAAATGGATTGTTTCTATTGGTCAAGAAGAGAGATTCCTGAAGATTTAAAGGATGCTGGACGTCGTGTAATCAAAGCATTCCCTTCTAATTCAAGATGTTTCCACTGTGAGTTCTTTGTGCTTAATGAAGATAAAGAAGGATTGGGCAAGAAGGGCGATATTCTTGGCCTTGAAGTTAATATGCGTACTCCAGGTGGTATAACACCAGATATGATGAACTATGCAGCAGATATCAATATTTTTGATATCTATGCGAATATGGTTTGTTATGATGAGGCACGCATAGATACAACACATAAGAAATACTATTGTGTATATGCATCAAGACGTAAGGAACATCATTACAATACATCTTTAGAAGATGTTAAGAATCGTTATGCAGCAAATATTGTAACAACATTTACCAATGCGCCAGCTATCGCAACAGCAATGGGTGATTATGTATTAGTTGCAAGATTCGAAAATGAAGAGGATATTATCCCATTTGTTAATAGTGTAATAGAAGGGATTTAAAATGCAGGTTACATATCATAAAGAATATTCATATCATTTAGGTTGTGATATGGAATATAAAGTTTTTGGTCATGCTGGAAAACCAGTAATAGTATTCCCATGTCAGGATGGAAGATTCTTTGATTTTGAGAATCGTGGAATGATTGAGACAGTCAAAGGATCCATAGAAGATGGTAGACTCATGCTTGTATGTGTTGATTCTATTGATAAATGGACTTGGTCATTGCTAGGGCATGACGAATCAGAAAGAATTGAGCTTCATGAAAGATGGTTTAGATATATAACTGATGAAGTTGTTAAACGAATTTATGAAATGAATCCTTACGAAGGAAAAATAGCTACTACAGGTTGTTCGATGGGTGCAACTCATGCGTTGAATTTCTTTTTAAGAAGACCTGATATTTTTGATGGTGTGATTGGTTTAAGTGGTGTATATCATGCATCATTCTTTTTCCCTAACTACCATGACTCAAGAATCTATGATAATTCAATCACAGATTATATGGCGAATATGCCATCTGATCATCCTTATATTGATTTATATCGTCAGTCTGACATTATTTTGTGTATTGGAACTGGTAGATGGGAAAATGATGGAATTCCTGATATGCATTTCTTAGAGAATCGCTTTAAGGAACTGGGTGTTCCTGTGTGGTTTGATTATTGGGGAAATGATGTCGATCACGATTGGCCTTGGTGGCTGATGCAGTTCCCATACTTTATTTCATATATTATTTAGTTATTATGCTGATTAAAGAAGAATTATATATTGATGTATACGATACATATCGTACAATGCATATCTATCTTCCTGATGATATAGGTGATGAAGAACGCCTTGAAGTTATCTATATGTTTGATGGTCATAATCTGTATCTCGATGAAGATGCGACATATGGTACATCATGGGGACTTATGGAAGATTTGTCCAAATTAAATGCCAGAGTCATGATTGTTGGGATAGAATGCAATCATGAAGGAAACATGCGTCTATCAGAGTTTTCGCCATATAATTTTGAAGATCCATATTTTGGCTATGTTAAAGGAATGGGCAAAGAACTGTTTAAATGGATTGTTAATACACTTAAACCATATATTGATGAACATTATCCAACGTTAAAAGAGAGAAAATACACATCGATAGGTGGTAGCTCTATGGGTGGACTTATGGCTTTATATGGTGGTATTGCATACAGTGAAGTTTTTTCAAAGGCTTTATGTATATCTCCTTATGTCTATTATGTTTCAAAAAACCTGGTGGGTGATATTCGAAGAAAAGAGATACTGAATGATACGAGATTCTATGTCAGCTTTGGCTCAGAGGAAGTAAATTCTAAACGTGGTCTCGTTTCTTATGTTAATGAACTTTTCAAGGTTCAAAGAAAGCTTAATGAAAAAGCTCTTGTATATATGCATATATATAAGGGCAGGCATCATTGTGAAGCTGCATGGCGTAAGGAAACACCTGTCTGGTATAAGGAATTACATTATCTATAAAAAGTAGATAGTTTATTATCTGAATTAAATAAAAACAACTCTTAAAAGTACCGTTATACTTACTACTAAGAGTTGTTTTTGTTAGACTTTTTTACGGTATCTGTAATGATGATACAGATACATTGATGAAGCAACCGCAATCATCATTACCATCATTGGAAAATAGCTGCGATTAACCTTGGATATAACAGTTACATCAGCTAATTCTTCATCAAGAAGGTCAATTGTAACGATATCGTTATCGATTGTACCTTTCGATGAATACTTTATCGCTCCGGGCATTTCAATTCTGATAATAATTTCCATGCCATTATCCTTTAAAACCTTTAATGCATCTTTACCACTGCCTAAGGCATCAAGATTGATGAATTCATCACCAATACTTGGTTTATCGATTGAAAAAGTAATCTCTTTTCTGTCTTCGCTCAACTGAACATTAATGTTTTCAATATTATCAGCAGACTTGTGGTTATATCTTATTTCATACCCTAGATATTTAACACCATCGATATTTTTTGAAAACTCTTTAATATTATCGGTATTTAAACCAGTCTCATCTATGATGATATCTTTAAGAGTGTCAACATCGAGATTGATGTTGTTGTAGGCGTTTTCAGATAACAACAACGTCATGTAGAAGTTGTAGTTGCCATTTTCAAGGACTTTAAATGAAGCATTTATTTTCATACATCCGGTGAGAATAATAACGATAAAACTAAGGATAAATACTTTATATATTCTTTTCATAACTCGATTATATTATTTTTAAGAATCATTCGCAAATTACTGCTTTAGATAAACTTAAGAAAGAATTCTAAAAAGATTAAGATATATATAGTAGAATATATTTATGAGAAAAAAGAAACGTAAAATACATTTTTTTAGATTGCTGTTTTTGCTTGTAATCATCACGATTCTTTTATTGCTTTGTATCATCGGTGTTAAGCAGCTTCTATCAATAAATGAACATCATGAAAACGAAGCTTGTCTCTATACAAAAGAGAGCCAAATAAAGATGAGTATCAATCTTAATTCTTCAAAATATCTGTTATCAAGATATGAAGAAGAAAACAGTATTATTGTTTATGCATCTGGTGAAAATGACAGGATATATCCGGCTTCATTGACCAAACTTATGACAATGTTGATTGTTATCGAAAATACTAATGACTTTAATCAGAAACTTGAAGTCAGATATAGAGATCTTGAAGGGCTTTATGAGGCTAATGCCAGTGTTCTTGGATTGAATGTTGGTGATACTATTAGTATTAAAGATGCGCTGTATGGTTTAATACTGCCTTCTGGAGCAGATTGTGCTTTACTATTGAAGAATTACATTGAAGACAATGGTTATGATTTTGTTGAACTAATGAATCAGAAGGCTTCATTAATCGGGATGAACAATACTCATTTCAGTAATACAACAGGTCTTTTTGAGGAAGATAATTATACCACTTTATATGATTTGAAAATTCTGGTCGATGTGTTATATCGTCATAGTTTAGCCAGAGAAATATTGAATACTTTATATTATGAGGATGATGGTTATGTCTTTAAGAGTACTTTTTATAAATACCAGAATCTGTTAAGTGGTGATAGAGCTTATATCAGTGGAGGTAAAACAGGATTTACATTAGAATCACATTTAAATCTTTTCTGTGTTATCCATCATGAAAACAAAATCTCTTTCTTATTACTTGCTGGAGCTGATGAAAATGGTGAAGATGGTAAAAGTGCTCATTTCAAAGATGCCAAAAATATATTAGACTATTATTATGGAGAACAGTAAAGTATATGTAATTGGCGGAGCCAATATTGATTTATATGTCAGAAGTACAAAAGAACTGGTGCTAAGAGATTCTAATCCAGCATTAATGGAACTTGGTTTTGGTGGAGTAGGACGTAATATTGCAGAAAACCTGATTAAGCATAATGAAGAGGTAGAATTTATCAGTATCTTTGCTGATGATTATTTTGGTGGTGTCCTTTATGAAGACTGCCTGAAAAAAGGTCTTAAACTTAATTACAGCTTAAAAAAGAAAGATTTTAATACTTCAATGTATCTAGCGATTCTGGATAGAGAAAATGATCTTTATCTTGGCATGAGTGATATGCGTATTATAGAATCCTTAACAATCAAAGATCTTGAGAAATTAAAGGATACCATCAGTGATGATGATTATCTTGTCGTTGATACAAATCTTAATGAAGAACTGATATCCTGTATCCTGAATGAATTTAAAGGTATTAAGGTCAGTGATGCAATCAGTGCAAATAAAGTACATCGTCTAAAAAATAACCTTAACAGAATTGATATCTTAAAATTAAATCTGATTGAAGCAGAAACGCTGTCGCAGATGAAACTTGAATCATTAAGTGATCTGATAACTGTAATGAAACATTTTGATGATTTAGGGTGTAAAGATGTTATTATTACAGTGAAGGAAGGTGCATACCTGCTCAAAGAACATAAGATGTATTATTATACACATAATGCATATATTGAATCATTAAAGAACGCAACAGGAGCAGGAGATTCATTTTTAGGCGCCTATATTCATATGCATCACTGTAATTCGGATATTAAAGAAGCAATCAGCTATGCTTTGGCTACATCATTATTAACAATTGAAGACAGTCAGACGGTAGGTAGTTTCAATCAAGAAGATATATTCAATAAAATGAAAACACTAAAGATAACAGGAGGAATAATAAATGAAAATCAGAATGAACGATGAGGTTAGAAAGGCACTTGAAGAGAAAAGACCGGTTGTAGCTTTGGAATCGACCATCATTTCTCATGGAATGCCTTATCCAAAGAATGTCGAAACAGCTCTCAATGTTGAGAGAATTATTCGTGAAAATGGATGCGTTCCAGCAACAGTCGGTATCATCGATGGTGTTGGTGTTGTTGGTATGACTGAAGATGAAATTGAAGAATTCGGCAAACGTAAAGGGATTGAAAAAGTGTCGAGAAGAGATTTACCTGTAATTGCTGCCAAGAAACTTTGGGGTGCTACAACAGTTGCGACAACTATGATTCTGGCAAATATGGCTGGTGTTGAGGTGTTTGTCACAGGAGGAATTGGCGGTGTTCATCGTAATGCTCAGGAAACATTTGATATTTCTGCTGATTTACAGGAACTTGCTCATACCAATGTGACAGTTATCTGTGCAGGTGCCAAGGCAATTCTTGATTTAAAACTTACATTAGAATATCTTGAAACATTCGGAGTTCCTGTATTGGGATATAAAACTAAAGAACTTCCAGCATTCTATACCAGAAAATCAGGTTTAAATGTTGATTATCAGATTGATTCACCAAAAGAAGCTGCTGAAATAATTAAAGCTAAACGTGATATGAAACTAGATGGTGGTATTCTGATTACAAATCCTATTCCTGAAGAATATGCTATGAACGAAGATGAAATGAATAAGGCAATTGATGAAGCCCTAAAAGAAGCTGATATGCTCGGTATAAAGGGTAAAGAAACAACACCATTCCTTTTGGCTAAGATTAAAGATATTACCAACGGTGTATCATTAGAATCTAATATCAAGCTTGTTTACAACAATGCTCTTGTAGGTTCAATGATTGCCAAAGAATTATCTAAGATGGAGTAAATAATGTTAAACAGATGTATTAATGCATTATCTTCTCGAGATGTTAAACTGGAAGATATAGCAGAATGTGTTAAACTGCTGCAGGGAAAGTATATTGAAGACCTGTCTGATGAAGATGTCATGAATAATATTCTTGCTGTCTTATCAAAAAGAGAAGTTCAGTATGCATTATTGACCGCAATAGAACTTGATATGCTTTGCGAAGAAGGTAAGTATCATGATAAAGAACTTGAACATGATGTATTAAATGATGTTGGTCTTTATGGTATAGACGAAGTACTGGCTTATGGGATATGCAATATATATGGTTCAATTGCATTAACAAACTTTGGATATATAGATAAGATAAAACCAGGTATTATTGGAAAACTGAATGATGACCATTCTTTAAGGTGTAATACTTTTCTGGATGATATTGTAGGAGCGATTTCAGCTAGTGCTGCAAGTCGATTAGCCCATGGAAAATAGAACGATTAAACAATTATATACTAAGCAGAATCTGATTGATCTCTTTAGAAGAATAGGTATTACAAGTGGCATGATTATTGAACTGCATGTTTCAATGTCAAAAATTGGTTTTATCATCGGTGGAGCTGAAACCTTAATCGATGCATTAATGGAAGTGCTTGGATATAATGGGACACTGATTATGGCAATGCAATGCGCTGAAAATAGTGAACCATCGAGATTTGAATATCCTCCAATCGCCCCAGAACTGTTTAAGCTTTATCGTAAACATTTACCGGCGTATAGTTCTCTTAATTCTGAAACATCAGGTATGGGCAGGGTATGTGATAATCTTAGAAGGCGGTCAAAATCTGTTATATCAACTCATCCAAATACTGCATTTGTTGCGATTGGAAAATATGCAAAACTTTTATGTAATAATCAAAACCTTGATTATGGTCTCAATGAACTATCACCTTTAGGAAGGTTATATGAACTTAAAGCTTCGGTATTGCTGATTGGTGTTGATTATGATAATCTGACATCTTTGCATCTATCAGAATATAAAAGCGAAGTTCGTCCAATTATCATTAATGGAGCTGCTTACGAAGAAGATGGTGTTAAAAGATTTAAGAAATATCTTGATTTAAACATCGATTCAGATGATGGCTTTACGGAAATCGGGAAGAATCTTGAACGTAAAGGTCTGGTAGCTGTGGATAAAATTGGTAATGCGAATGTAAAACTCTTAAGGGTTGATGTCGCTGTCGATGAAGGAATGCGCTATTATAAAGATAGAATGAAATATTATTTGTGAGGTTTTATGAAAATAGGAACATTAGGAACAAGTTTTATTACTGAATCATTGATTGAAGCTTTTTTGGAAGCTGGAAATGAAGTTAATGCAATTCATTCAAGAAGTATTGAAAAGGCTGAAAAACTCAAAGAGAAGTATCACGCCAAGAAAGCATACGATGATTATGATGCGATGCTGAAAGATGAAGATGTTGATACTATTTATGTTGGTTTGCCAAACGCATTACATTATGAATACACAAAGAAAGCTTTATTGAATAATAAAAATGTAGTTTTGGAAAAACCGTTTACCGCAACATATGAAGAGGCATTAGAACTAAGGGAATTGGCTGTTCAAAGGCACATTTATCTCTTTGAGGCAATTCTGACCATACATCAGCCAGCTGTAATTCAAATGAAGGAAGATATTAAAAAACTTGGGGCTTTACATCTTGCAAGTTTTAATTTCAGTAAATATTCTAGTAAATATGATGAATTTTTATCTGGAAAGAATCCAAATATTTTTAATCCTGAAATGGCAGGTGGTGCTTTGATGGATATGAATATCTATAATATTCATTTATCTCAGTATCTTTTTGGCAAGCCTTTAAAATATTACTATGTAGCTAATGATGAAAAAGGTATTGATACATCTGGTGTAGCAATATTGAAGTATGATAATTTTATTGCGAATCTCATAACTGCCAAAGATTCTGTATCAAAATCTGGTGGTATCATCATGGGTGAAAAGGGATGTATTACATTTGATGAGGCAACATCAATTATTTCTAAATACACAATAACCTATAAAGATAATACAGTTGAAGTCCATGATTTTAAAGGCAATAATCGTTATGTCAATGAGATTAATGCAATGAAGAAAATAGTTGAAAACGATGATTATGACAAACATCTCGAATTACTCGATTACTCTTTAGAAGTCATGAAAACACTTTGTGAAGTTAAAACTAATACTATTAAATAAAGACCCTTACAGGTCTTTATTTAATATGACTAGATAATTGATTCGTGTTTGATTATACAGTTACGAGATGATAATCGATTTTCAATAAGTCTGGTTAATTGATTAAAAAATTCTTCATCATCTTTTGAAAAGTTATCAAATTCAATTGAATCGAGGTCGAGAACCCCAATACATTTATCGTTTATGATGATTGGAGTTACAAGTTCAGAATTGGTTCTAGAATCGCATGCGATATGCGTTGGAAACTCATGGACATTTTTGACGTTTACAGTTTCTTTCCTGTTGAAGGAGAATGCGCAAACACCTTTGTCTAAAGAAAGTATTGAGCAAGCAACTTTTCCCTGAAATGGTCCAAGAAATAATTTGTCATTCTTTAAGAAATAGAAACCTGCCCAACTGACAGTTGGAAACTGTTCAGAAATAAATGCAGTAATGTTCGCTAAAGCTCCTAAGATATTTTCGTCATCGAGTATGGCTTCAGCCTGTTTCAGTAATAATTTGTTCATGTATTCATTATATATTGAAAAAAATTATAAATAAAGTCTATAATAAGAGAGCAACAGGGGTGCCTATTGGCTGAGAGATACCCTTTGACCTGATCTAGTTAGTACTAGCGTAGGGAGTTTGGTTTCCTTACGCCTTAGAAATGAGGTGTTTTTTTATGAAAACGAAGGATTTGGTTTACATTGCGATGTATGTCGCTTTAGCTGTCGTGCTTGATGTATTTAAGGAAATGATTCCTTTCATCAACATGCCTAATGGTGGATCATTAAATATTCCACTAATTCCAGTTGTGATTGCTTCTTTTCATTTAGGATGGAAGAAAGGCTTATTTGTTTCATTCCTATGGTGGTTAATTACATTTATGCTTGGATATAATAACTGGTTCTTAAATCCAGTACAGTATCTTCTTGATTATCTTGTGCCTTATATGGCTTTATCTTTTGCGAGTATCTTCTATAAGAATCACAGTTTATTCAGAATGGAATTAGGCGTGATTTTAATGATGCTTGTTAATATTTTGTCTGTAGTTATTAGTGGTGTATATTTCTGGGCTGAAGGAATGGCTGCTGGTTCAATGGCTGCCTGGATTTTCTCATTACAATACAATTTAACTTATTCTCTGCCTACATTAATCATGCTTGTAGTTTTAACACCAATCAGTATAAAACTGCTAAGAATTGATGATGTAAAGATGAAGAATTTTTAGTATTTAGAATTATGAGATGTGTAATAGTTGCTGGAGCAGATATTCAAAATTATGATTATGTTATCAGCCAGCTTACTGATGAAGATTGCTTTATATATTGCGATAGTGGTTTAAGACATAGAGAGTTTTTGCCTAAACCTAATCTGATTGTTGGTGATTTTGATTCATTTGCATTGGAGAATAGTGAGATAGAGACCATTGTTTTACCAATGGAAAAAGATGATACAGATAGTGTATATGCAATCAAAGAAGCGCTAAAAAGGGGATTTAAGGATATTTTACTTTTAGGTGTAGTAGGGAATCGTTTAGATCATACATTAGCTAATCTCGGGGCTCTTGAATATATTTATAAACATGATGCAAAAGGCAAAATCATCGATAATTATTCCGAAATGGAAATAGTAGATTCAAATGTGAAGGAGATTGATAATAAATATGCATATTTTTCACTTTTGAATATCTATGGTGAAGTAATGGGGATTAATATCAGTGGAGCTAAATATAATCTATATGATGCAACTATTAAAACAGATTATCAATATGCCATCAGTAACGAAGTCAAGGGTGATGTTGCAAGAGTAAGCGTTGATAATGGCATATTATTATTGATAAAGATTTTAAGATAAGAGGATATTTAATATCCTTTTTCTTTTACCTTTATTCATAAATACTATTAAATATGATTTGATTTTAGTATAATAAACAATATGAGCGAAATAAAAGTAGGAGAAAGTGTATTTATTCAGTCATACAAACACGATGGAAGTTTGCATCGTACATGGTCAAAGGGTTTAGTTATAGATAAACTTGAACATGCATGGGTTGTAGTTACAGATCATACATGGGTTGTTGAAAGTGATGGACGAAGATGGCTGACAAAAGAACCGGCAATATGTTTCTTTTATGATAACCGCTGGTTTAATATTATATCAATGGTCAGAAAAAATGGTATTTACTATTATTGTAATTTGGCTTCACCTAGTATTTATGATGGTGAAGCGATTAAGAATATCGATTACGATTTAGATATCAAAGTATTTCCTGACTATTCATTTAATATACTTGATGAGAACGAATATGATGAACATGCCAGAAAAATGAATTATCCTGAAGATATCAAAATGATAGTTGAAATGGAAATGCGTAATTTAATCAGAATGATTGAACAGAATGAAAAACCATTCAATTTTGATTACATAAATGATTATCTGATGCGATATTTTGAAATTATTTCAAATAAACAGGTATAAGACTTTTCCCCTTCCCATTTCTCATTATTTGTGTATAATATAAATACACACGTCATATATATTTATAATAGTAGTTATAGTTATAATATATAAAGAATATGCAAATTATGAAAAATTAATTCATTTTCTTGTTGACATGTCAT
>JAQXNC010000089.1 GCA_029097145.1 Bacillota bacterium
CATTTGGACTAGTCTCAATGTTAGATTACTACACCGAAAGGTGTGTTACTTGTTAAGTTGATTGAACCGCCGTGTACGGAACCGTACGCACGGTGGTGTGAGAGGTCGGAAAATTTATTTAAATTTTCCTCCTACTCGATCGATTAGTTCTTTTCAAAACGTTGATAGATAAAGACAATCAGTAATAGTGATATCAAGGCACCTGTAAGAGTTAACAGTATACTCTGGGTAAAACCGGCTACAAGATAACCAACGGTGCAGGCGCATGCGACAAGCAGGGCATATGGCGTCTGTGATTCAACATGATTGATGTGATTACATTTGGCACCAGCACTGGCCATAATAGTTGTATCGGATATTGGTGAAATATGATCACCGCAGACAGCTCCAGCTAGAATAGCTGCAATCGTAATGACAAGCATTGGATCACCTTCAGCAAATACTTCAGTAACAATCGGAATTAGAATACCAAAGGTACCCCATGATGTACCAGTTGAGAAAGCCAAAAAGGCTCCAACCAGGAATAAGACAGACGGCAGGATGGCAAATGAGAATGAGAACTGATTAAGTAATCCCTTGACGAACACACCGGCTAGCAGTTTTGATGAGACAATATTACCAAGTGTCCATGCCAAAATCAGAATGATAATAGCTGGAACCATTGTTTTAAAACCAAATGGTATACAGTTGGCGAAATCTTCATAAGTAATGATTTTTCTTGGAATATAGAGAATAAAGATAAATACCAGTGTTACAAATGAACCAAGCACCAGTCCAAATGAAGCGTTACAGTTGGCAAATGCTTCAATGAAGCCTGCACCATCAAGAATGCCACCAGTATATAGCATGCCACATATACAGCTGATAATTAAGAAGATAATAGGAATGACAAGGTCAGATACTCTGCCATTAGTATTTACAGTTTCACCCTGATCATTATAATCTTCGTATCCACCAGTCACATCACCATTTTGAGCCATTTCTTCATTCAGTTTCATGGAACCGATATTGATGTCATATCTTATTACAAGTAAGACCATAACGATTGTCAATAAGGCATAAAGATTAAATGGGATAGTTGAAAGGAAAAGACTAAAACCATCACCACTGGTATAACCGGCAACAGCTGCTGCCCAGCTTGAAACTGGTGCGATAATACAGATAGGTGCTGCTGTGGAATCGATGATATAAGCCAGTTTAGCTCTTGAAATCTTGAAGTTATCTGAAACTTCCTTCATGACACTGCCAACTGTCAGACAGTTAAAGTAATCATCGACAAAGATAATAGCCCCAAGTGAGAAGGTCGAAAGCAGAGCTCCTTTCTTGGATTTGATAGTCTTTGAAGCCCATTTACCATAGGCTAAAGAACCACCAGCTTTATTGATTAAAGAGACAATAATGCCTAAGAATACTAAGAATATTAAAATTCCTACATTCCATTCCTTTCCAAGAACTTCAATCATCGTATTAAATATTTCAAGGACAGCCCCCGGAATATTTAATCCACAATATAATAATGCACCTGTAAAAATACCAATAAATAAAGATAAGTATACCTCCTTGGTCTTTAATGCAAAAGCAATCGCAACCAATGGTGGCAACAAAGAGAAAACAGTTCCGATAAAATTCATTTTTTCAGTCCTTTTTTAATTTATAACTTAATTATGACACAAATTTATTTTTTGTCTAATATAAAAACTATAGTATAATTTTCAGGTATTAGTATATGAGGTAGATTTATGTTTGATAGTCTGATAGTTGCGGTTAATGCTATCTTTCCAATATGTATTATGATTGGGATCGGATATATGCTTAAGAAAGTGGGCATGTTGTCAAGGACAACACTTAAAGAGATGAATAAAGTTGTCTTTAAGATATTAATCCCTTTAAGTCTCATGCAGTCAATGATCAATACTGATCTTAGTGAATTAAACAGTATATCCTTTATCACCTTTACACTTGTGGCAATCCTTATGATCATTGTCTTTTCGATGGTGATAGTAAAAGTAATTTCTAAAGATCCACTTAAGCAGGGAGTTATCGTTCAGGGATTATATCGAACCAATTATGTCTTACTGGGATTACCAATCTGTGAGGCTTTATGTGGTGCGGATAATCTTGGTTTAGCATCACTGATGGTTTCAATTGTGGTTCCAATGTATAATTTTCTGGCAGTTATCATTCTTTCGCATTATGTTAATAAAGATGCCTCTATTAAGGATACTGTAATCGAAATATTAAAAAATCCAATGATTACATCATGTATCATTGGTATAATCATCAAGATCTTAGGTATACCATATACCGGTTTCTTTAAGACGACAGTCTCAAAGCTGGCAGGCAGTGCTACACCTATAGCTCTTTTGATTCTTGGAGGATTATTTGAGTTTAACAGTTTTAAAAAGAATCTTAAGGAAGTCATGAGTGTCGTTATTGGTAAACTGATTATTTATCCTATAATCGTTTTAAGTATCGCGGTATTAATGTTTGGAATCAGAGATACTGAACTGATTATTCTTCTGGTTATTGTAGCTGGTCCAGTGGCAGTATCAAGTGCTCCGATGGCTGATATCATGGGACTCGATGGTGATCTGGCTGGTGAGATTGTCTTTACAACTGCCTTGGCATGTCTATTTACATTATTTATCTGGATTGTGGTATTAAAACAGATGATGCTGATATAAGAAAAACCCATTTCATTTAGAAACCTTAAATGAAGTGGGTTTTATTTACTTTAATTAGTCAGCCATCTTTCTTGTCTTATTGAAGAAGTAAAGACCTAATACAAACATGATGGCGATGGCACCAACACCGAGATTCATACTGTTAGTTAGCTGTGATACAAATGATACGATAAAGGTGCCAAGGAAGGCAGCTCCCTTACCACAGATATCATATAGACCGAAGTATTCACCACTCTTTTCAGGTGGAATAAGTCTTGCGAAATATGAACGTGACAGTGACTGAATCGCACCCTGGAATAATCCGACAAAGAAAGCCAGAATCCAGAATTCATACTGCTGATCTAACTGGATAGCGTATAAGGCAATCAAAAGATATGCAGTAATACAGATGAGAATCAGTCTGTGATTTGGATATTTGGCAGCCAGTTTACCGAATGTGATGGCAGCTGGGAAAGCTACTACCTGAGTTAAAAGTAATGCCAGTAAAAGTCCAGTTGAATCAAAGCCAAGGGCTGAACCATAGGCTGTCGCCATATCAATAATTGTATAAACACCATCAATATAGAAGAAGAAAGCTATCAGAAACATGAAGACTTTACGGTTTTTCTTTAAATCCTTAAATACCGTAGCCAATCTTGACCATGTAGCCTTAATAATATGATCCTGTTCTTCAATATAGTGAAGCTGTTCATATGACTTAAACAGAGGAATAGTTAAGACAAACCACCAGATAGCAATCAATGCAAAGGCAATAGCCATGGCAGTACTTAGAGTTAAACCAATCTTGTCATACATCAATACCAGTACCAGGCATAATACAAATGGTACACATGAACCGATATAACCCCAGGCATAACCATTAGATGATACCTGATCCATACGGTCTTCAGTAGTGATATCCGTCAACATGGCATCATAGAAGACAAGTGAGAGTGAATATGCTGATTTGGTAATGATAAATAACAGAATAAACCATAACCATGACTGAATCATACCTAAAGCCACACATCCAAAAGCTCCAAGTAATACTGCCAACATGAAGAATTTCTTCTTGCGATTCTTAAAGTCACTGACAGTTCCAAGAACTGGACCTAAAAAAGCAACGATTAATGTGGCAGCTGATGTGGCATATCCCCAATAGGCCATGTAGTCAACATCACTGATGCCGGCACTTGAAGATATGAAGTTGAAATAGATTGGCATGATGGTAGCGACAAGCAGTGTAAAGGCACTGTTGGCTACATCATATAGAACCCATTTCTTTTCAAGTGAATTCATTTTAAATTTCATATGTCTTCTCCATTTCTAAAGGTAGTACTTTTATATCATCGACATTGTCCTGATAAGAGAATGTCTTATCGAAACGTTCATCGAGTGGACTTATATCATTCAGGTATTCATACATGTTTTTCGATAAATCTCTAAAGAGTTCAACAGCCCACTTTTCAAGTTTATCAAGACGCATATTAGAATCAAGACATAGAGGGTTGACCTCTTTGGAAATAACCTGATCATGTAAAGAATCATACTGACCAACAGCTCTAAATGCTGTATAGAGGAAATTACGTTTAAAACCATTTGATGATTTTAGAAGTCTCAGATAGAAGACCATCCCCTTAAATGCTTTAGCGACATGTTTTTCATCAGTTTCCTTAAAGAAATGTGATACAACTTTAATATTAAAATCACTTGGTACAAGGTGACTGGCAGGATCTTTCTTAAATGGATTTAAGCCATCCTTCACCATCAGATGTCGATCATATTCAACTTCAATCTCAGTATGCGAGATATGTGAAGCACGAATCTTACTTTCGACATAGGTATGATCGATATAATCAAGACAGAAATGTGATACAAAACCAATGAGATAAGCCATCATAGCTTCTTTTTCAGGATATTCATGATAACTCTTATAGGCTCTTGTGAAGAATTCTGAAGCGATGATATCATGCATACCAAAGCCAATGGCACTGGTTTCATTGTGATGATATGGTTCATAGTAGAATAGGATATCTGGTCCATGAACACCAATATCATATAGTTCACGATATTTGGTAACTATCTGTTTAATATTATCAGGCATTCCTTCAATCAGAATATTACCAAAATGATAATGTGCATATGTTGAGGGCATTACTTATCTCCTTATATATATTATTAATTATAAAGTAAAACTGGTTAAAATTTATACAAAAAACGGTTATATGTGCCGATTTAACTGATTTTCAACATATGTTAAGAAATGACTTGATAAAATATCTACTTCTCTTCATCATAAATCACTCAATGACAGGAAAATATATTAAAATAGACAACTATATGGAAGAGAAAAAGTTTGGGATGTTTTTGGTACCTATTGTTCCTGATGTGGTAGAGATTATTACTAAAAACTATGGATTAGATGAAATCAGTGCATCAAAGAAGTTTTATGAATCTAAGGTCTATTCATTACTGGAAGAAGAAACTAAAATATGGTATTTTAGCTATGATTAAATTAAATCAAAAGCATCTCTCGATTAATGGGAGAGTCTTTTGAACATGCAATAAAGCTAAGTATAAATCTGTTATAATTATTTCATGGATATTATTGATTATTTGACATACAATGAGACATCTAAGGAAGCTAGATGGGCTAATAAACATTATGATGAAGTAAGTTTTAAAAGTATTAAGGTCAAACAGGATAGATATCGGGGTGTTGTGATTAATGCTGAAATAGTGACTGGTCCCTATCGTAATCGTCTTGAGATTATTATCGATGATGATGGAGTGTGTAATATGGATTGTGACTGTCCTTTTTATCATTATGGTGACCCATGTGGACATCTGATAGTCTTAATGATGAAACTTAAGGAACTGTATCCATTTAAGATACCTTTTTCATACCGTGATTTATCTTTTGAAAATACACTTGAAGAAGATCCAAGAAGCCGTTATGAAAAGATGATGGAAGAGTTAAGAAGACAAAGAGAAGAGAATGAAAAAAGAAACAGACATAATAATACTGATCTTCTGATTAGCAGTGTTAAGAATTCAATGTTTAAGAATGTTGAAACCAGCTCTCTTGCAATGATGGATCTTGAAGATGGGGAAATAATCATTTCAATTGAAAAGTATAATCCATATCATGATTATTACTATTATCAGAATGATAATGATGTATATCTGAAATTTAAGATAGCACGAAAGAATTATCGCAGTTACTATATTAAGAATATTCCGGATTTTTTAGGACGTGTTGCAGGTGAGGAATATTACAGTTATGGTAAGGAACTGGCCTTTAAACATAGTCTTAATTACTTTGATGATAATTCCAAGAAGATTATTGATTTCATGCGTCGAGAATTTAATTCATATAAAGATAATGATAATCGATATATTATGGTTAAACACATAGGTGAATACTATAATCTCTTCAGTCAGATGGATGACAGATATCATCCAGGTTTTAGATATGATATTGAAGATCTCGATATATATCTTGATGTGATAGCTGAAAATGGTTATCTGAGATTTAAATTTCCTGAAGAATACCGCAGATCATTTGTAGCCAGAGATAATCTTTTATATGCACTTGATGATGATTGTGATCTCACAATCTATAAAGCTAATGATGTGACCTATGCCTTTTTGAGAAATCTGATTTATGAACTGTCATTTGAGGTTAATCTTGAAGATCTGGATGAATTTAAAAGATATGTCATCAGACCAACCCTGAAGTATATTACTTATGAAGGTTATGATTTTATAAGTGATGAAAAGATGGCAGATAAGATAGAAGTATATGCTGATCTTGATGAAGATGAATCTTTACTGGTTAATGCCATATATTATATGGATAATGAGAAACATTATTCATTTATTGATGATCATAAACCATATGAATGTCAGATTGTTGAAGACTGTATCAGGAAGTATGAGCCAGAGATTGAAGGCAGTATTGCCCGCATTTTTGATGAAGATAAGATCAGTGCCTTTGTCAGAAGTGGTGTTCCTTTTTTGATGGATTATGCTGAAATATTAATCAGTGATCATTTAAAGAATTACAATAAGCCTAAGAGTATGAATATTTCAATTGGTGTCAGGGTTGATAATAATCTTTTGAATCTTGATATCAGTGGATTGAATATTAAACAGGAAGATATTGCAGGTATATTATCTGCTTATCATAAGAAGAAGCGTTTCCATCGCCTCAAAAATGGCGAAACAATACAGCTTAATCCAAAAGAACTGGAAGTACTGGATGATACATTATCGGAACTTGGTATATCTGATAAACAGTTAAATAAAGGTATTAAGTTACCATTATATAAGTCATTAACTCTTGATTCTCTGAGTAAGGATTCATCATTTGCCGTTAAGGCAAATGAGAGATACTACGATTTGATTAAGAAGGTTGAGACTAAGACTATTGATTCATATGAAGTACCAGATAGATATCAAAAGATTTTAAAGGAATATCAGGTCTTTGGATATCGTTGGATGAAGATGTTGAGGGATTATGGTTTTGGTGGCATTCTGGCAGATGATATGGGTCTTGGGAAGACAATCCAGGTATTAAGTTTATTAGAATCAATTAAAGATAAGGACAGGCATTCGATTGTGGTGTGTCCAGCTTCACTTGTATATAACTGGGAAGATGAGACAAAGAAGTTTGAATGTGGTTTAAAGGTATTATGTATTACTGGTAAAGAGGCATATCGTAAGGAACTGATTCAAAGAATTAATGATTATGATCTTGTGATTACTTCATATGATTATATACGACGTGATATTGACTTATATCAGGATTATGTCTTTGAATATGTAATTCTTGATGAGGCACAGTATATTAAAAATCAAAGTACCAAGAATTCTCAATGTGTCAAAGAACTCAAATCAAGATATCGTCTGGCTTTAAGTGGTACGCCGATTGAGAATTCACTGGCTGAGTTATGGTCTATCTTTGATTTTCTGATGAGTGGTTATCTCAATAACTATACACATTTCAAAAATACCTATGAAACGCCAATAGTTAAGGGTGAAGATAATGAGAAAGCTCTAAAGCTTAAATCATATGTCGAACCATTTATCTTAAGAAGAAGGAAGAGAGATGTCTTAAAGGAACTTCCTGAAAGAATTGATAAGTCAATATATATTGAGTTTAATGATGAAGAGGAGAAAATTTATCAGGCTAATGCGGTTATGGCTTCAAGGGAACTTCAGGAGATGCTGAATGTTGAAGGGGATAACTACAATAAGATTGTGGTGTTATCTATGCTGACAAAGCTGAGACAGTTATGTATTGATCCAAGACTGCTTTATGATAATGTACATGAAATATCATCAAAGATGAAAGCCTGTATTGAACTTGTTTTAAGACTTAAGGCTAATCATGAAAGAGTTTTAATCTTCTCATCATTTAAGAGTCTTCTGGAATTACTGAGTATAGAACTGTCAAAGAATGATATCAGTTATCATATGCTGACAGGCGATACATCCAAAGAAGAAAGAAAAGAACTGGTTGACAGTTTTCAGAATAATGACGTTGATGCCTTTTTGATATCTTTAAAGGCTGGAGGAACAGGTTTAAATCTTACAGCTGCAACTGCTGTTATCCATTTTGATCCATGGTGGAATCTATCAGCTCAAAATCAGGCTAGTGACCGTGCTCATCGCATTGGACAGAAACACAGCGTACAAGTCTTCTCTTTAATTATGAAAAACAGTATTGAAGAGAAGATTGAAGAGCTGCAGAAACGTAAAAAAGAACTGTCAGATATGTTTACTGAAGGTAATGAAGGTTCAATTACTTCAATGAATAAAGATGATCTGATGTATCTCTTTTCAACAAAAGATTAATATTCGTAATAAGTCTCCCTTTAGTCTGAGGGAGATTTTACGATTTGTGTTATATTTATATGAAAAAATTTACACAGAATTTTCATAAAAGTTAAGAAAATTTACATTTATAGACATAAAATAATTGAAATGGATAGATAAAAAGATTAACATTTTATTATCAATCTTTAAGAAGGGAAGAATTAAGATTATGAAAAAGATTTTTAGTTTAATGCTGGTACTGCTTATGTTTGTATCGCTAAGTGCATGTTCATCCTCAGATGACACAGGAAGTACTGGAGGTGATAGCACTATTAAAATCGGTACGATTGGTCCATTAGAAGGTGACTATAGCGTATACGGTATCGCTGTTAGAAACGGTGCTGATATGGCTATTAAAGACTATAATGAAGCTCATGGAACAAGCTATACTCTTGTTGCATATGACTCTAAAGGTGATTCAACAGAAGCTGTTAATGCCTACAATAAGCTTGTTGATGAAGATGGAATTACTGCTTTAGTTGGTGCGACATTATCTGGTGAAAGTATTGCAGTCGCTTCAGCATCTCAGGGAATTGGAACTCCAATTATTTCTCCAAGTGCTACAGCTGCTGATTTCACACTGGTTGGTTCTAATGTTTTCCGTGGTTGTTATACAGATCCATTCCAGGCTCAGGTTGTTGCTGAATTCGCACATGATACTTTAGGTGCTGCTACTGCTGCTATTCTATATGAAACAGGTAGTGATTACTCTAAGGGTTTAACAGATACATTCACAAAGACTTTTGAAGGTTTAGGTGGAAGTGTTGTAATTACTGAAGGTTATAATACTGGCGATGTAGATTTCAATACTCAGCTGACAAAGATTCAATCCGCTGGTGCAGATGTATTATTTGTTCCTAACTATTATAAGGATGACGCTTTAATCTCTAAACAGGCTAAGGCTTTAAATATCACTTCTACTATTGTTGGTGGTGATGGATGGGATGGTGTATTATCATCAGTTGATAATGCAGCAGATGTTGAAGGTGCTATCTTCGTTAACCATTACAGCCCAGATAATGCAACTATCATTGAACTGACTGATCGTTATAAGAGCACATATGGTGTTGACGCTAATGCCTTTGCAGTATTATCATATGATTCAACTACAATGTTACTGGAAGTAATTGATGAAGTAGGTACAGATGCTGATGCAATCATAGCTGGTATTGCTGCTAAGAAATATGATGGTGTATTAGGACACATGGAATTTGATGCTAATGGTGATCCTATTAAAGATTTAAGTTACATCACAATCAAGGATGGAGCTTACGTAACATATACTAAATAATAACTGTTAATAGAGGGTTTATCCCTCTATTAATCTAAAGGGGGAACTATATGTCGATATTAAATCAGTTTATAATGCAGATATTTAATGGAATTAATATAGGCTCAATTTATGCGTTAATTGCCCTTGGATATACAATGGTATATGGTATAGCCAAACTGATTAACTTTGCTCATGGTGATATCATCATGGTTGGAGCCTATGTCTGTTATTTCATGATAAAAACATTTAATCTACCGGTTTATGTAGCGATACTGATTTCAATTGTTACCTGTATTATATTGGGTATTACAATTGAAAGAGTAGCCTATAAGCCACTTAGAAGTGCTTCAAGAATTACATTATTGATTACAGCTATTGGTATGAGTTATTTGTTACAGTCATCATTTCAGTTGATGTTTACATCTAACCCAAGACCATATCCTGCTATCATCGATTTACCAGCTTTAAAGCTTGGTAATCTGACGATATCTTCAAACTATTATATTACATTTGTGGTATCGGTAATTCTGATGGTGCTTTTGAATGTATTCATTCAGAAGACTAAGACTGGTAAGGCTATGCGAGCTGTCAGTGAAGATCAGGGAGCTGCCATGCTGATGGGTATTGATATCAATAAAACGATATCAATTACATTTGCGATTGGTTCAGGTCTGGCTGCTATTGCTGGTATTCTTTATTGCGCATCATATCCAGTTGTATCACCATATATTGGTTCTCTGCCTGGTATAAAGGCTTTTATTGCAGCTGTACTTGGTGGTATTGGTTCAATACCTGGTGCTGTACTTGGAGCTTTTATCTTAGGAATGATTGAGACTTTTACGAAGGCATATATCAGTTCACAGTTATCAGATGCCATTGTCTTCATTGTGCTGATTCTGATGTTGGTATTTAAACCTCAGGGTATTTTAGGTAAGAATGTAAAGGAGAAGGTATAATATGAAAAATAAAAAGAAATTATCTCCTGTTATACAGTTCGCTCTTACAGTTTTACTGATCGCCTTAGTGTATGTCATCATACAGTTAATGATGAATGCCAAGATTATCAATCGTTATTACAGTGGTATCCTGATTTCAATCTGTATTAATGTCATACTGGTTGTATCATTAAATATTACAACAGGTTTCTTGGGACAGCTGACACTTGGTCATGCTGGATTTATGGCTATTGGGGCCTATGTAGCAGCCTTTTTGACTAAAGAGGTATTCAGTATTGCTGGGCCTATTGATTTTATCTTAGCTACTTTAATTGCTGGTGGTGTAGCGATGGTATTTGGTGTTATCATCTGTCTTCCAACATTAAGACTTAAGGGTGACTATCTGGCTATCATTACATTAGCCTGTGGTGAAGTTATTAAGAATATTTTGCTTAATCTTGATATAACTGGTGGTGCCAGCGGATATATTGGTATTCCTCGTTATACCAATTTCGCTTTTGCATATATCTTCGCAATTATTACAGTATATGCGACATATGCTCTGATAAAGTCTCGTTTTGGCCGTGTTGTAATGGCTGTTAGAGATAATGAAATCGCTGCTGAAAGCAGTGGTGTTAATATTAATCGTGTAAAGATGCTGGCTTTTGTCTTTGCGGCATTCTTTGCAGGAGTAGCTGGTTCATTATATGCTCATTATATTGGTATTCTTGAACCAAAGATTTTTGATTTTGATAAGTCTATTGAAATTCTGGTAATGGTGGTACTTGGTGGCATGGGTTCAATTAAGGGGTCAGTTATTGCGGCTGTTGTCTTAACTGTTTTACCTGAAATGCTAAGAGGTGCTGATAATTTAAGAATGCTGATATATGCATTATCATTAATTATCATTATGTTATTTAAATACAGTCCGACATTATCATCATTCATTAATCGCTTTAGAAGAAAGGAGAAGGTTTCATGAGTATACTTGAGGTAAAAAATCTTGGAATCAACTTCGGTGGTTTAAGAGCGGTTGATAACTTTGATATTACAATTGATCAGCATGAACTGGTTGGTCTTATTGGACCTAATGGTGCTGGTAAGACAACTGTCTTTAATATGCTGACTGGTGTTTATCAGCCAAATGATGGTGATATCTTGATTGATGGTAAGAGTATTCTGAAAAAGAAACCCCATGAAATATGTGCTCTGGGTATAGCCAGAACTTTCCAGAATATTCGTCTTTTTGGTGACATGTCAGTTATTGATAATGTCAAGGTAGCTTTAAACAGTTTTTATCAGTATTCTGTCTTTGATGCCTTATTAAAAGACCGTAAATACCAAAGACAGGAAAAGGATACACATAAGGAAGCTCTTGAACTGTTAAAGGTATTTGAACTTGATGGTTATGCTGATTATATGGCTTCTAATCTGCCTTATGGTAAACAAAGAGAACTGGAGATTGTAAGAGCGATGGCTGCTCATCCTAAGCTGCTTTTGCTTGATGAACCGGCTGCAGGTATGAACCCTAATGAAACAATCAATCTTATGAAAACTATCCGTAAGGTTAGAGATGAATTTGATATTGCAATACTGCTGATTGAACATGATATGAAGCTGGTTAAGGGTATCTGTGAAAGAGTTACAGTATTAAACTATGGAAGAGTCTTAAGAAGTGGGGTTACTGATGAAGTATTAAGTGATCCTGAAGTAATAAAGGCTTATTTGGGAGAATAATATGCTGAAGGTTGATAATTTATATGTTAATTATGGAATGATAGAAGCATTACACGGCATATCATTTAATATCTCAAAGGGTGAAATAGTAGCTTTGATTGGTTCTAATGGAGCTGGTAAGACAACAACCCTGCATGCTATCTCAAGACTGATTAATGCCTCAAAGGGTGAGATTAGTCTTGATGATAAGAATCTGCTTAAGATGAGTGCCGATAAAGTTGTAAAGGCAGGTATTGCGCAGGTTCCTGAAAGAAGAAGAGTCTTTGCAGAACTGACTGTTGAAGATAATCTGATGCTTGGAGCTTATACCAGAAAAGATAAGGAAGGTATCGCTAAAGATCTTGAAGAGATTTATGGATACTTTCCACGTTTAAAGGAAAGAGAAAAACAGCTGGCTGGTACACTTTCTGGTGGTGAACAGCAGATGTTGGCAATGGGTAGGGCTTTAATGGCTAAACCGGATATCCTTTTGATGGATGAACCATCAATGGGTTTATCACCTTTACTTGTAAAGGAAATCTTTTCAATTATTAAAAAGATTAATGAAACTGGTGTTACAATATTATTAGTAGAACAGAATGCCAAACTGGCTTTAGAAATAGCTGATAGAGCCTATGTATTAGAAACAGGCAATATCGCTTTGGAAGGTACTGGTAAGGAACTGTTAAACAGTGAATCGATAAGAAAAGCTTATCTGGGAGGATAATATATGTACGTTAAAGATAATATGACTGCCAATCCATACTGTATTAATGAGAATACACCAATTTCACAGGCTCTTGATATTATGTCTAAGAATAACTTCCATCGTTTACCGGTAGTTGATGAAGATAATAAGATTATTGGGCTTATTACTGAAGGTATTATTTCTGAAAATACTCCAAGTAAGGCAACCAGTCTTTCAATCTATGAACTTAATTATCTTTTGTCAAAGACAACAGTTAAGGACATCATGTTGAAGGATGTTATGACTGTAGGTCCTGATGCCTTCCTTGAAGAGGCAGCAACCATCATGCGTAAGAATAATATTGGTTGTCTTGTGGTAACTGATAATGAGAGACATGTAATTGGTATTATTACCCATAATGACATCTTCAGTGCCTTCATTAATCTTCTGGGATATAATGAAGATGCGACAAGATATGTCATCAAGATGGAAGAAGATAAACCAGGTACATTCAAAAAGGTTGTTGACTATATCGCTGATATGAATGTCAATATCAGTAATATTGCGGTATATCATACATCAAGAGGAATTGAAGTTGTGCTTGTAACTAATGGTGAGAATTCGGACAAGTGTAAGGAACATCTTGAAAAAGAAGGTTACATCATTACTGATATGTTAAGTGCAGGCAGTAAACACTAAATATAAACTAATAAAAACGCATATAGTATATGGAATTATCACTCATATACTGATATGCGTTTTTTGTTTGATTATCGATAATGTATGCAGTCTTTGTCGAATTCGTGTGATGAATCAACATTTACTACTGGATAT
>JAQXNC010000090.1 GCA_029097145.1 Bacillota bacterium
AATATCATATTAGAGAAATCGATTTTATTAAATATACAGCTATCAAAAGTCATATCATTTAATATCATCTTTTCTTTTGGGTTTTCATTTATTTCAAGGCCAATATATTCTATATCATTTTCAAAACGAGCATTCTCAAGATATGAAAGTTTAGGTGATTTACGTTTCATATCCTTATAATAACATAAAACCTCTAAAGTCTTATTAGAACTTTAGAGGTTAATATATCAAGAATACTAATTATTATCTGGTATAACTTTATAGCCATCATCATCTACATCAACTGTATATGATTTAATATCAGGATTCTCAATAATTGACAGTGCCAGTTTTGATTCAATATATTTCTGTATATGTCTTTTCATAGGACGAGCACCAAAGTTGACATCATAGCCTTTTTCAACCATCATATCCAGAGCTCTATCAGTAACATTAAGTCTAATGTCATTCTTTGATAGACGTAATTCAAGATTATTGATAAATTTTCTGGCAATATCTCTGATCACTTCTTTATTCAATGGATTGAATACGATTATTTCATCAATACGATTAATAAATTCAGGTTTGAAATAATTCTTGATTAATTCATCATACTTTTTCTCTTTTTCTTTCTGATCATCCATGAAGGCATATTCACTGCCTAAATTAGAAGTCATTATTATAATAGTGTTTTTAAAATCTACTGTTACACCTTTAGAATCTGTAATACGTCCATCATCAAGAATCTGTAAAAGAATATTAAAGACATCAGGATGAGCTTTTTCTATTTCATCAAGCAATACAATAGAATAAGGTTTACGTCTTACAGCTTCGGTTAGCTGTCCACCTTCTTCATATCCTACATATCCAGGAGGAGCACCAACAAGTCTTGATACTGAGAACTTCTCCATATATTCAGACATGTCAATTCTGACAATCTTTGATTCATCATCAAAGAGTTGTTCTGCCAACGCTTTAGCAACCTCTGTTTTACCAACACCAGTTGGTCCTAAAAACATAAATGAACCTATTGGTCGATTAGCATCCTGAATCTGTGCTTTAGAACGCAATATAGCGTCGACTACAAGTTTTAATGCATTATCCTGGCCAATTACACGTTTAGAGAGAATCTCGCCTAAATGGAGCAGTTTATCCCTTTCAGTTGACATCAGTTTATTGACTTCAATATGTGTCCATTTAGATACCACTGAAGCAATCGCATCTTCATCGACAACCTCTTTAATCATACGTGAAGACGATTCAATTGCCAGTGCATTAATTCTCTTATTCAGATTAGGAATTGTTTCATACTGCAGTTTGGCAGCCTTTTCATATTCAGCATCATTCTGAGCACGATTAAATTCAAGTTTAGCCTTTTCAAGTTCTTCCTTCAACTGTTTTGATTCATCAAGCTGTTTCTTTTCATATGACCACTTATTATAAAGTTCATCTTTACTGATTTTTAACTCATTGAGCTCTTTACGAAGCTCTTCAAGTCTTCTTTGAGTTTTTTCATCTGTATCCTTTTTAAGTGATACTTCTTCTATTTCTAACTGTCTGATCTTTCTAATCAGTTCATCAAGTTCACTTGGCATTGAATCCATCTCTACTCTAATTGATGCACAGGCTTCATCGATTAAGTCAATAGCCTTATCTGGCAGAAAACGATCAGTAATATATCTATCTGATAGTGTAGCAGCTGCAATGATCGCTTCATCCTTTATTTTTACTCCATGATGTGTTTCAAAACGGTCTTTTAATCCTCTTAGAATAGAAATTGTTTCCTCTACACTAGGTTCATCAACAGTGATCTTCTGGAATCTTCTCTCAAGTGCCTTATCCTTTTCGATATATTCACGGTATTCATCAAAAGTAGTTGAACCAATACATTTTAATTCACCTCTTGCCAGCATCGGTTTTAAAAGATTGGCTGCATCCATCGCTCCTTCACTTTTACCTGCACCAACAAGATTATGTATTTCATCTATAAACATAATGATATTGCCGTCAGCATTTTTTACTTCTTTTAAGACCGCCTTTAATCTCTCTTCAAATTCACCACGATATTTTGCACCAGCAATCAGAGAACCCATATCCAGTTCTATCAATTGTTTATCTTTAAGAGATGAAGGAACATCGCCGTTCATAATACGCCATGCAAGCCCTTCTACAATCGCTGTTTTACCAACACCAGGTTCACCTATTAAAACTGGGTTGTTCTTGGTTTTACGTGATAGTATTTCAACTACACGACGTATTTCATCATCACGCCCAATTACTGGATCTATCTTACCGTTTTTTACATCTTCAACCAGATCACGACCATATTTCTTAAGTGGATTAAGATTGTTTTCATCTTCCTTGTTTATCATATTCTGCTCACCTCTTCTTTCCTTATCATATTTAAGCAGTATTTCCTTATTAACGTTTAAAACCCTGATTAATTCATTAGCTACAGCTGAGTTATTGTTTAAAAGACAGATAAAGAAGGTAAATAATGACATATATTCGTCATGATTGTCTTTTTGTATCTTTAAGGCATCGTTATATGCATTATTAACATAATAGTTTAAATTCGGTTCTGACACATTATCAACTGTTGATAAACGTTTTAGATAATTGTCATTAATTCTTTTAAGTTCATTTATATCTGCTTTTAAACCTTTTAGATAGTCAACCAAATCATCGTCATCAAACATTACATGAAAGATATGTTCAGATGATAATTCAGGATTAGATCTATCCTTAGCTAATATAACCGCATCGATTAAAACATCCTTTAATTTATCAGTCATTTTATCTAAATTCATAACTACCTCCTTAGCACTTCCTAATCATGAGTGCTAATAAATCTGATTTTTTAAGTAAGGTAAAACCTTACTTAAAATTCTTCTTAAACTTATCAAATACAGATTCATGTTTATCCTTGCGATTTGCAAGCTGATTATATAAATCTTTTTCTTCCTTAGTTAATTTCTTTGGAATCGTAACTTCAATTTCAACAATCTGATCACCTTTATTTGAGCTACGTAAATCCTTAACACCATAACCACGCATTCTAAACTGCTGATTTGGTTGGGTTCCTGCAGGAATATTGAAATCAACATCTCCATATACAGTAGGTACTTCAATCTGGCAACCTAAAGTTGCATCAACTGAAGAAATTGGTATACGAATATAGATATTATTTCCTTCACGTCTAAAAAACTCATGAGGCAAAATATTTACTTCTATATATAGATCGCCATTAGGACCGCCATTATAACCTCTTTCTCCCATTGAAGCTACACGTACCTGCTGACCACTCTGAATACCAGCTGGGATCTTAATTTCTATTTCTTCACGTTTATGAATATATCCTGCACCACCACAATCTGGACATTTCTTATCAATAAATTTTCCAGTTCCATGACATTCTGGACATTCTACAGATTGTTGCATGACGCCAAAAGCTGTTCTAACAGTTCTTGTAACTCGACCAGAACCGTTACAAGAAGGACATGTACGAATATCACTATCACTATATGCCCCAGTTCCATGACATCTTTCACAGCGTTTATCAACATCAATGGTGATTGTTCTTTCAACACCGTGAATAGCGTCAAGGAAATCTATATTAATCGACATGTAGCGATTATCGCCTTTCATTGGCTGAGTTCTTGAAGATGATCTTGAAGAGAATCCATTACCAAATCCTCCAAAACCACCACCCATAAATGATGAGAATATATCATTCAAATCATCCATGTTGCCAAAACCACCGCTGAATCCACCAGCACCGGCACCACCAAAACCATTTGGATCGACACCTGCAAATCCATAGCGATCATATGCAGCTTTTTTCTCAGCATCTGAAAGAACTTCATACGCTTCATTTATTTCTTTGAATTTTTCTTCAGCACCTGGCTCTTTATTAATATCGGGATGATACTTCTTAGCCAGTTTACGATAAGCTTTCTTTATTTCATCATCACTGGCTTCTTTACCGATGCCCAACACTTCATAATAATCTCTTTTATTTGCCATAATAATCCCTTCTCAAATTGATGACATAAACCCCAAATCTGGGGTTTATGCATTATTAGTTTTTAGGTTTGAAATCAGCATCTACAACGTTATCATCATCCTGGCTTGTCTGACCATTTGGATTAGCAGAAGCCTGCTGAGACTGTTGCTGATACATTGCCTGAGCCATAGCCTGAGCAGCTTTTTCAAGTTCATCAAGCTTATTCTTTAATGTATCATAATCTTTATTATCAATTGCCTTTTGAAGTTCATCTCTTAACTTCTTAACTTCATTTTTCTGTTCTTCAGTTACATTGGCATTTTCTGTTTCTAAAGTCTGATCTATCTGAGCAATAAAACCTTCAGCACGGTTTAGTGTTTCAATTTCTTCTTTACGCTTGTCATCTTCTGCCTTATGATCTTCAGCTTCCTTAACCATTCTTTCAATTTCTTCATCAGATAAGCCTGAAGAACCAGAGATTGTAATTTCCTGTTTCTTGTTTGTACCCTTATCCAGTGCACTTACATGAACAATACCATTAACATCAATATCGAACTTAACTTCAATCTGAGGAACACCTCTTCTTGCTGGTGCAATACCTGTTAACTGGAAGTTACCTAAAGTCTTATTATCAGCAGCCATTGGTCTTTCACCCTGTAATACATGGATATCAACAGCAGGCTGATTATCTGCAGCAGTAGAGAACACCTGTGATTTAGATGTTGGGATAGTAGTATTTCTTGGGATTAACACAGTCATTACACCACCAAGAGTTTCAATACCAAGAGATAATGGAGTTACATCCAGCAATAATACATCCTTGACATCACCTTTAATAACACCACCCTGAATAGCAGCACCCATAGCTACTACTTCATCTGGGTTAACTGATTTGTTAGGTTCCTTGCCAAGTTCATTTCTGACAGCTTCCTGAACGGCAGGGATACGAGTAGAACCACCTACAAGTAATACCTGGTCAAGTTCTGAAGCACTCATACCTGCATCTTTTAATGCCTGTTTAACTGGCTGCATAGTACGATCAACAAGATGCTTAGTCATCTTATCAAACTGCGCACGTGTCATTGTTGTATCAAAATGTAAAGGACCACTTGCATTAGCACTGATGAATGGCAGACTAATCTGAGTCTGAACCATAGAACTTAAATCTTTCTTAGCCTTTTCAGCAGCTTCCTTAATTCTCTGTAAAGCCATACGGTCATTCTTTAAGTCAATACCGTTCTGCTTTCTGAATTCATCAACAATCCAATCAACGATAACATTATCGAAGTCATCACCACCAAGATGATTATCACCAGCTGTTGCCAGAACTTCGAAAGTTCCATCAGAAAGGTCAAGGATAGAGACATCGAATGTACCACCACCAAGGTCAAATACCAGAATCTTCTGTTCTTTATCTAATTTATCAATACCAAAAGCTAAAGCAGCAGCAGTTGGCTCGTTAATAATACGTTTAACTTCAAGTCCAGCAATTTTACCAGCATCCTTAGTTGCCTGTCTTTGTGCATCATTGAAATATGCAGGAACAGTAATAACTGCTTCAGTTACAGGTTCACCTAAATATCCTTCTGCATAAGACTTCATATAACCAAGAATCATTGCACTAATTTCTTCTGGAGTATACTGTTTACCTTCTAATTCAACCTTTTCGTTTGTACCCATCTTTCTCTTGATAGAAACAACAGAATTCTTGTTTGTAACAACCTGACGTTTTGCAGCATCACCAACAATACGTTCGCCATCCTTGAATGCAACTACAGATGGAGTTGTACGATTTCCTTCTGGATTTGTAATAACCTTAACTTCATTTCCTTCCATAACAGCGACACAGCTGTTAGTTGTACCTAAGTCAATACCAATAATTTTACTCATTTTACATTCCTCCTTATTCACTTACTTTTACCATTGCGGCACGTAAGATTCTATCTTTTAATTTATAGCCTTTCTGTAACACCTGGATTACAGTATTAGGTTCAACATCTTCTTTTTTCTCAGTCATAATCGCCTGAGAGAAATTGGCATCAAATGGTTTATCTAGTACATCAACCTCTTCAACACCTTCGTTTTTAAGAGCGTTCACAAGCTGCATATAAATCATCTCAACACCCTTGCGGTAATTCTTGCCCTCTTCAGTTTCAACCTGTTGAGCAAGTGCTCTTTCAAGATTATCGATTACCGGTAATACTTCAAGAGCGAAGCTCTGAATGCGATAGCGCTTATTCATTTCAGCTTCTGCATTCAATCTCTTACGCGTATTCTCTGTATCTGCATAAGCTTTAGCGTATTCATTTTTTAAACGATCAACTTCTTTTCTAAGTTTCTCATTTTCTTCTTCAAGAGGATTAATTACTTCAACATCATCAGTCTTAATCTCTTTTGTTTCTTCTGTTTTAACATCTTGAACTTTTTTCTTTTCCTTGTTCATTTGTTCTCCATTCTATTTATATATTTTCTCTATCTCTTTAGATATGAAATCCAGAAGTGACAGAATTCTATCATATTGCATACGATTAGGTCCGACGACCATCAGTTTAGCACTTTCGTTATCACCAATACGAATATCAGAAGATACAACTGCTATATCATCCATCCATACAAGATCCGTTCCGCTCTTGGTCTTTAAAGCCAGCGTATTACTTTTTTCAGTATTGTCACTATGATCAAGTAACTGTCTGAATAAAGTTGAATCATCAACAAGCTTCATGAATTCTTTAAGCTTCTCAATATCAGAGAATTCAGGCTGATACATCATATTACTTGTACCACTGAAATACAGTGTATCTGAAGCAAACTTAACGAAAGCTCCATAGAAAGCATTAAACAGCATCTCATGACGTTTAACACTCTGTGTAAGAATCGGTTTAATCGATTCAAGCTTAGTCTTCAGATTATTAATCTGAGTTCCTCTTAGACGATCATTTAGAATATCAGTACAGTTTTTGATATCTTCAAGTGATACTTCATCCTGAAAATTAAAGATTTTATTTTCTGTATGACCAATATCGGTAATGAATACACAGACAGCAGATTTAGAATCAATCGGGAACAGTTTTATATGTTCGAGTTTTTGACCATTCGCGTCAGGACCAAGTACTCCTGAAGCCAGATTAGTCATATCCGAAATAACCCGACATGATTCTTTAATTGCATCTTCAATATTCATCGATTCTCTTGTAAAGATATTTGAAAGTGCATATTTAACCTCTTCGTTATCATCTTTTTCAATAAGATGTTCACAATAGAACTGATACCCTTTATTTGAAGGTATTCGTCCTGCTGAAGTATGAGGCTTTTCAAGATAACCCATCATTTCAAGTGTCGCCATATCATTTCTGATTGTCGCACTGGAATATGGTAAATGATACTTTTCTACAAGAGTCTTGGAACCTACAGGTTCAGCTGATTCAACGAATTCTTCAACAATGGCTTTTAAGATTTCGATATTTCTTGTTGTAAGCATCTCAACACCTCCTTAGCACTCCTTTTTCTTCACTGCTAATATCATACTACATGTATTTAGCACTGTCAACACATGAGCGCTAAATTTTTACATATTTTCAAAATAAAAGATGACATTATTTCATGCCATCAATTCTATTAATAAATTCTATTATGCCAGTACACAAATCATCATATGTCCTGTCAAAATCCCTGGTATACCAGGGATCTGATATATCTCTATCTTTAAGCAACAGCTCAACCTTATGCAGATCATCATCTATATAATAGCTCATATTTCGAATATTAGACTTATCCATCATAAGAATATAGTCAAACTCTTCATAATCATTTCTATTAATTCTTCTTGCATGATGATTCGCATATGGTATACCATGCCTCTTAAGACAATCTTTGGCTGCATAGTAAATATCATTTCCGATTTCCTCATTGCTGACAGCTCTTGATTCAATCAAAAATTCATCATCGCGTTTCAGTTTATGAATATAATCTTTCATAATGTATTCTGCCATAACACTACGGCAGATATTTCCATGACATACAAACAGAACTTTTATCATTGAGATTTACCATTGTCTTTATTAATATACAGGCGATCATACACTTCCTTTTTAATCTCTTCAGGTATGAAATTGGTTATATCACCATCAAATATCGCAATTTCTTTAGCTATTGATGATGAAAGGAATGAATACTCAGGTCGCGCAACCATAAAAAGTGTTTCTACTCTATTGTTCAGCATCAGATTCGCTGTTGCCTGAGCAAGCTCATATTCGTAGTCTGCAACTGCTCTAATACCTCTTATCAGTGTATTGCATCCTTCCCTATCAGCCAGATCTACAGTTAAACCATCACCTATGACAACTCTAACATTCGGAAGATTTCTGATACACTTTTCAATCAGAGCCTTACGTTCCTTAGAATCAAAGGTACATTTCTTTCTTGGATTAACCATAATTGCGATAATTAGTTCATCATATAGTTTCGCTGCTCTTTCAATAATGTCCATATGACCAATAGTCACAGGATCAAATGTTCCAGGATATAAAGCTTTTCTCATTAAATACACCTCTTAAAATAATTCAATCTGGTAATACCATATCTCTTTTCCTTATATAAGATAAAGTCACCATATTTCTCATCCAACACTGTCTCCTTTGCTGTTTCAAATATAATGATACCATCATCATTAAGACATTTTTTATCAGCAATCAAACTAAACAGTTTTTCAAATTCATCAAATTTGTATGGCGGATCAATAAAAATATAATCAAAAACCACATCATTATAATTGAGAAAAGATACATAATCATAATTCGTAATCCTGATATCGCCATCAAACTTCATAGCATTTCTCTTAATTGTTAAATATGCACTTTTTGATAAATCATTAATACAGACACTCTTAACACCTCTTGATAGTGCCTCTAGTCCTACGGCTCCAGAACCACCAAAAAGATCAAGGAAGTTTTCATTACCATTAAAGAAACCTAAGCTTGAAAAAAGAGCTTCTTTAACCATATCTTTTGTAGGTCTGGTCTTATCACCTAATGGAGCTTCCAAAACCGTATTCTTATACTTACCTGCTATTATTCTCATATATCATCTTTCTTTTAATCTTCTTAATCTCATTCTGTGCAAACCCAATTGCCATTAATGATGCAATCCAGCTTGAACCACCTGAACTAATAAGAAGTAAAGGAACTCCTGTTAATGGGATGAATCCAGTTACTCCTCCAACATTCAGAATAAAGTGCAATATAAAATATAGTGAAACTCCAAGTAAGATAATCTTAGATGTTAAATCTGCTTTCTTTGAAAACGCGTAACGATATAATGTAAAAATAATAATTCCATATAAGATTACTATAATGCTAAAACCGATAATTCCAAGTTCCTCCACAATAACCGGTAAGATAAAATCATTCTCAGGATTTGGGAAATTCATATATTTATGTATTGAATTACCATACCCTAAACCAAATATACCACCTGTCGCAAATGAAACCAGCGACATTACCAAATGATAGCCAATATTATATTGATACTTAAATGGATTAGCAGAAGCCAGGAATCTTCCTACCATATATGAACTGGATCCAAGACTTTCAAGAAAGGCTGTACATACAGGGCTAACAACAAATATTACACCTGCAATTATCACAAAAAGCCCAATAAAAAGAACTTTACGAAACTTAAAATAGTATTTGTTATCAAGCATAAGTAATAAGAGATATGCAATACCAGCCAGCACCAATCCAGAACCAGTATCCTTCTGTAAAACAACTATAATTACTGCAAATGATGCGAGCACATATAACATATTTCTTAAAAGGTCTATACTTTCATGTTTTGTTTCTTTATGAAAGGCTGCAAAACGTCCTATCATAACTATCGTAAAAATCTTGGCAAACTCCGATGGCTGTATAGTACCAATTGGGGTTCTAATCCAGGCATAGGCACCATGAACACTGCCAAATAAACGACAAGAAAGCAATACTGCACCAATAACTGCGGCCATTGTATAATAGAACTGTTCCTTACGCATGATATTGACATTAGAGACAAACAGCATTGCGACAAGACCGATAAACACAAACAGTAACTGCTTAGCTATTACTATTGGAAAATAATTGGGATTATTAGTATTATTTAAAGATAATGCATTGCCCATTTCAGCGCTGAATATCATTATACTGCCAAATACTACAAGGCATAATGTAGCGATATATAATAGTTTATCTGTATCATCGATAGAAAACATTTTCCTAATTCTTTTAATCATGAATTCATTTTAACATAATTGTTCATAAATTAAAGAAAATAGTATATAATAATTCAGGTATGAAAATAAATATTGACACAATTGTAAAAGATAATAAAGAACTTATCCGTGAGAAATCAGAAAATGTTAGGTTACCACTTTCAGATGATGACAAAGAAACTTTGATGAGTCTTTATCATTATGTGGTAGACAGTACAGATCCTGAAAAAATGAAAAAAGAAAACCTCAGACCAGCTGTAGGAATTGCCGCAATTCAGGTAGGCATAAAGAAAAAGATGATTGCGATAGTAATAAAAGGAGAAGATGATAAGATTATCTATCAGTATGCCCTGGCTAATCCAAGAATAGTATCTCATTCTGTAGAAGAAGCATATTTGGCAAATGGTGAAGGTTGTCTTTCTGTTGAAAGTGAACATGAAGGTTATATATATCGTCATCGCCGTATTAAAGTAAAAGCATATGATTTGCTTCAGGATAAAGAAGTTATCATTAAGGCTAGCGATTATCTGGCTATCGTTTTCCAGCATGAATTAGATCACTTTAATGGAATTCTTTTCTATGATCATATAAATAAGGAAAACCCATTCTTTGTAAAAAAAGAAGCATTTAGAATTGAATAATATTGTCAAATAGTATATTGTATAATTGGCAACGAAATAGAAATAGAATTTATATAGTATTAATGGCGTTATGCCATTTTTATGGATAATAGGAGGTAAAATGACAAAGAAAGTTACAAGAGCGCGTACTCGTAGAGCTGTGACTGATTATACCGATACAACAAATTATAATCATGAAAAAGATACTTTAGTCTATGCCCTGGGTGGTTTAGGTGAAGTTGGAAAAAACATGTACTGTTTTGAACATGATGATGAAATAATAATTGTTGATGCAGGGGTTAAATTCCCAGATGATGACTTATTAGGTATTGATTATGTCATTCCTGATTACACTCATCTCATTAAAAATAAAGATAAAATCAAAGCTCTGATTATTACTCACGGACATGAAGATCATATCGGAGGAATCCCTTTTCTGCTTTTGACATGTCCAATTGAGAAAATATATGCCCCTAAATTCGCTAAAGCATTGATTGAAAAGAAACTCTCAGAAAAAAGACGTCTGGCATCAACCAAGATTATTGAAGTTAATGGTGATTCAAGAGTTTCAACCAAATATTTTACTGTCGGATTCTTTAATACTATTCATTCAATTCCGGATTCACTTGGTGTTTTGATTAATACTCCTAATGGTCGCATTGTCGAAACAGGTGATTTCAAATTTGACCTGACCCCTGTTGGTACCAATTCTGATTATCAGAAAATGGCTTACATTGGAGCCAGTGGAGTAACACTATTAATGAGCGATTCCACTAACAGTGAAGTTGATGGTTTCTCAATATCTGAAAGACAGGTTGCTCAATCAATTCTTGAGATTACAAAAAAGACTCCTGGAAGATTGATAGTATCGACATTTGCGTCAAATGTTCACCGTTTGGCACAAATTCTTAAAAGTGCAGTTGACTGTGGTAGAAAAGTTGCGGTTTTCGGACGATCAATGGAAAATGTTGTTGAGATTGGCTTAAATATGAAGACAATCGATATTGACCCTTCTAATTTCGTTTCTCCAGAACTGATTAATACTATACCTGCTAATGAATTATGCATTGTATGTACCGGATCGCAAGGTGAAGCTTTAGCCGCCCTATCAAGGATCGCCAATGGTACTCATAAATATATCAGAATCATACCTGGCGATACCGTTGTCTTCTCGTCAAGTCCAATTCCAGGTAATGCCATGAATGTTTCTGGTATCATCAATCAATTAGTAAGATGTGGGGCAAATGTTGAAGTCAATACTCCTTTGGCATCTCTTCATACAACTGGTCACGCATCTAAAGAAGAACAGAAACTGATGTTGCAGCTGATAAAACCGAAATATTTCATGCCAGTTCATGGTGAGTATAAGATGTTGAAACTCCATGCTGACAGCGCAATCGAAACTGGTGTTCCTAAGGAAAATTGTTTCATCTGTTCAAACGGTGATGCACTGATTTTAAGAGATGGTGAAGTATTTAGGGCTAATACCAGAATACAGACTGATGCAATTTATGTTGATGGCAATGATATTTCAGGGCTTTCAACTTCTGTCATTAAAGATCGTAAGATCTTAGCTGATAATGGTATGGTTGCCGTTGTAGTATGTATAGACTCAAGATATAATCGCATTCTTTGTAAACCAGGAATTGTTTCGCGAGGATTTGTATTCATCAAAGAATCGCAGACACTGATGAAAGAAGCAGAGAATCTTGTATATGACGCCTTGAAGAAAGCCATGAAACAGCGTGTAACATTTGGTGATTTAAAGAATACTATTCGCAATACGCTTGAACCATATCTATTCCAGAAAACCAACCGTAACCCAATTGTAATTCCGGTTATACTAAACCATAAAGATGCAATGGTAAAACGTAATACAAATTAATATGTTGTATAAAAGGACATGAGACCATGTCCTTTTATGTTATTAGCATTTTAATATCTATATCAGTACAGTATTTTAAAAGGCATGAATATGTGATCATGCCTTTTAATATCGTTATATAGGTATTATTTAACTTCGACAATCTTCATCATATTAGCACTACCCTCACCTGTAGGATATCCAGCTGATATGATAATTAGTTGTCCAGGTTTTAAACCCTGAGACTTCGCAACTGCACTAGCCAGTTCATCATCATTTGTCATTTCATTTTGAACCTGTGAATACATAGGATGTACACCCCAATATGCTTCAAGCTTACTCTGAGTAGATTTTGAGAATGTTACAGCATAAATAGGACACATAGGTCTATATTTTGACAGTCTTCTAGCTGTAGTACCACCCTGTGTAAATACTACGATAGCTCCAATATCCAATGTTAAAGTCGCATCAGAAATTGAAATACCAATTGCATCCTGAACAGTACGATTATTACTCTTCTTTAATTCATCAAGATTCTGACGATAAGGAATAATCTTTTCAGTAGCTTCAATAATTGTAGCCATTGTATGTACAGCTTCAACAGGATAATCGCCAGCAGCACTCTCAGCAGACAACATAACTGCATCACTACCATCTAATACTGCATTAGCCACATCACTGGCTTCAGCACGTGTACATCTAGGATTAGATGTCATTGAATCAAGCATATGTGTTGCAGTAATAACAGTCTTACCGCATAAGTTAGCTGCTTTGATAATCTTTTTCTGGTAGATAGGAACATATGCTGTTTCAATTTCTACGCCTAAATCACCTCTGGCTACCATTACACCATCAGCAGCTTCTAGGATTTCATCAAGATTATCAAATCCTTCCTGATTCTCAATCTTTGCGATAATATTAATCTTTGGTTTACCCATTTCAACCAGGATTTTTCTTATCTGTAATACATCTTCAGCTCTTCTAACAAAAGAAGCAGCAATAAAATCGACGTTATTTTCACATCCGAAGCGGATATCTGCATCATCCTTCTCAGAAATGAAAGGCATACTGAGTTTTACTCCAGGAACGTTACATCCCTTCTTAGATGATAGAGGACCATTAACTTCAACTCTGGCAGTCATTTCTTCACCGTTATTAGAAAGAATAGTTAATTTCATCTTTCCATCGTTAATCAGAATATAGTTTCCAGGTTTAACATCATCAAAAAGTTCTGGACATTGAATATGGAAACGTTCATGGGTGCCTAACACTGGTTCTTTTGTGATTGTAACAACTTCACCGATGCGATAATCTTCCTTGCCCTTTTCAAAATCTCCAAGACGGATTTCAGGTCCCTTTGTATCAAGCATAATACCAAGATTAATCTGATTTTCTTTTTCAACTTTATGGATTAATTTTAGACGTTTTAGATGTTCCTCATGAGTACCATGAGAGAAATTCAATCTAACGATGTTCATTCCCTCTTTTGCCATTTTCAGAATTGTGTCGTAATCTTCAGATGCAGGACCTAAAGTACAAACAATTTTGGTTTGTTTTTTTACCATATTTTTCTCCCTATACTAATCTATCAAATAAGCGATAAAGAGCTTTTCTAGATGTTTTAGGCATCGATAAAGCTTCATTAATAGGCAGTGAAATAATCTCGTTATTCATAATACCTACACAATGTCCTCCAACACCGCTTACCAATAAATCTACTGCTTTCTCACCCATTCTTGATGCCAGTACACGATCTTTAGGAGAAGGTGAACCTCCTCTTTGGATGTGTCCTAAGACAGTCGAACGTCCTGAAAAACCTGTTGTAGCAGAAATCTTTCTCGCTAAGCCTTCAACATCACAAATCTTCTCAGAAATAATCACTATAGCGTGATTCTTACCAAGATTATCCAGATAACGTAAACGTTCAAGAATATCTTCTTCATCATAACCAGTTTCTGGAGTAACAACAATTTCAGCACCACAAGCAATGCCTGAATAAACAGCCAGGTCACCACAATGATTACCCATTACTTCCACAACTGAACAGCGATGATGTGAACTTGATGTATCTCTTAGTTTATCGACAGCTTCAACAACAGTCTGCAGTGCAGTATCAAAACCGATTGTTTCATCAGTTCCAGTAATATCATTATCAATAGTTCCTGGAAGACCGATACAATTAATTCCACGATCAGTTAATGCTTTTGCACCACGATAAGAACCATCACCACCAATAACAACCAATGCATCAATCTCATTTTCTCTTAAAATTTCACAGGCTTTATCAACAACGGCTGGTTCCTTGAATTCAGGTAAGCGTGCACTACCTAAGATAGTACCGCCTCGTGAAAGGATCTCAGATACACTTCCCTTGTTAAACGGAACAAAGTCAGCATTAATCAGTCCTTTGTAACCATCTTTTATACCCACTACTTCAATGCCATTTCCTAATGCACAACGCGTTACAGCTCTGATTGCTGCGTTCATTCCAGGTGAATCTCCACCAGAAGTAAGAATACCAAGTTTTCTAATCATATCTAATTACCTCCACGATATTTTATCACATTTAAAATGATTTGAAACATCTTTCCTTTAATGAAAACGCTTAACATTCACATAATATTGGAAAACGTTTTCATTTACGTAAATTTACCCCTCCAAGATGTTGTTCATAAGTTAAAACTCTAACTCTTTCAAGCAGTCTTTCACCCTTCAGGGTATCTTTGTTATTATTCTTATCATAGATAAAAGCTTCTCTTAAAGTTTTCATTGTATGATTTGATGTAAAGATTGTTATCAGTTTATTCTCCATACGATAATCAAGTATATTAAACAGAATATCATCTCTGACAAATCCACTCATGGATTCTGCCCCAATATCATCAAGTACCAGATAGTCAACTTCCTTTAAATCATCAACTATCCTCTCCATTTCAAGATTATCGTTGATAACCAGTTTTCTCAATTTATTAATAAAATCATTAACCTTAACAAACGCACACTTCTTAGAAGCCTTAGCTAGCGAATTAACAAGCGCAATCGACATATATGTTTTACCCGTCCCAAAGCTACCATAAATATATAAACCTTTATCGAGTTCATTATTTAATATTTTATTTAACAATACATAAAGATTTACTGAATCAGGATTATGCATGTCAGGTTTTATAGATTCTAAAGTTATATTTCTTAGATTAAATGGTATATCGTTATAGATAATGTTTTTAAGAAAACTGTTATTTATTTCTCGATCACGATAGTAATTACAGTATTCCTTTAAAGGATAGATCATCCCGTTATATTCAATGGTCATTCTCTGACCTTTAATCTCATTAGTACATTCATTTAAACCATGACAATTCTGACATTTAAGACAATTATCCAGATATTCTTCAAGCAAAGATAAAGAACTAATATCTTCCAGTTTAAGATTATTCTCTTTTAGAAAACTATCGATTATTCTATTATTACTCAGTCTTTTAAGTTTTTCTGATCTTATAGATTCAAAATCAAGTTTACTATTGCTTTTAAAAGTAACTTCCTTCATAGACTTACTACCTCTTTAAATATTTCTCAATATCTTCATTTGATACCATAATATTCTTACTACTGTCATATTCTGGTAATACATCCTTATCTTTCGGTTTATTGTCATTCTTTTTAATACGATTCAATAAATCCAAAGCCTGTTTTGCATTCTCAATATTATTACGATTAAGATTAGCTGCAACCGCATAAATGAATTTAGGTATCAACTGATTATCACATCTCTTTAAGGAGTATTCTAACGCTACATTCACAACTTCTGGCTTAAGATAATACTTATTTATAAGCTGATCAATTATATTCAAATCGCTAGGAACAAGCTCTTTGCCATTTTGATATTTAGATAAAAATGCTGCACAAGGCATTTCATATCCGTCTTTAATATCTTCATAATTGCCTTTGGCATTCTTACATAACGAATTGAGTTTCTGATCATCAAATTTCAACGGATTAATGCTGATAGCCTTATTAAGAAAGCGACGCATATCTGATTCACTTATGCTATAAGCATCTGCAAGCTTACCAATAGTATTTAGATTTTCATTAGTTCTTAATTCGAGTGGAAATAAAGTAGCACTGATATTCTTCATAAAATGGTCAATATCAAAATAGCTTTCAATTCTGACAATTTCCTTATTTCCAGAAGCGAATACTCTATAATCAGTTTCCTTTTGAGAATCCCAGTCAGACAATTCCTCAAAACTACTATTATCACTGATATCTTCATATTCACTGAGATCAAAGCTAACCATATCACGCTGACTCTTTAAATAATAGAAGTGATTTCGACTGACGCGTTTAACCAGTAAACGACCATATATTGGATGATCAAAAAAATCATTGAAACCAAGTGGTGAATTAATTACAAATATATATTCATTGTTTTTGTTATATGTGCTAATCAGATTTACTTTTTCCAAAATGTGAAGGTGTTTCTCGAACTGATTAACAGATATATTTAAAACAGATAGTAAATCATTAATTTTCTTAAAGGTATTTCTTTCAAGGAATAACATCTTTAGATATATATCTACATCAGACGGTGAAGTAATTTCACCATAAAGCAAGATTAATGATCTTAGATATTCTCCTGAAAGATCATCAAATCCATCTATCATATATAAATCATTACCTATCATTCATTATCACCATCCAATCATCAATTCTTCTATAAAGTTCATCTAAGCCATGATTATTTTCTATTATATAATCTGACATTGATATTTTATCTTCAACACTCATCTGATGCCTAATTCTACTAATGGCATCATCTTTAGACAAGCCTCTTTTTAACAGTCTTTCTAATGCAATTTCATAATCAGCAACAATCAGCAGCTTATAATCGAATAACTGATAAAAATCAGTCTCAAAAAGAAGTGGTACTTCTGCAATAAAGATATCATCTCTGACCATTTCCTTTAACATTTCTTCTTTTATCAAAGGATGCATTATTGAATTGAGAGTATTTAAAGCACAATTATCGCTAAAGACAATAGATGCCAGTTTCTTACGATCGATTATGCCTTCTCTATTTAAGATTCTATCAGAAAATACTTCAACCAAAGCATTATACCCTTTCTGACCAGGCTCAAGCAGTTTACCATTTGTCTTATCGCAATCAAAAACCACATATCCCTTACTTCTAAGATATGCTGATACTGTACTTTTACCCGATCCGATTGTTCCACTAATAGCTATTCTCATTATTTTTGACAATTACTGCAATAATATGTCCCTCTTTGTCCAACAAATATCTTTTTAATAGTTTCATTACAACGAGGACATTTTTCTCCCTCTTTTGTATGAACATTTAATGATAACTGAAATAAACCAGTAACCCCTAAAGAAGAAGTATATGATCTAATAGTACTTCCACCAGCTTCAATCGCTAGAGCCAGTGTTTCCTTTGTATATTTAATTAAATCCACTATGTTATCATCACTTAAATCACAACCGTTTCTTAGTGGTGAAACACCCATTTTAAAGATAATTTCATCAGCATAAATATTACCAATACCAGCAATAAATGACTGGTCCAAAAGAAGTGTTTTTATTGGTTTATGCTTATTCTTAAGATAATTTCTGCAATAATCTGGATTAAAATCATCACCAAAAGGTTCAACACCCAATCCCTTAAAATCACGATAATCTTCCTGATGTTTGATAATTCCCATTCTTCCGAATTTACGTGTATCCTGATAACGCATCTCTAATCCGTTATCAAAAACAAATATCACATGGATGTGCTTGTTAATGGGTTCATGAGAATCCTGTACAAAATACTTGCCTTCCATTCTTAAATGAGAGAAAAAGGCAATGTCATTGTCAAGTTCAAATATGATGAATTTTCCACGTCTTTTAATATCGACAATCTTATGACCAATCAGTGTTTCTTTAAATAATTCATCATCACCTTCAACAATATTACTGTAAAGTATATTAATATCTTTAATCCGATAATTTAATACAAGTGTTTTTAATGTTCTTACAACCGTTTCAACTTCTGGTAATTCTGGCATTATTTTGCATCATACCATGAATAGGCAACACTCAATGAGGAATCAAGAGTAACATTGAGTTTCATGGCATTTTTCATCCCTTCTTTTATAATTCTAATCATTTCATCCTTTTCATCTTCAAAGACATCAAAGATCAGTTCATCGTGAATCTGCAAAACAAGTTTAGATTTTAAACCGCATCTTTTAATCTCGTTAAAAATATTAATCATCGCTATTTTGATTAAGTCAGCCGCTGAACCCTGCACCCTCGAATTCATAGCTGCTCTTTTGCCGAATTCCTTAACCATATAATTATTATCATGTATTTCCTTGATATAACGACGACGATTCAGTATGGTTGTAACATATCCATGTTCCTTACAGAATTCAACTGATTCATCAAGGAACTTCTTAATATTAGGATATGTTAAAAAGTACTCTTCGATATATCTTTTGGCATCCTTAATTGATAACGAAGTCTGTTTAGATAACCCGAAATCACTGATACCATAAACTACACCAAAATTTATAGCTTTTGCCTGGCGTCTTAGAGAACCTGTTATTTCAGATTCAGGCAGTTTGAAGATATCCATAGCTGTTTTAGTATGGATATCTACACCTTCGTTAAAGGCATCTATCATTCGTTTTTCACAAGCCATAGATGACAACATTCTAAGTTCAATCTGTGAATAATCTGAACTGATTAAAACCTTATTCTCTCCACTTGCTACAAAAGCTTTTCTGATGAGCTTGCCATCTTCATCTCTAACACTTATATTCTGCAGATTAGGATCATATGAAGACAAGCGTCCTGTTTGGGTAACGGTCTGCGAAAATATCGTATGAATCTTATTATCATCTGCAATATACCTTTTAAGACCCTGAGCATATGATGACTGTAGTTTCGTATACTTACGATATTGAATAATAACTTTAATTATTGGATGATAAGCTTCAATCTGCATCAGTGATTCAGCATTGGTCGATCTTTTTTTATTCATTGGCAATCCAAGTTCATCAAAAAGCACTTCTGCCAACTGTTTAGGCGAGTTAATGTTAAATTCATGATGAGCCAGACTATAAATTTCTTCTTCACACTTAGAAATAATATCCTCATACTCTACCGAGATATCATCAAGAGTCTTTGCATCACAACATATCCCTTCCTTTTCCATATCGTATAAAACATATGTAAGTGGGAGTTCAACATTATAATAGAGTCCATTAAGGTTTTCTTTTTCAAGTTTGTCATTAAGTTTGTCAATCGAATGGTATAGACCATCAGCTATTCCTGTAGCTCTTTTAGCTTCTAAAACTGTATCGACAAGCTTACGTTTCTTTTCAGTACCATAAACATCCTGAATATCAATGATATCACCCAGATGATATTCATTTAATATAGCTTCAATACTATCAAGATAATTATTTGTTAAGAAAGCCATCAGCATAATATCGTTGGTATTTTTACCAATTGTAAAACCATTAACTGATGCTGCATGTAGTAAAAACTTTAAATCATAGACATATTTAAGACTATCTGATGCAACAAAATCGAGAGCCTTTTTATCATTGAGGAAGTCTTCATAAGGTATATATTCGAGTGTATCATCATTCGCAAAAGCTACCCCATAGAGTTTTGGATTATAATATGTAAAATGATCACTTACAAAATATATAAATGTACCATTCTTTAAAGCTTTTTCGCTGGCTCTTGAATGTCTGATATATTTGTGTTCCTTTTTTTGAACAGCATTCTTTCTAACTAATGAAAACATTTCATATTTATTATAGAAATCATTAACACCATAGATATCTATATCGTTTTTAAATTCATCTAAGCTATAATCAATATTCACATCTGTCTTGATTGTAGCCAGCATCTTGGATAAGAATGCTGAATCTTTATCATTAATCAGATTTTCCTTGACCTTACCCTTTAATTCATCAACATGTTCATATAAATTCTCTATCGTTCCATACTGATTAAGTAGCTTTGTCGCAGTTTTAGGTCCAATACCATTTACACCTTTAATATTATCGCTGGAATCACCCATTAGACCTTTCATATCAATAACCTGTGATGGCTTAACTCCCCATTCCTCCAAAAGGGCATTTTCATCCATTGCAACAATATCAGTTAATCCTTTTTTCATAAGATAAACTGTAGTTGTATTGTCAATGAGCTGCAGTAAATCACGATCAGAACTTAATATCGCAACATCAACATCATGATATTTCTTAGACAAGGTACCTATAATATCATCAGCCTCAATATCATCATATTCAAGATATCGAATATTATATGCATCAAGATATTCCCTTATCATTGCAAATTGAGGCACCAGTTCTTCTGGAGCAGGTTTTCTGCCACCTTTATAATCTTCACTTAAATCATGTCTGAAAGTATGTTTTCCCTTATCAAGTGCCACAACAAGGTAATCAGGATGTATCATATCCATCGCTTTATTTAACATATTAGCAAAAGCAAAAACAGCATTGGTATATATACCAGTGCTTGTTTTCATCATATTTGTGTAGTATGTAGCATAGAAGCCCCTAAAAAGCATTGAGTTTCCATCAATTAATAACATTTTCATATTTACACCTACTCTGCATTGTCTATTTCTGTATTTTCTTGATCTATATCAGTCGGATTATTAACAGTGATAATATCAGTTGCCATATTCTCAAGTACATTCAGATTCTCATACATCAAAGAAAGATAATCTTTGTTGTTGGCCGATTGAGAGACAGTTAAACTGGAAACATTGTTTAGATTTACTCTTGTTAAGCCAAGTTCAGTCTCCAGCTGATTAAAGAGATTCAACATATCTTCAGTCATATTTGGCTCATAAGCGATATATTTAACTTCATCATCTATAATTCTCTTTTTAATGATTTCAAGTTCTTCATCGCTTGGCAAAGCTCCGTATTTAGAGAGGCATACAGGATAAATCTGGAAACCATAGGCTTTCTGCCAGTTACCAAAGCTGGCGCTGATTGAAACAAACTTAATTGTTTTATTTTCTTTTTT
>JAQXNC010000091.1 GCA_029097145.1 Bacillota bacterium
ATAATCAATGAAAATGATGGTTATTTTCATACATTTCATAAATAAAAAATTTTTAGGATGAAATCAGGGGCATAATGATTGAACATTCAACTATTTTTATGTATAAATATATATACGAGGGGTATCAAGTTATGAATGTAATCAAAAGAAGTGGTGAAGAAGTCAATTTTGATGTGACTAAAATTATAAATGCGATCACAAAAGCCAATAAAGCTACACTCAATTCACCTATGAGTGATGAAGTGATTGAAGAAATATCTAATAATGTTGTCGATAAGTGCAAGACCATGAAACGTTCTGCCAATGTTGAAGAAATTCAGGATATGGTTGAAAAGGAAATCATGGCGCATGGTTTTTATACTGTCGCTAAAAACTATATTACATACCGTTATGAAAGAGCATTAGTCAGAAAGTCTAACTCAACTGATAAACAGATCATGAGTCTGCTTGAAAGAACTAACGAAGAAGTTAAACAGGAAAATTCAAACAAGAATCCACTGGTTAACTCTGTACAGCGAGACTATATGGCTGGAGAAGTTTCTAAGGATATCACTAAGCGTTTCCTGCTTCCTGAAGATATCGTTGAAGCACATGAAAAAGGTATTATCCACTTCCATGATTCAGATTATTATGCACAGCATATGCATAACTGCTGTCTTGTGAATCTTGAAGACATGTTGCAGAATGGTACTGTTATCTCTGATACCATGATTGAAAAACCACACAGTTTCTCAACTGCATGTAATGTCGCTACTCAGATTATTGCGCAGGTGGCATCATCACAATATGGCGGTCAGTCAATTACCTTAAGTCATCTGGCTCCATTTGTTGAAATCAGCCGTCAGAAAGCCAGAAAAGAAGTCAGAGAAGAATTTGAAGCTGCAGGTATCACTGCTGATGAAGAAAAGATTAATCAGATTGCGGAAATCAGAGTTCGCAATGAAATCAATAAGGGCGTTCAGACTATTCAGTATCAGGTTATTACCCTGATGACTACCAATGGTCAGGCTCCATTTGTCACTGTCTTTATGTATCTCAATGAAGTTGAAGACGAACAGACAAAGAATGACCTGGCACTCATCATTGAAGAAACACTCAAACAGCGTATGAAGGGTGTCAAGAATAAACAGGGCGTCTACATTACCCCAGCCTTCCCTAAGCTGATCTATGTATTACAGGAAGATAATATTGAACCAGGAAGTAAATATTACTATTTAACTGAACTGGCTGCCAGATGTACAGCTAAACGTATGGTTCCAGATTACATCTCTGAAAAGAAGATGCTGGAATTCAAGGTTGATAAGAATGGTGATGGACACTGCTATCCATGCATGGGATGCCGTTCATTCTTAACTCCATATGTTGATGAAAACAATAAGCCTAAATACTATGGTCGATTCAACCAGGGTGTTGTTACATTAAACCTTGTCGATGTCGCATGTTCATCTAAACGTGATGAAAAAAAATTCTGGGAAATCATGGATGAAAGACTGGATCTTTGCTATAGAGCACTGATGTGTAGACACAAGAGACTGCTTAACACTCCAAGTGATGTTGCCCCTATCTTATGGCAGAATGGTGCTCTGGCAAGATTAAAGAAGGGTGAAACCATCAATAAGCTGTTATTTAATGGTTACTCAACTATTTCACTGGGTTATGCCGGTCTATATGAATGTGTATATTATATGACTGGTGTTCCACATACCAAAGAACCTGGAACTTCATTTGGTTTAAAGGTTATGCAGTATCTCAATGATGCCTGCGCTAAATGGAAAGCTCAGGAACACATTGACTTCTCAATCTATGGTACACCAATGGAATCAACTACCTACAAGTTCTCTAAGAGCCTGCAGGACAGATTCGGTATCATTGAAGGTGTAACTGATAAGAACTATATCACCAATTCTTACCATGTTCATGTAACTGAAGAGATTAATGCCTTCGATAAGCTTTCATTTGAAGCTAAATTCCAGAAACTATCTCCAGGTGGTGCAATCTCTTATGTTGAAGTACCTAACATGCAGAATAATATTCCAGCTGTCTTAGCTTTAATGAAGCATATCTACAACAACATCATGTATGCTGAACTCAATACTAAATCTGACTACTGTCAGGAATGTGGTTATACTGGTGAAATCCAGATTATCGAGGATGAACACCATAAACTGATCTGGGAATGCCCTAACTGTCATAATCACAACCAGGAAACCATGAATGTCGCAAGACGTACATGTGGTTATATCGGTACTCAATACTGGAATCAGGGACGTACTCAAGAAATTAAAGAACGTGTATTACATCTATAATTATGTATTACGGTAATATTAAGAAATATGATATCGCTGATGGTGAAGGGGTTAGAGTAACCCTCTTCGTCTCAGGATGTCGTAATCATTGTCCTGGCTGTTTCCAGAAGGAGACATGGGACTTCCTCTTTGGAAAGGAATTCACTGATGATACCATTAATGAAATCCTGGAAGCCATGAATCATGACTATATTGATGGTTTAACACTTCTGGGTGGTGAACCCTTTGAAGAAGAGAATCAGCCTGAAATCCTAAAACTTCTAAGAAGAGTTAAGGAAGTCTATCCAGATAAGAATGTCTGGGCATATACTGGCTATATACTTGATAAAGATATTCTCGGTAATGGTCGTAAACATACTGAATATACCGATGAGATTTTATCGATGATCGATATTCTGGTTGATGGACCATTCATTGAAGATTTAAAGAATATATCTTTAGCCTTTAGAGGTTCAGAAAACCAGAGAGTCATCAACCTTAAGGAAACACTCAAAACAGGCAATACAATCCTATATATCAAATAGAATACCTCCAGACAATCTGGGGGTTTATTTTGTAAAAATGGTGCTCTAGCATGAAGAGCACCATAATATTTTTATTTTATCTGATCACCAAAATCATTCTCAAAGCAACCATTCGATCAATAATACAACATTGATTTTAAAATGAGCGATTGGTTGCTTGTCTTTTACTCATTTTTTATAATCATTTCCAACAGTTGTGGTATATCAAATTTTAATGTTTCAAAGACAACGTTTATGTCAACATTCCCATAATCATGCACAATACGATTCCTTAAGCCATATATTGCATTCCATGGAATATTGTTGTGCGTTTGTTTGTATTGATCCGTTAACTTCTTTGCATTTTCTGATAGCTGTATCATACGAAAAAGCATGGAATCTAGCAATATTTCATTTTCATTCAATTCTTCTATGTCTACATCTTTCATATGCATTACTATAAACTCCAAATTCTGTATGATTTTTTGGATATAGTAATTGTCATTTTTAATATTATCCATATATCTTTATTCCATTCTTTAGTATTTCCTGTAGTAATTCCATGTTATTATTTAGCTGGTTAACGTCTAGGACGTCTACTTTCTTATGTAGCGTAGTTCTTAATTCTTCAACCATACCATAAAATTTCAAACCTTTTACATTTGTTGAGATCAAAAGATCAACGTCACTTTCAGGCTTTGCTTTTTCTTTTGCATAAGAACCAAAAAGATAGCAGAAATCCACATCGTATTTATTAAACACTTCATTACATTTTAGCTTTATATATTCGACATCAACGATTCCATGTTCTTCATCGATCGGATCTATCTCTGATAACTTTTGCATCATATAATTATACTTTAAGGTCCCTACCTTCTTTTCATCATTTTCATATGACTTATATGAGCGCAAAGAAACTCCCATAAGATCAGCCATCTGCTGCTGTGTTAATTTTTTTTCTAACCTTAAATTCTTCAATTCACTCATTTTTACACCTCTTGCATATATTATAGCGCAAAAATTGCACTTCGGCAATTTGATGGTGTAATTATTGCACTTTTTATTAGCTGATATTGCATGCAGTATTTTTTAATGCATAGCTCTTCCCATAGCGACATCTGACTAATATCCTATATAAGAATAATATAAATGCCATTTTATCTTATAAGGATGGTGTTAATCTTGGTGCAGTATATAAAACTGCAGTTGCACAGGAGTTAAAGGCTCATGGTCATAGTCATTATTATTACGATAGACGTAAGAATGGAGAAATTGATTATCTGGTAGATGATTATGACAATCTATGTTCATTGCCTATTGAAATTAAATCCGGAAGATATGGGTATGAATATAGCGCTATCAGTAAAATGATTGAAATAAAAGAATATCATATAAAAAATGTCTATATTTTTTCAAATAATAGAGAAATCAGAACAAATAAGGGAATTACACACTTCCCTGTATATCTCATCATGTTTGTATAAATCATGAAATTATTATCTTTACCCTTTTCTTTTGCATATTGCAATCTTACATGTCTATTTCACACCTGTATAACAGCTGTATTTATGACTAAAATCCTGTAAAGGTATTAAACTATAAATGCTAATCTAAATATGTACAAAAGGGGATATAGACAAAATTCTGGGCAAAATAATCTAAGAGGTATGTTATGTTTTCCTGTGAAGAATAAAAGCTATTAGCTATATATCATCAAACAGCATAAATACTTAACTTGAATGAATAATTTCCACATTGATTTTAGACAGGAAATCATTTTTCAGTTCAAATCATAATAAACATCATATATTAATATTTATACTCATATTAAGTGTTGCGTTTAATTTGATAAATTACCTGAATACAAAAAAAGACAGAAAGTACATCATATATAATGTATTTCTGTCTTCTATTTTATTTAACACTGGTATCTGGAATAATCACAGTATGATTACTACCATTTCCTGAAGAAGGTGCTTCTGCAGCTTTTACAATTACTTTTATCGTAGCTGTAGGAACAGCATCATCACGTACAAATGTATCATCTAACGTAACAGGACCAACAATATCAAATTCTTGTTTGCCTTTATCACTTTGATCATAAATTAATTGTGGATCTTTATACCATGAAATTGGTAATTCGATCTCTTTTTGACTTTCAGTTGTTACTGTAACCTTTGTTGGTAATGAATTAAAGATACTTTCTAAACTTGTTCCATTTTTAAAAGTAAGTGTATCAGGATTGGTAACGCTAATTACTCTATCCTGTGTACATGGGAATGTGTAGGTAACTGTTAGAGTACCATCATCATTCTTGGTTACACTTGTAGCTTTTTCGCCATTGACAGTAGCTGATACTGTATCAGCTAATCTATATCCCACCTTAATACTTAAAGTCATTGATGCTTCATATGTCTTATTGTAACCTGCAGTAGTTTCTTTTGGTTTCCATGAGATAGAATCAGTATTTAGACCATCTGTACATGTAAATGATGTAGCTAAAGGTTTATTAGCTACAGGTGCATCAATACTTATTTCAATATTACTTATTGCCTTTACTTCTTTAGCTTCAACCGCATAGATTAATCCATCAGTATCACTTGTTTCTAACCAGATCTTTGAATTAGCTAAACTTGGATCAGATGATAAGCCTAGGGCTTGTTTAATATCAGAAGCTTTTATCGTTTCTGTTCCTGTTATTTCTTTAGAATAATACCAGTTTTGTTTATAGTAAGGACTAGACCCTTTACCCTGAACGATAAGATGCACCTTGTTTTCTACTGTACCTTTAGATACAATTATTTTTTTAGCATCTTCATCATAGTATACTTCACCAATGTTCTTATCTTTACCATTTAGTCTTAACTTCATTACTGTATCACTTTCAATAATATCAGTTGAGCCTGCTTTAGCAGCCGAAGCAAACAGTACATTGGTAAGATTTAAGTTCGATGCTGGTAAGACGAAAATTTTCCAAGGATCTGTGGAATCAGCACTAGTTAGCGTTGCTTTTCTAAAGTTTTCAGCAAATAATACACCAGTATCATCTATAGGAGATCGTAGCCAAAAATTTAATCCACTAAATTCGAAATACTTTAAAGTGTTGATTTTAATTTGATCAGAACTTCCTAATTTTATAATTTGAGAATTTGGATAATCACTTGTCATTGCATACAGTTTGTCCTTAGTTTCATATAAAAAACCATTTTTAATGTCCATTGTCTTAATTGTAGTTTCATTCATAAGCTTTTGCTCAGTTTCGGAAAACATAGTTAGATTTGAAGCCATGTTAGTTAAATCATTATGAAGTTCACTTGCACCATAATGATTAACATATACTGATACTATGCCATCATTATCTGCATCTATATCTTTATAAACATTCGCATTTTCTTTTGTATATTTATAATCAACTTCATTAGGTTCATCATTTGTTTTGCTGTTAAATAATTGGTCATCTGCTATTGCGTTATTGCTGAAAATAACAGTATTATCAATCAATTTACCGTCATCATCTTTTATTCCTTTGTCTTGTCCTAAAATATACCATATATTATTACTTAAACCTGAATAGGTCTTTCCAAAGGTAATTCTTCCTATTTTTTGGGGTTCTCCTTGGTCATTTGGTGCAAATGTACCATCCATCATTTGTTCTTTTGTTGCAAATACCGTTACATCTGGTGATGATGTTGTATTTTCAGCATAGACACTTACTGGAATTAATGTTGCTATCAGTAATACTGATAGTATTAATAATCTTGTTCTCTTCATATTTCTAAATCCTTTTATAAATACTTATTTAAATTATATGTCAAAAATGCATATAAGAAAAGAGACATTATTCATGTCCCTTATCAAGTTCTCTTAATATATCAAGATGATGGTAAGCTAAACCTATATCTTCATTCTTAAAATTATCATTATAGTTATTAATAATAGCTTTAATCCCATCGTGATAATATGTATTTTTATCTTCAAGTCCATACTTACCAGGTGGCTGCATTTCATAAGCTGTAATAATATCTTTATGATACTTTATAGCTGTTTCTTTTTCTTCCTTAATCTTTTCTTTTTCTTTACCCTTAATATAATTCATGACAATAATCCCATCACTGTTTTTCACAATCTTTTCAATTGTCTCTTCTTCTAACCAGTATGGAATACATACAAGAACCGGTATATTGCTTTTAAGCTCTTCAAGATTATCAGCTAATACATCATAATCCCCTTCAATATCAAAGACTACTCCATCACTTTGATATTCATATGCTTGAGATACAACTCTTTGCATATCTTCAAGATCATAATCAGTATCACCATCCAGAAGATAGATATTATAGCCTTTAATATCTTCATAATCAT
>JAQXNC010000092.1 GCA_029097145.1 Bacillota bacterium
CATTTGGACTAGTCTCAATGTTAGATTACTACACCGAAAGGTGTGTTACTTGTTAAGTTGATTGAACCGCCGTGTACGGAACCGTACGCACGGTGGTGTGAGAGGTCGGAAAATTTATTTAAATTTTCCTCCTACTCGATCCGTAAATTATACCTTAAAGTATACTATATTTTAGCTTGATGAAATAATACAGCCCAAAATAAGGTATGGGAAATGATAATAAGATTGTATTTCTAGCAACCAGAATGGTTGAATCATTTATAGATGCTGGAGTATAACGTTTATCAAGAACTTTAAATAGATGGTATAAATCTTTAAAATACCACGATTGATTTAACTTGATTCGGTTGTAATAATCTGGTCAGTCGATAGAATATAACATATGTCTAACCCGGAAGTAAGTTGATTTTCAGCTGTTTAAGACAAAAAATGTTGTGAAACCCGTTGCAAAAATATAAAATAAAAAAGAATAACTATACAACAGTTATATTCATGAAAATTAAGAGGATATTATGGGGATTTCGAATATTTTAGCACTATTTAGTGGTGTAGCTCTGTTTCTATATGGTATGACTTTGATGGGTGATAGTTTAAAGAAGGTAGCTGGTAACTCTCTCGAGGTTATTCTTTATAAGCTTTCTTCAAATCCCATCAAGGGAATTCTTTTGGGTGCTGGTGTTACTGCGGTAATCCAGTCATCATCGGCAACTTCGGTCATGGTAGTTGGTTTTGTCAATTCTAAGATGATGAAAGTTAAACAGGCTATCGGTATTATCATGGGTGCTATTATAGGTACATCAATTACCGGATGGATTGTTTCGCTTTCTTCGATTGAAGGATCATCAGGTATTCTGGAGTTATTGTCTACTGATTCCCTGACAGCTATTGTCGCAATTATAGGTATATATCTGAGAATGTTCTGCAAACACACTAAACAGAAGCATATCGGTGATATTATGCTGGGTTTTGCAGTGTTGATGTTTGGTATGAAGAACATGTCATCATCAGTATCTGATTTAAGAAATTCACAAATCTTTATCGATCTTTTGACTAATTTTTCTAATCCTATCGTAGGTATTGTAGCAGGTGCTTTATTTACTGCGGTAATTCAGTCAGCTTCAGCGGCTGTTGGTATCTTGCAGGTTTTATCTGTTACTGGCGCCATAACTTTCGAAATAGCTTTCCCAATGTTGATGGGTATTGCGGTAGGTGCTTCTCTTCCAGTACTTTTAAGTGCTCTTGGAGCGTCAAGTGATGGTAAAAGATTAGCTTTTTCCTATCTTTTGGTTGATGTTTTAGGCGCTATAATACTTGGTACTATTTATTATTTATTGGATGCGATTATCGGTTTTTCATTCGTGAGCATGCCGCTTTCAACAGTTGGTATTGCCTTGCTTAATACGGTTTATCGTATCATCATGGTATTGATACTAGCTCCTTGGATTTCGTTTATTGAGAAGCTTTGTAAGTTCATTATCAGAGATGACGATGAAGAAGATGAGCTTTATGAAGAAGATAGACTTGAAGAAAGATTCATCGCTCATCCAGCTTTAGCTATTGAACAGTGTCGCATAACTATTAATAATATGGCGGTTCTGACAAGGGATAATATCTGTAATGCCTGTGCTCTTCTTGATAGTTATACGGATAAAAAATTTACAAAGGTGTGCAAGAAAGAAGATATTATTGACCGTTATGCAGATAAACTTGGAACTTATATTGTAAGAGTTACCAGAAAAGAACTTGATAAGGTTCAAAATGCTGAAGTCAGTAAATATCTGCATACAATTGAGGATTTCGAAAGAATTGGTGACCATGGTATGAATATTGCTGAAGCTATTCAGGAACTTAATCAGAACAAAAATTCCTTTACTGATGAAGCCAGAAAAGATATTTCAGTACTGATGCTGGCAGTTGAAGATATGCTGACACTGACAGTTGAAGCCTTTACCAATAATGATTTACAGTTAGCTTATTCTATTGAACCATTTGAAGCGCTGGTTGATGAATTGTGCGATAAGCTTAAACTTTGTCATATAGAGAGATTAAAGAAGGGTACCTGTACGATTGAGGCAGGAACTACCTTTAATGATTTGATTACTGATCTTGAAAGAATTGGTGACCATTGTAATAATGTCTTCGTTTCAATGCTTGAGCAGGAAATGGATGACTATGATGTTCATACATTAAGAAATACTTTCTCAGCTACGCAAACTGAAGAATATAACAAGCTTCTTGATGCATATAAAGTGAAATATGATGTAAACAGATTTTCTGATACAATTGAGTTTGAATAATAATATATGTAAATAAAGCCTCTAAATAAAGTCTATTTGGAGGTTTTTTCATACACTTCATTATAGTTAAGTATACATTGGTATTTCAGGACTAATTTAACAGATAAATTATCAATGAATCAATCACCATATAATTCAACCATATAAGTACCTGGCTGAAATTAACAGTACATTCATCTATCTTATCCAGGGTAATAATATCAAAAATTGACATTACACCATCAATAAATGATAATCACTAAATGATATAATCTAATTAGTGAAATAATGCACAAGGAGATTGAGATATGAACAAATATGATAGTCTGTTTAGTCCAATTAAGATTGGTAATAAGCTTGTGAAGAATAGAATCTTCATGCCACCAATCTCATGTAATCTATCTAATAAGGGCTATATTACAGATGCACTGGTTGAACATTACACAAACCGTGCCAAGGGCGGCGTAGGTCTGATTGTAACAGAAGTTACTACCGTTGAACCTGTATACACATATCTTCCAGGAGATATCTGTATCTATGATGATTCATTTATTGAAGGCTGGAAGAAACTGATTGATTCAGTTCATCAGTATGACTGTCTGATTCTGACCCAGTTGTTTCATCCTGCTTTTATGGCATTTCCACTTCCTGGCACCCCAAGATTGATTGCTCCAAGTAATGTCGGTCCATATTATGCCAAGGAAGCTCCAAGAGAAGTAACTAAAGAAGAACTTAAAGTACTTGTTTCACAGTTTGGTGATGCAGCAAGAAGAGTTCAGATTGCTGGCGGGGATGGAGTTGAAATTCAGTGTGCTCATGCCCATGGTTTGCTCGGTGGATTCTTAACACCTCTATATAATAAACGCACTGATGAATATGGTGGTGATCTGGATTCAAGATTAAGGCTGACACTTGAGGTGATTGAAGATATCAGAAAGAAATGTGGTCAAGACTTTATCATTGATGTCAGAATTTCTGGTGATGAATATAGTGCTGGTGGTCTGACTGTCAATGATCAGATTTATGTATCTAAACAGTTAGAAAAGGCTGGAGTTGATTTTATTCATGTATCTGGTGGTAATACAATCAAACGTGGTTCTTCAATGCCGGCTCCAGGTACTTCTGCTGCTCCACATATAAAAGCTGCTGAAGAAATCCGCAAGTATGTTCATATTCCTGTAACAACTGTATCAAGAATAAATGAACCATGGATTGCTAATGAACTGATTGAAAATAACAGAGTAGACGCAGTAATGATTGGTAGAGCTAATATCTGTGATTCAGAATTTGCCAATAAGGCTAAAGAAGGAAGAAGCGAAGATATCAGACCATGTATTGGCTGTGGTAGATGTCTGACATCAGTTATGTTTGGTAAACCAATACAGTGTACAGTTAATCCGAATGTTCAATCAAGTCCTGTTGAAAAAGCTTCAGAAAAGAAGAAGGTGCTTGTCATTGGTGGAGGTCCTGCTGGACTTGAGGCTGCATATACAGCATATGAAAGAGGTCATGAAGTTGTACTTTGTGAGAAATCAGGAAAACTTGGTGGTCAATTAAATGTGGCAGCTGTACCAATTGGTAAGAATGATCTTTGCAGAGTTGTTAAGTATATGGTTAACAGATTAAAGGATACAACTGTCGATGTCAGATTGAATTTTGAAGTGACTGATGAAATGCTGGAAAATGAATTTAAAGATTATACAGTGCTCGGTACAACAGGAGCTGTCGCCAAGGAGATTGAAGCATTTAAGGTATTTGGTAACACCATGACGGCTGATGAAGTTCTAAGAGGTGATAAATTCCCTGGTAAGAAGGTAATCATTATCGGTGGTGGATCAGTTGGCTGTGAAACAGCAGATTATCTTGCACCACTTGTGAATGACCTGTTCCCAGCTAATAGAGACGTAACAGTTATTGAAATGACAAATCAGCTGATGGCTGGTGAAGGTGGACCTGCTAAATCCCGTGTTACATTGAGATTACAGGAAAAGGGTGTTCATCTGTTATTGAATTCAACAGTAAAAGAAGTGTTAGAAAATACTGTAATATATGAATGCAATGGTGAAACAAAGACTCTTAAGGGAGATACATTAGTCTTTGCGGTTGGATATACTCCTAAACCACTTTTAAGTGAAAGAATCATTCAAATTGGTGATTCTAATAAAGTAGGAAATCTTAAGGATGCTATCAGCAGTGCTTATGAGCTGGCTGTTAAGCTATAAAAACATCATTAAAAAGGAGAAAAAATATGAAACTGAATGAATCAATCAAGGTCGGTAACCTGACATTTAAAAACCGAGTTATGTTTCCACCACTCACAACAGGCTACGAAGAAAGAGATGGCTCAATTGGTCCAAGATCATTAGCGTTCTATGAAAGACTTGCTAAAGGCGGCACTGCTTACATCGTAATCGGAGATGTTGCACCTGTTAGAACAGCTTCTCCAACACCAAAATTATATGATCCTTCACAGATTCCAACATTTAAGGCTTTAGCTGATGCCTTACATAAATATGATGCCAAACTGGCTTTACAGGTTTTCTATCCAGAATATGATGTTCCAGGAGTTGGAAGATTAATTGGTCAGTCAATGATGCTTAAACAGGAAGCTGCCAAGATTAAAGCTACTGGTGATGAAGCAGCATTTCAAGCAAAAATGGCTGAAGCAGAAAAGGTTACAAGAGATGCCTATGCCAAATTACATCACGATATGCAGCACTTCGTTAATGAAGCTACTGTTGAACAGTTAAACACTATTAAGGAATCAATTAAGAACTGTGTCAGACTTGCTAAAGAAGCAGGTGTTGATGCAATTGAAATCCATGGTGACCGTTTACTTGGCTCTTTATGTTCTGAAATACTTAATCACAGAACAGATGAATATGGTGGTTCTTTTGAAAACCGTACAAGATATGCAATTGAAGTATTGCACGCTATTAAGGAAGCAGCTCCAGGTATGATGGTTGAATATAAACTGCCAATTATTACTGTTAATAAAGATGGTTCACTTCGTGGTAAAGGTGGTTTAAAAGAAACAGAAGGTATTGAATTTGCCAAAGTTCTTGAAAGAGAAGGCATTGATATGATTCAGGTGGCACAGGCTAATCATACTGGTAATATGGGTGATACAATTCCTCCAATGGGAGATGTTGACTATAACTGGACTTTACCAGTCGCAAGAAAGGTGAAAGAAGTCGTATCTGTACCAGTAGCGACAGTAGGTAGAGTTGTATCAGTTGAAAATGGTGAAAAGATTCTTGAAGATGGAGATGCAGATATCATTGGATATGGCAGATCATTACTGACAGATCCAGATATCGCCAACAAGTCTTCTGAGGGTGAATGCATCAGAGAATGTCTTAACTGCAATATGGGCTGTGTTAACGCTATTCAAAACAGAAGATATATCTCATGTGTATTAAATGCTGAAAATGGCGATGAAGCGACGGTATTCATTACACCTGCTGAAACTAAGAAGAATGTAGTTGTCGTAGGTGGCGGTATTGCAGGACTTGAAGCTGCAAGAGTGTTAGCTAAAAAAGGTCATAAGGTAACTCTTGTTGAAAAGAGTGAAAGATTAGGTGGTCAGATTAATCTGGCTGCTATACCTCCAAGAAAATCTGAGATTCTGCGTGCTGTAGAATACTATGAAAAAGTATTACCAAAGATGAATATCGATCTTAAACTAAATACAGTATTAAGTACAGAAGAACTGAATAAATTTGATGAAGTTGTTGTAGCGGTTGGTGCTCATAATATTGAACTACCTATGCCTGTAGAAAACTCTAATGTTGTATCTGCATGGGATGTTTTAGGTGGTAAGGAAGTTAGTGGCAGTTGTGTAGTCCTTGGTGGAGGACTTGTTGGAGCTGAAACAGCTGAGTATCTGGCAAATCATGGTCATGATGTAACTATTGTGGAAATGATGGATAAGATTGCTGCTCAGGAATCAGCAACTGTATTGCCACTTATGATGAAAGACTTTGCTCAACATAATGTTAAGCAGCATACAAATACTAAAGTAACATTAGTATCTAATAATGTTGTTAAGGCTGTTAATACAAATGATAATACTGAAATAGAATTTGTGGCAGATACAGTAGTTGCAGCATTGGGTTCAAGAAAGAATTCTCTTGATGTCGAAGGTATCAATAAACCTGTTCACTATGTTGGTGACTGTTCGGGTGAAAGAACTGCAGATATCGCAAGCGCAATCAGAACAGCTTATCATACAGCTAACGCTATTTAATAAAACACAATCAGGACTGTTCAACAGTTCTGATTTTATGTTTAAATGAAGATATGAAGCTCGACACTCAAAAATGTAAAGTTAAATCACAGTTATCGATAAAGGCAGAAAAAGAATCATATGCCTTAATAATCTTTCATAGTGGAGAAGCCAGTGTTAAAACGGAAAACAAAACATTTTTCTGTAATAAGGAAGAACTTGTATTACTCAAACCTGGTAAAAAAACAGATATAAAGAATAAAGATAATAAAACTGAAATAGATATCATAATGATTCCTCTTAATATTTTAAGCAGGTTGTCAAATGATAAACTGAATCTTGTGGAAGGTTTTTCCTATGCGCAATATGATGTAAATATAGTCTATGCCGGATCAGAAAGAATTATGGCTTTAAGAAATCTCTTGAACAAGGTTGAAAGCCTAGATGGAGAAGAGATGAAATATGGATTAGATTATTATGAAGAGGTTCTGATCAGTGCATTTCTTGTCACGTTGCTTAGAATCTGCATTGGCTCAGATATCAAATATATCACCAACAGAAGAAAGACACTGATGATTGATGATGTCTTCATCTATATCAGAGAAAACCTGGCGAATGATCTGACACTTGAAAAACTGGAATCAGTATTCTATGTTTCTGGGGAACATTTATGTCGTCGATTTAAAGAGGAGACTGGTACTTCTATTCATCAATATATTCTCGATGCGCGTCTTTCAAAGAGTCAGTCAATGATACGCAAGGGATTATCTGTATCAGAAATATATAAGCAATGTGGGTTCAAATCATATACTCATTTCTTTAAGGCTTTTAAAAAAGTATATGGTTGTACACCTTCAGAATTCAAGAGACTTTCAGAAG
>JAQXNC010000093.1 GCA_029097145.1 Bacillota bacterium
CAATTCTCTTTCATCAATCTTCCTAAACAACATCTCAACAAAACTTTCATCAAGATTATTCAATTGATCATCAAGCGCTGAAATTCCAGGTTTAAAAGCTATTTTACATTCACATTTATTACATTCCGGTAATTCATATAAGTTATCAGAGTGTGTGCTATATGTTTCTTCAGGCTTTTCGTAGTAAATATCAATATATGTATCGAGTTGCTTCCTTAAATCATTATTAAAGAGATACACAAAGTCGCTGAAAAGATAGATATCTGCATCATTGAGATTCATTGTATTGATTTCATTATAAAGATTATCATCAGAATTGATAAAAAGACTGATGGCTATGCTTTGGTAACAGTTGTCTTTGACATCATCAAAGATATTTCTGATATCATCTTTACGATATACTTCATAGCATCTTTGAATATCGAGATATTCTTCATCTTTGATTAGATAGATTGGCATATTCCTATTATACTTCAGAAAATGTGAATAATTTTAAGATTTAACGTGGATAACGTTTCTGGAATTTGTAAAATCGCTTCTTTTATACCGTTGATATCCACATAATCACTAAAGTTATCCACACTTATCAACATCCACATTTATGGTTTATACACATAGTGTGGATAATGTGGAAAAGTGTCTAAAAGCCTTTATTTATCGTACTTTACAAATGTAGATTATCCACATATTTATGTAGATATCCACAATTTATCCAAGTAATCCACTGTTGATAGTGTTGTGGATAAGTTATTAACATCTTATCCACATTCATAATTTTGTGGATAACTGTGGATAACTCTCTAAAAGCCCATGAATACGTTATTTGTGGATAACTCAAGATTGTGGATTGTGGATAACTTCGAATTTTTCGTATAGAAATGTGGATAACTTACGAATATAATGATGATGCAAGGGGTTATTATTATGGTTACAAATGAATTTTATTTAGCTGATGTCTGGAATAAAATTCTTAGTTATATTCGAAACAAAGGTAAAATGGGGGACTCTGTGCTTGGGGCTATAACCAATGGTACCAAGATCTATTCTCTTGATGAGGCACAGATGGTTGTCCAGTGTGAATTATTCTTAAGTAAAGTAACAATCCAACAAACCAGCAAGGAGTTCGAAGAAGCTATTGAAGCTGTACTCGGCCGACACATACCGATTGTGGCATTAACGGTTGAACAGTTATTTCCAAAACATCCAGAAGCATTAATTAATTCTGATTTTATTAAACAGAAACTCGACAGCGAGATGACATTTGAAAGTTTCGTTGTTGGACGTTCAAATATTCAGGCACAGGTATCGTCTTTGACTGTTGCCTCAAATCCAGGTCTGGCATATAATCCATTATTTATATATGGTAATTCAGGTCTTGGTAAAACACATCTTTTAAACGCTATCGGTAATAAGATAAGGATGTTGTATCCTGGATACCGCATTGGTATCATATCTGGTCTCGATTTTGTGCAGGGTGTTGCCGATTCAATTAAAACACATACAATTGATAGTTTTAAACGCGAATTCTACGACCTTGATGTCTTGTTAGTAGATGATATTCAGTTTATCGCCGGTAAAGAAAAAACTCATGAAGTTTTCTTCAGTGTCTTTAATGAATTGGTAAACAACCGCAAACAGATCTGTATCACCAGTGACCGTATGCCAAAAGATATTAAAGGTCTCGAAGATCGTATTATTTCCAGATTTAATCAGGGTTTAAATGTCAATATTGAGGCACCTGAATATGAAACCAGTCTCAATATCCTGAAAAAGAAGTTGGCTTCATCTGGTAATACCCAGATTGATGAAGATGTCTTATCATATATCGCAACCAATTTCTCGCAAGATGTCCGTCAGCTTGAAGGGGCTTTAAATCGTCTACTTTTCTATTCAATTGATTTTTGCCCAGTAGACCATATCACTATTAAGGTAGCGATGGAAGCATTTAAGGATCAAATCAGCGAAGATGTCGGTACTGAAATGAGTATCAATACTATCAAGAAAGTGGTCTGTGATTATTATGGAATAAACAAGAATCAGCTTAATTCCAAGATTCGTACTAAAAATATCGCCATTCCTCGTCAGATAGCGATGTATCTGGTACGTAAATTCCTGGATATGCCATACAAAGATATCGGAAACAGTTTTGGTAAACGTGACCATTCAACTGTCATCAATGCCTGCGAAAGGGTCGAAGAAAACATTAAAAAGGACCCGGCATACGCTATGGCAATCAACGCTTTAGAAGAGATGATTAAGAAATAAACATTCATCCACATTAAATTCCACAGCTAAAAATGTTAAAATAAAGCGATGTTATCGGGATTATGAGTAGTTATCCACATTATCCACAGTCCTAATAATAGTAATATTTATATTAAAAGAAGAATAAAAGGAGAAATCATGAATTTCAGTATTTCAAAACGTGTTTTATATAATGCCCTGACAACAGTTGTTAGAGCTATATCTCCAGCTGCACCAGTACCATCATTAAGTGGAGTTAAGATTGATGTCTTAACTGATAGAGTAATACTTACAGGCTCTGATTCAAATATATCAATCATGACTGAAATTAAAGAGTCAAAAGCTGATGATCCTGTTCAGAATGAATTAATGATATTAGAAGAAGGATCTGTTGTGATTGATGCCAAATGGATCATTGAAATTGTCAGAAAGATGAGTGCTGATATAATCACATTTGAGACTATCGATGGTACATTGACATTAATCAAAGGTGGCAGTATTGAATTTAAGATTAATGGTATGCGAGCTATTGATTATCCAAGAATTGATTTTACAATCGATACACCATCGTTTAAGATGAACACCAAGATGTTGAGCGATATCGTTAAACAGACCGCATTCGCATGTTCAGATAAGGAAACCCGTCCTGCTTTAACTGGTGTTAACTTTAAGGCTAAAGATAATACTTTATTATGTAATGCGACTGACTCATATCGTCTGGCTACCAAGAAGTTTAATGTTGAATATCCTGATACATTTAATATCACCATTCCTGCTAAGACACTTTCAGAAATTCATAACACTGTCGCAGATGAACTGGAATTCAATATGGCTATCAGCGATACTAAACTGTTTGTCTCAACTGGTAATACAATTATCCGTACCCGTTTAATTGAAGATCAGTATCCTGATACAACACGCCTTATCCCACCATCATTTACTCAGGAATTAAAGATTGATGCCAAGGAACTCTTGAACGCTGTTGATAGAGCTTCGTTTATCAAATCCGATGGTAAGAGTGTGGTTAAGATGACAATCAATCAGGAAACCATGGATATCTCAACTTCTAACCAGGAAGTAGGTTCATCACATGAAACATTATCAGTTATTTCATTTACCGGTAATCCTATCACTATTTCATGTAGTGGTAATTATCTGATCGATGCGATTAGAGCTATCTCAACTAAAGAAGTTACATTATCATTCTCAGGAGAACTGAGACCTATCATTATCACATCAGATGAAGATAAGAGTCTGGTACAGCTTGTATCTCCAGTCAGAACATATAACTAGGGTCTTGAAATCAAGACCTTTTTTAATTGTTTTAAGAGATGAAACTATATTTTTATTCATTTTTAAGCCTGTTTTTAAATAATAGGCTTTTTATGTATAGGAATACATAAAATGATAATCGTTTAATCTAGGCTATTTAAATGAAAAATGGTATAATATTCTGGTAATAATATGGAAAGAGGATTTATGACTATATATATTGAAACTGAATATATTACTTTGAGCCAGTTTTTAAAACTTGCAGATCTGATTATGAGTGGTGGAGAAGCCAAAATGTTTCTTGGAACACATAAGATACTGGTAAATGGTATCGAAGATAACCGTCGTGGCCGCAAGCTTTATGATGGCGACGAAGTAAATGTTCAGGGTAAAAAGTATCAGATTAGACATAAATGATTATTAAATCAGTCGATTTAAAATCTTTTAGAAGTTATACAAGATTTCATATAGATCTTGATCCTGTAATGAATATTATTATCGGTAAAAATGGGATAGGTAAAACAAATATTCTTGAAAGTCTTGTGATGGTTTCGAATACCAAATCATTCAGGACATCAGATGATATGATGATGATTAAAAGTGGTGAGGAATATGCCTTTATTGAAGTTGGTACTCCTAAGGATAAACTGAAAGTGATAATCACAAAAGAAGGCAAATTTCTATATCTCAACAATAATCCCATCAGAAAGACATCTGATTTTATTGGTAAACTGAACGTAATTCTCTTTAAACCCAATGATCTTGAATTGTTTGATGATACACCTAAAAGCCGGCGTAAACTGATTGATGTCGAACTTGGTAAGATATCAAGAGAATATCTGAATGATATGGTTCTATATACAAAACTCTTAAAAGATAAAAACAATCTTTTAAAGAATCAGGATGTCGATAGGCTGTATCTTGAGACGATTGAATCACGAATGGTTGATCCAATTATCAATATTATTACGCTTAGATCTGAGATGATTGACTTCATCAATACTAAAATCAGTGATTATTACCAAAAGCTTTCTGGTACAGATATAACTATCAGAATTGATTATCATAAGTCTTCTGATAATACTCTAGAAGCTGTAAAGGAAATGATTGATAGAAGTCGTGAGCGTGATCTGATGTATCAATACACAACGAATGGACCACAGAAAGAAGACTATTCTTTTTATTTTGATGAAAATGAGATTTCAGGATATGCATCTCAGGGTCAAAGAAGAATGTGTATGATAGCCTTTAAGTTGGCAATCGCTGATTATATTAAAAATAAAACCAGAACTGAACCGGTATTATTACTGGATGATATCATGTCAGAACTTGATATCGAAAATCGAAGTCGTCTTTTTGAAGTATTACCTTCAAATATTCAGACAATTATTACATCAACTGACCTTGATAATATAAAAATCAAGGATAAATATAAAGTATTTAAATTAAGAAAGGAAGCTACTGATGACAAATAAAACTGATAACTATACTGCTGATGATATTCAGGTCCTTGAAGGTCTTGAAGCTGTCAGAGTGCGTCCTGGCATGTATATTGGTTCAACATCTTCTAAAGGTCTTCATCATCTGGTATGGGAAATAGTCGATAACTCAATCGATGAAGCTCTGGCTGGATATGCAAGTGTAATCAATATTACTGTAGATAAGGATGATATTGTGACTGTTACTGATGATGGTCGTGGTATGCCGGTTGGTATTCATGAAAAGACTGGTATTTCAACTGTTGAAACCATCTTCACAGTATTACATGCTGGAGGAAAATTTGGTGGAGGTGCCTACAAGGTTTCTGGTGGTCTTCATGGGGTTGGTGCCAGTGTTGTCAATGCCTTGAGTGAATGGCTTGAAGTCAAGGTTTATAAAGAAGGTAAGATCTACTATGTCAGATTTGAAAATGGTGGTCATACTGTAGAACCTTTAAAGATTATTGGTAATTGCCCAGAAAATAAAACTGGTTCAGAAGTACGATTTAAGGCTGATCCAACAATCTTCACTGAGACAACTGAATATGATTATCAGGTATTATTCGAAAGATTCAGACAGATTGCTTTCTTAAATAAAGGTATTAAGCTGGTATATCGTTATGAAAAAGATGAAATTAAAGAACATACTTTCTTATATACCGGTGGTTTAAAGGAATATGTAGCTTTCTTGAATAAGAATAAGAATGTCCTGCATGAAGATATTATCTATGTTGAAGGTGTTGATCCTGAAACCAATATCGCAGTTGAAATTGCGATGCAGTATAACGATTCGTATACATGTAATCTCTATTCTTTCTGTAATAACATCAACACTGTTGAGGGTGGTACTCATGAAGAAGGTTTCAGACTGGCAATTAATCGTGTAATTAATAAATATGCCCGTGACAATAACTTTATCAAAAAAGATGAAGATTCTCTGCAGACTGATGATATCAAAGAAGGTCTGACAGCTATTATTTCTATTAAGCATCCAAACCCTCAGTACGAAGGTCAGACTAAGGGTAAACTCGGAAATGCTGAAGTTAAGAAAGTTGTATCAGATATTCTGGGTGAAGGTTTAAATCGATTCCTGCTTGAACATCCACAGGATTCTAAAGAGATTATTGAAAAGACTATCACAGCTTCAAAGGCCCGTATTGCAGCCAGAAAAGCTCGTGAATTAACCAGAAGAAAGAATGCCTTGGAAGTTTCTTCATTGCCTGGGAAACTGGCTGACTGCTCAACTAAGGATGCCAGTATCTCTGAAATCTATATCGTCGAAGGTAATTCAGCCGGTGGTAGTGCTAAACAGGGTAGAGATTCTACTTTCCAGGCAATATTACCTTTAAGAGGTAAGATTTTAAATGTTGAAAAAGCCCGTCTGCATAAGATTTTTGAAAATGCTGAAATCCGATCAATGATCACAGCCTTTGGTTGTGGTGTTGGTGATGAGATTGATTTAAGTAAACTTAGATATCACAAGATTGTCATCATGACCGATGCCGATGTCGATGGTGCACATATCTGTACACTGATGTTGACATTCCTCTTCCGTTATTTAAGACCGGTAATTGAGGGTGGTTATGTCTATATCGCTATGCCACCACTCTTTAAGATTCAAAAGGGTAATGCGATCAGATATGCCTACAGTGATATTGAATGTGAAGAATATAAGGCTGAATTTGTGAATAACTATAAGATTCAGCGTTACAAAGGTTTAGGTGAAATGAATCCTGAACAGTTATGGGAAACAACTCTTGACCCTAAGACCCGTACATTAAAACAGGTTACTATCGAAGATGCGATGGATGCCGATATGGCTTTCAGTATGTTGATGGGTGATGAAGTTGAACCTAGACGTAATTTCATTATTGAGAATGCACATTACGCTAATCTTGATATTTAAGGAGGCATAAATGGAAGATAATTATATTGAAAATTTTAATCACGGTAAGATCAAACAGGTAAATATTGCCAAAGAAATACGTGACAGCTTCCTTGACTATTCAATGTCAGTAATTGTATCGCGTGCCTTACCTGATGTCCGTGATGGTTTAAAACCTGTTCATCGTCGTATTTTATATGCAATGTATGATATGGGTATTACATCAGATAAACCACATAAGAAATCAGCTCGTATTGTCGGTGAAGTATTAGGTAAATATCACCCACACGGTGATACTGCTGTCTATGATTCAATGGTCAGAATGGCTCAGACTTTCTCATTCAGATATCCTTTGATTGATGGTCATGGAAACTTTGGTTCAATTGATGGTGATGAAGCAGCGGCTATGCGTTATACCGAAGCTAGAATGTCAAAGATATCACTTGAACTGCTTAAGGATATCAATAAGGAAACTATTGACTGGGTAGATAACTACGATGCATCTGAAAAGGAACCATCAGTCTTACCTTCAAAATTCCCTAATCTTCTGGTTAATGGTTCAACAGGTATTGCGGTTGGTATGGCAACCAATATGCCACCACATAACCTCGGTGAAACTATCGATGCGACGATTGCGGTTATGGAAAATCCAGATATTACAGTATCTGAACTGATGGATAGCTATATAAAAGGTCCTGACTTCCCAACTGGTGCCTATATCGTTGGTAGAAGTGGTATTAAACAGGCTTATGAGACAGGACGTGGTTCAATCGTTGTCAGATCAAAGATTGATGTCGAAGAGATGGATAACGGTAAGAAACGTATTATTGTCAGGGAAATACCATATCAGGTTAATAAGGCTGTCCTGGTTGAAAAGATTGCTTCGCTAGTTAGAGAAAAGACGATTGAAGGTATTACATCTTTAGGTGATGAATCAAATAGAGATGGTATTCGTATCGTTATGGAAACCAGAAAAGATATCCAGCCTGATGTCATACTCAATCAGTTATATCGTCTGACATCTCTGCAGACTTCATTTGGGGTTAATAATGTAGTACTTGTCAATAATAAACCAATGCTTCTGGGGATTAAGGATATTCTTAAGTACTATATCGAACATCAGATTGAAGTAGTACAAAGAAGAACGGCTTATGATTTAAAGAAAGCTGAAGAAAGAGCACATATCTTAGAAGGTTTATAGATTGCGCTTGATAATATCGATGCGATTATTGAAACTATTAAGAATTCAAAGGATAACGCTGATGCCATGAATCAGCTGATGACAAGATTTGGACTTGATGAAATCCAGTCTAAAGCTATCCTTGATACACAACTTAGAAGATTAAGTGGTCTTGAAAGAGAAAAGATTCTTGAAGAATTAAGAAATCTCATGATCACTATTGATGATTTAAAGGATATCCTGGCTAATCATTCAAGAGTAGTTACAATCATTAAGAATGAACTTCTGGAGATTAAGGAAAAATACGGTGATGAACGTATGACTGAAATCATTGAAGGCGATATCGATGTTGAAGATGAAGATCTGATTCCAGTTGGTGATGTGATTATATCAATGACAGTTAATGGATACATTAAACGTATGCCAATTGATACATATAAAACACAGAATCGTGGTGGTCGTGGTATTAAGGGTATGACATTAAATGAAGATGATATCGTTGATCAGAGTATTACAATGTCAACTCATGATCATTTAATGATGTTTACCAACAAAGGTAAGGTTTATCGTATCAAGGGTTACCGTATTCCTGAAGCTTCAAGAAATGCCAAGGGTATTCCAGTAGTTAACCTCTTACAGTTAGAAAAAGATGAAAAGGTTAAGACATTTGTCGCAGTTAAGCGTGATAATAACGAGAAGAAGTTTGTCTTCTTTGTGACTAAAGATGGTATCTGTAAACGTGTGCCACTTGAAGAATTTGATTCAATCAGACAGACAGGTAAGATTGCGATCAGCCTCAAGGAAGATGATGAACTGGTATCAGTTAAACTGACTACTGGTGAAGATGAAATTATTATCGGTGCAGCTAATGGTAAAGCAGTCAGATTTAACGAAGACAGTGTTCGTGCTATGGGTAGAACAGCTGCTGGTGTTAAAGGTATGAATGTCGATGACAGTTATGTCGTTGGTGCATGTATCGCATCAGAAGGTAAATATATTTTAGCTGTATCACTTAATGGTTATGGTAAGAAATCAGAAATTGATGAATACCGTATCACAAGCCGTGGAGCTAAGGGTGTTAAGACTATCAACATCAATGAAAAGAATGGTGATCTTGTCGGAATCAAGGCTGTTAATGGTGATGAAGACTGTATGATTATGACTAATGATGGTATTGTCATCCGTATCTCACTTGATAAGGTTTCAATTCAGGGTCGTGCAACTCAGGGTGTAAGACTGATTAAACCTCAGGAAGGAACAGTAGTTTCAACTGTTACAATCCTTGAACATCTTGAAGAAGAACCTCAAGAAAACGAATAAACTAAAAGCACATGTGATATGAGTAAATCATAAAACATGTGCTTTATTTAATTCATAGTTAATAAATTATAAACACTGCAATACCAATAATAATTCCTGATGATTCTTACAACAAACAATAACAAAATTTTATTTGGATATATAGTTCTGTTATAATGAAAAAGGATTTAAGGAGTAAAAATATAATGAGTATACCTGTACCTGAGAAAAGAATTGCTGAATTTGAAAAGAAAGCATTTGGAATGTTTATTCACTGGGGACTTTATTCAAGTCTTGATAGAGGAGAATGGACTTTTGACCTACACGAAGACAGTAAAGATAAATATCCAGAAATATTTAATAACTTTACTGCAAAAGACTTTGATGCGGTAAAAATCGCAAAACTAGCAAAAAAGGCTGGAATGAAGTATATTACTTTAACCACAAGACATCATGATGGTTTCTCACTTTATGATACTAAAGGCTTAAGTGATTATGACGTTATGCATACACCTTGTAAGAGAGATCTTGTGAGAGAATTTGTAGATGCATGCAACGCAGAAGGAATTATGCCAATGTTGTATCACACAACTCTTGATTGGCAACATCCAGACTTCAATAATGATTTCGATGCCTATCTTGAATATTTAAGAAAATCAGTTGAAATATTATGTACAAACTATGGGCCTATTGGTGGTTTATGGTTTGATGGAAACTGGAGTAAAAGAGGGGCTGACTGGAAACTTGATGAATTATACGGTATGATTCATCGTCTGCAGCCTGATGCCATGGTTATTAATAATACTGGTTTAAGTGAACAGGGTAAGACTGGTCACCCAGAAATTGACTCTGTAACTTTTGAACAGGGTCAGGCAACAGTTATGAATCGTGAAGGTATGCCTAAATATGTCGCAGCTGAAATGTGTCAGACTATGAATAAACACTGGGGTGTAGCTTCAATGGATCTGGATTATAAGAGTCCAAGAATGATGATTGAAAGATTATGTCATGCCCGCAAAGTTGGTGCTAACTACCTTTTAAATATCGGTCTTGAAGCTCAGGGTGGAGTGAATAAAATATCTGAAGCTCTTCTTGAAGTGATTGGTATCTGGACAGATATGGCTAAGGAAAGTCTTTATGAAGGTAAGCCATCGGATATCAAATGTAATCATGAAAAGGACTTTGTCTTAGAAAAAGAAAACTGTGCTTATATCTATGTTCATGACTTACCAATGTTAGGACCGAAAGATGTTGTTGCGGCATATGAAAGTAAGGATGAAAATCATTCTATCAGCAATGTCAAAGGCAAGGTTAAGAGTATTAAATGGGTAGATAATGATGAAGAATTATTATTCACTCAAAATGGTGATGTCGTTAATTATCGAGCAGTAGGCTTCTACTACGGTAGACAACTGATTGTTCGTATAGCTAAAGTAACTTTTGAATAATTATGATTAAGAGTGCAGCTATTTATCCTGAAGTTATAAGTGATAAATATCTAAAACAGATTAAAGAATATATTTCATTATTAGATAGTTATAGCTATAACGAAATCTTTACGACAGTTCATTTACCTGAACTGTCTTTTGAGATTCAACTTGAATGTCTAAAGAAGATTATTACTGAAGCTCAAGACAGTAAATTCGATATTGTAACTGATGTAGGTGGCAAATATGTTAAAGATCTTATTAATAGTGATATTCAAGGAATTGATTATATTCGTCTTGACTGCAATTTTGAATTATCTGAAGTCAGAGAATTGTATTCTAAACTGCATCTTAAAGGTTTTATCATCAATGCCTCTACATATAATGAAAAAGAATTTACTGAGTTTCTAAAAGAATTAAGAAACATTGATGAGAAGATGGAAATTAGATGTTGTCATAACTTTTATGTCAAGGAAGAATCGGGGCTGGATGATATCTTTGCCATAAAGGAAGATATGATGATTAAAAAACATAATCTTCCAGTCTATTACTGTATCCCATCTCATAATAATCCACGTGGACCTTTATATCTTGGTCTATGTACTCTTGAAAAACATCGTCATATGACCCTTGATGATATAGTAGCTGATCTTTATCTCAACTATGAAGCAGATGGCTATCTCTTGAGTGATATGTGGTTTAGTAAAGAAGAACTTGATTTAATAGATAAAACACTAAATAGCTTAAATGTAAAATTAACTAACCCTGTATTTATTGATATTCGTTTAGATGAAGATATAACAGAAGCTGAAAAAGATATCGTACTTAAGGAACATGTCTTCCGACATGATTCACCATATAATCTTTTGAGATCGTCATCATCAAGAAGAATGGCTGAATTCGCAAATGAACTCCCTAAACGCAATACAGTTAAGCGCAAAAGAGGAGCGATCACTATTGATAATATTCTTAACAGACGATACTCAGGAGAGTTATCGATTGTGCTTGATGAAAGAGGTGCTGACGATAGGGTGAATGTCGTTGGATATGTCGATGAAAAAGATATTATCAAATTACGTCGTTATAAGGAAGGGTACAGATATCAATTTATTGTTCATAAGTCATAAAAATCTTGTCTTTTAAAATGGCATAGTATATCATATTTTTATAGCGAAAAAGAATTAAGTAATATATTGATTCTTCAGAGAAGTGATGGCTGGTGAGAATCACTGATGAGATATATGAAATCTACTCTTTAGCTGACCTAATCAGTCACGTTTGTCGCGTTAAG
>JAQXNC010000094.1 GCA_029097145.1 Bacillota bacterium
AATGGCAAAATGGAAATGTAAAGTATGTGGATATATCCACGAAGGTGATACAGCACCAGAAAAATGTCCTGTATGTAAACAACCAGCATCTGTATTTGAAAAGTTAGAAGAACCTAAACATAAATATGCAGGTACTCAGACAGAAAAGAATCTTGAAGCAGCATTTGCAGGTGAATCACAAGCTAGAAACAAATATACTTATTTTGCATCTAAGGCTAAAAAAGAAGGTTATGAACAGATTGCAGCTTTATTCTTAAAGACAGCAGATAATGAAAAAGAACATGCCAAGATGTGGTTTAAGGAATTAAATGGTATTGGTGATACAGCTGCCAATCTATTAGAAGCAGCTAATGGTGAAAACTATGAATGGACAGATATGTATGATGGTTTTGCCAAGACAGCTGATGAAGAAGGCTTCCATGATTTAGCAGAAAAGTTCAGAATGGTTGCAGCTATTGAAAAACATCATGAAGAAAGATATAGAGCTTTACTTCATAATGTCGAAGCTCAGGAAGTATTCAAAAAGAGCGAAGTTAAAGTATGGGAATGCCGTAACTGTGGTCATATCGTAGTAGGTACTGAAGCACCTGAGCTTTGTCCTGTATGTGCTCACCCACAAAGCTATTTTGAATTAAATTCAGAAAATTATTAATAAGTTATGAAGACGTGGCTAAAAACCATGTCTTTTTATATCAGCTGGTAAAAAATTGCACATTAAGTTTGTTATTTTATGGAAAGGATTAATAAAAATCTTTTGTGATTATTTTATTCATCCATATATAAAGAAACAGGAGGTTAATGTATGCAATACAAATCATATCAGCACATTGAAAAACTGGGTAATAAGGAAGTAGAAGGAATCTTAAAAGGTAAATGTTCAATCCAGCCTAAGATTGATGGAACTAATGGGGTTGTATGGTTAGGGGATGATGGGATTATTCATGCTGGAAGCAGGAATAGAGATTTAAGCTTAGATAATGATAATGCTGGATTTTATAATACAGTTATTAAGGATGATAATATCAGAAAATATCTATTAGATCATAAAGATCATTATCTATATGGTGAATGGTTAGTACCTCATACCATAAGATATTATCATCCAGAATCATGGAAACACTTCTATGTCTTTGACATCTTTTCATATGACAGGGGATATATCCCATATGATGAATATTCAAAGGAACTTGATAAGTATGGTATAAGCTATATACCTGAAATCATAAGTATTGATAATCCTACAATGGAAGATCTTACAAAATACTTAAAGGAAACCAAATACTTAATACCAGAAGATAAGATGAGTGAAGGTATCATCATTAAGAATTATGAGTATCGTAATCAATATGGCAGATGTACCTATGCCAAGATAGTCGCTGAAGAGTTCTTTAATACCAAATCCATCTTAAGAATGAAAAATCACGAAGCCAAGGATAAGACAAGTGAAAAAGATATTGTTACTATGATGCTTAGTGAACCATTAATCAGAAAAGAGTTTGCCAAGATAAAACTTGCATATCCTGATGCTAGAAGACAGGAATTAATCGGTAGAACTCTTAATACAATCTTTCATGTCTTTATTCATGAAGAACTGCTTGATTATATCGAAAAGAAAAAACCTCTCATCAACTTCTATTATCTAAAGAAAGAATGTGATGAAAGGATTAAGGAAGTGTTAAGGAGTGAATTGTTTAAATAAGACGCCAATTGGCGTCTTATTATCTTGATATATTGCGACAGTATTTAATCTTTTTATAGCCCATTCCCCAATAGCAGTCATATGCTTCAAGAACAGCTTTTTCACTGTGGAATTTGCCTAAATATTCAACTTCGTTTAATTTGTTTTGTCCAAATAATTCGTACATATTTTTATTACCTCCACGTCATCTTATTATACTCAATATAAAGTAAAAATCACGCATTATGATGCAAAATTTTCAGAAAAAACAAATGTAACCCGTTACATTGATTGACCAGTCATTTTATGAGTGATATTTCTCTGAAACCAGTCAACAATTGGACCAGTTCCAAAGGCGACGATGATTGTAGCGAAACCAACAGTAATGATATTACCAAGTATACCAGTCACAAAACCAATTGTTGCAAACAGAATATCCTGAATGATGCGGGCATACTTAAAAGGTACCTTACCATTTGTCAGTTTTTCAACGACAGGACCAACACCATCGTATGGCGAAACACCAAGATTACAATCCATATAAAGGGCGACACCAAAACAGATAACTGGAATGCCTATTACGACCAAGATCAGACGCAATGGTAATGATGTCATGAATGTAGCTGGTGTAATTCCAAACATGGCATATACAGCCATAAAGAATTCAATAATATATCCCATTAAAAAAAGATTAATCAAAGCTCCAATACCTAAAGCTTTACGATTAAAATACAGTACTGGGATATAGAGCAGAATGTTGAAAGTCATCTGGAAGACACCAAGCCCAATACCAAGCAGATTTGATGTACCAATGGTCATCGATGTAAAGGGATCAACACCAAAACTTGATAAATTCAGGATTGATATTCCAAGTCCAATAAAAATATTACCCAAGGCAGTTAAAACAGCTAATTTCTTATTCATATACAGTCTCTTTTCTTTTCGAGACAGAATTTTATCATATGTATGTTATAAAATATATGCTAATTTCATGATATTTTAGCTTCTTTTAGCATATCTTCAACTTTTATATTAAAAACGTCAGCTAAAGCCATCAAATTGGTTGCGCTGGGATCTGATGATCCATTCTCCCATTTTGATATCGCCTGACGGGTTACACCTAGTCTTTGTGCGAGTACTTCCTGACTCATACCTGAATCTATTCTATGCTTACGGATTATATCGCCAAGTGATTGAGCTTCTTTACGGTATTCACTTCTTATTTCATTGGTCTTAAGATATTTCAATAATGCCAGTATCAACATAATTAAAGCTATGATTACAAGAATACTAATAATCACTCTACCTGCAGTAATAGCCAATACGATTAAATATGCCGTTTTCATTCTTTCACCTCTACCTTCAATATACCATATATTTTAAGGTTGCGATGTCAACTAATGGTCAACCATTAAAAAATGCACCTTCTTGGTGCATTGAATAATTATTTTTTACAGTATTGAATAGCGACACAGCCAGGCCCACCCTGTGTGATAAAGGCTGGTGATAAATCATAGACGCTGACATTAATACCTAGTTCTTTTTTGATTAAATCGATGGTGATATCTGTCCATTCATCATTGCCTGCATGCGAAATTGAGACATCATAACTGTCATCAACACCATCATTCTTCATGACTTCGATAATATCCATGACTGCTTTTTTATAGGTTTTCTTAACGCCAAACTTCAATAGACTCTTACCATCTTCTGACAGTTCAAGAATTGGAATGATTCTAAGTAATCCACCTAGAGTTGCAGCTAAAGGTGATAGACGTCCACCTCTTTTTAAGAAAGCGAAATCGTATGGAATCAAAAATGAACGACCAACATTGATTGAGTTTTCAATACCCGAGAGTATTTCTTTAACGCCCTTTCCTTCACTTGCCAGCTTAAGAGCCTTATTGACGATATAGCGATGTGGACCACAGAGAGTTCTGGTATTTATAACGTGGATACGTTCAGGATTATTAGACATGTCTTTAGCGATCATAGCTGACTGATATGTACCACTTAAACCATCAGCCATAGTTAAGTCAATAACTTCACCATTAACGGCGTTATAGGCTTCTTCTTTTTCACCGATTGATGGTTGAGATGATGTTGGGATATGACCTTCGGCAATTATCTTTAGGAATTCCTTGGAAGAAATATCTTCAAATTCACGATATGACTTATTATTTATCTGAACTGATAAAGGGACAACGACAAGACCTACGTCTTTCCCTTCACTTACTGAATATAATGTTGATGAATCACTGAGTATCTGTACCATATAAATACCTTCCTTATATATACAATATATCAATAAAGACTGTAAGTCAATATAAACTAGTATAAAATACTAGATTAACTTGACTTGAAAGCCAGAAAATAGAGTGATACAATATTTGTATGCAAAAAGAAGAACTGATTAACTATCGTTTACCACGATATAGTGAATTACCTGAAATTGAATTATATATGGATCAGCTTTTAAGTTATCTTAAACTTCATATGCTTGATGGTGAAAGAGAAGTTATTACTAATACCATGATTAATAACTATGTTAAACATGGAATTGTTAAGGCACCAGTCAAGAAGAAGTATAAGAAATATCATATAGCCTATCTTCTGGCTGTATTATTCTTAAAGAAGGTCTACAGTCTTGATGAGATTAATAAGCTTGTCAATATTCAGATTAATTCAACCGATATAGTTGAAGCTTATGATACTTTCTGTGATGAACTTGAAGCAGATATAAAAAGCCTCGTCAATAAAGACGAGACAGTTAAGGGTAAGTTTGAAGTAACTGGTGGCGATACCAGTAATCTCTTTAGAGCGACAATTCTATCAGTTGCGACCAGAGTCTATGTCGAGACCTGTCTTAGACAGTAATCATCTTTTCAAGATGGAATGAATAGATGTAAGTCATAACCGGTTTATTATAAGTCCTTTCGAGGACTTTTTTATATCCATCAAGCTGAGGCTTATAGATATTAATGAAGTCTACATCATTTTCAAGATTATCACTCTTATAATCAATTAAGATTATTCTGTCATCCATGAATGAGACAAAGTCAATAAAACCATGAATAATTTCATTATCCAAAAGACTGTAGAAAGGATATTCCCTATGATAATCACCTCTAAGGGCTTCTTTGAATATGTCGTTGTTTAAAAGATTATTGACAGCTTTTGGATAGAGGCTGATATCAATGTTTTCAAAATCAGCTGAAGCGATGAGGTTATGCAGTTTTGTACCATATGCCATACCTTTAGGACTGAGGTTCAGAGTTATATTACGACTTTCGGATGATGAAGGGGTTATAGTTGTATATTCACTTGATGAGAGTGTATAACGTTTAATATCCCTGATGGCTGATGTCTTGATATCGTAGGCGGTTAATGGCGGGATGATAGAGTGTTCATGAAGTTCAAGTTTTGGGTTATCCTTCATGATGCTTAAGACGATTGAAGAGAAACCTTTACGGGCTCTAATTAAAGACTCATCAGCAGGATAATAATCTTTATTATAGGCATCGATAAAGTTAAGACAGCGTTTAGGGCGGGTCAGGGCTACATATAAAAGTCTCAGGTATTCCTTCAGGTCTTCATTATTATTGGCGATATTGATAACTTTGCGTCTTAAGGTATCAATACGGTCGTTATAATCTGTAAAGCCAACCCTAAATCCCATACCATATCTATCATCAAAGACAACCGGATCTCTTGTATCCATAAAACGGTTATCACTGGCAGTATAGAGAAATACAGTATCAAATTCGAGACCCTTGGATGTATGAATGGTCATAACCCTGACGACATCATCATCCATTGAGACTGACATGGCATTCTCCTTCTGCTTTTCAGCTGTAGCTTCAATATAAGCCAGAAGTGCAGTCAGAGAATCGATATGATATGCTTCAAGATTATTGATCAGTAAATCGAAGTTGGTACGCTCTTTAGTATTCAAATAATTGGTATAGAAATTATTGATACTTAAGAAATATGTAAAGAAAGCAATAAAATCATTATTTATCACATGTGTCTTCAATACTTCATAGTCATGTATGAAATCGCTGTCTTTAAGATATTCATATGGATTGTCATTAATGGTCACAAGATCATCATCACTATAGTTGTATAAAACACTTTTCAGTAATGAATATAATGATATACGGTCATCGTGATTCATTATGAGTTTCAGATATGATTCAAGTATTTCGATGGCATATGAGTTAAAGTAACCATTATTATCATTGATATAGTATGGAATATGGAGATTATCAAAGACTTTTTTGATGTTGATCTTTTCATTGTGACTTCTCACAAGAACGGCAATATCCTTAAAGGCTGTGCCTTTAGCATGTTCTTGAGTGATGCGATGAGCCAGTAAAGTTGCCCTTGTATCATCATTTATGTCTTCACCAATATAATTATCAAATCTGACTTCGATATTATCTGTCAGCTGTTTTTCAGTATCGGCGATCTGAAAGTCTTCTTCATTGAATGCTGTATCATTAATATTCATGACAGTATTAAAGAGTTCATTATTAAAAGATACAAGATTAGTCTTGGAACGATAATTATTACGGATATTGACTGAAATAAAGTCTGGATTTGATTTAAGAGAATTCATGATTCCAGGTTTGGCACCACGGAAACGATAGATTGACTGTTTAATATCGCCAACTAAGAAGAGATTATGATTTGATATCATAGAAGCGATCTCAAACTGGATATCGTTGGTATCCTGGAATTCATCAATCATGATTTCCTTATAGTAGTTTTGATATTCTTTGGCTATACGATAGTTATCATAAGTCAGAATATTATAGGCATAATGTTCAAAGTCATTAAAATCGATGGTTTCATTTTGGTGTTTGTAGACATCATATTCCTTTAGAAGTTCTGATGCAAGAGTAATAAGAGTATTATTTAAAGGTCTTGCAGCATTTTCAGTTTTAACTATCATCTTTGATGACATCAGTAAGGAAGATAACTCAAGACAGAGGTCATCAATTTGAACTTTAATCTTCTTGAATTCTTCATTACCTCTTGGAGCCTTTATACCTCTAAGGTTATTCTTAATACCTTCAAGTAATAATGGATAGTCATCAGTCTTTAGAAGTTTATTTAATTCATCAGTAATGAGAAGATATGGTGATGGATCATCAATATCATCTAATTCTGTAATCTTCTGATATTCACTGATAATAGCTTTAATATAGTTCCTGATCTCGCTTAGGTATACTTCCTTAATCTCATCATTTAAATCATTAAACGAACTGATATCATCTTTAAGGTAGAGATTATCAAGATATTCAAAAGGTCTTAGTTTTTCATTGGCTTTATTAAACAGTGATATGATCATATCCTTAAGAGTATTAAACGCAAAGAGTTCAAAAGACAGATTCTTTAATAAAGGCATAATATCAAGATCGTTATTTAAAAGATGATTATTAATAATCCTGTTTAAAATATCATCAATAACCTGATTCTTAGTAACTTCATCAATGATATTAGTGGTTGATTTAAGAGTTATACCTGCAAGGTAATAGTATTCCTTAACGATTGAAAGACAGAATGAGTGGATGGTTGATATTCTGGCATTTGAAACCTTAGATAATTCATCTAAAAGATAATCCTTTAGGATTTCATCATCAGTATCATTAATGGTTTCCTTAAGACGTTTTAAAAGACGGTTTTTAAGGTTGCTGGCAGCAGCTTCAGTAAAGGTCATGGCGATAATCTTATCAATTGATATCTGATCTTTAATAATGCGCTTTAAAAGACGTTCGATGAGGACCGTTGTCTTACCACCTCCAGCTGAGGCAAATACAAGAATATTACTTCCAGCAAGCTCAACCGCTCTTTGCTGGTCTTTATTTAAATTAATCGTTTTCATCTATTGTTCCAATTTCAATATCACTTATCTTTTTATTTAATCCCTTAACTCCATAGAAATGACAGATACGATGGTAATTACAGTATGTACATGCATCATCATCAGGAATAAGCGATATATTACCATCAAGAAGATTATCGATGAGATATTCATAAATCTCAGTAATCATTTCTACTGTCTTATCATGGTCTATCAGATAACGTTTGGAGATTCCAGTTTTTTTGGAGGTGACGATGTGTTTATAACTCTTATCATCATCTTCGAAAAACATACCCTTGAGACGATGATCATCGATAAAATCCTGATAAGGATCATTGATAACTTCTGACATACCATCTTTTTTAGAATATTTGTATTCAACAAGATTATTACCGGCATGTTTGATATTACAGTAGAAGACACCATTAGCGATATCATGAGACATCTTTTCATATATCAAAGCGTAGGTTAAAAGCTGCAACTGGATACCTTTGGCAATATCTGTCTTTGATAGTGAATGAACAGATGTTTTATAGTCAACTATTCTAAAACGGTCAACCAGTTCATCAACTCTATCAATGATTCCACGTAATCTTAAATCAATACCGTTATGACTTAAGAAGATTTCGTTGAATTTAAGTTCCATCTTTGAAGCCTGATAATCACTTTCATTCTCCATGAATCTCGTGAATTCCATTTCGAGGATGATGGCATTTTCTATCCTTTGCATTGAAGCTTCAATAACACCTTTTTCATTAGGATACATATTAAGCAGCTTATCCTTATAAGACATAATTGTATCCTTAAGAACTGTTTCAAAGTCTCTTGGGTAGTTTTTAGGATTGTTTCTGACGGCTTTTTCCATAATCTCATGAACCAGTGTACCAGTTAAGGCAGCATTAAGATCATATAGTTCTGGGTCCTTGAGCTTAAGACCATAATTCAGAAAATAACTGTATGGACACTTAAAGTACTTCTCAAATGATGAGATAGAACCCCTAAGTTCATTATCTCTGATAAATGATTTTCTGGCATTATCTTTATTAATCTTATGATTATAGTCAAGATAATCATTATATTCATTGATGACATAATCAATATTGATATCAGGATATTTATCAATGGCATCATCATATTCAACCGCTTTACCATCAAAGGTTGACTGTACCAGAAAGAAAATGGTTTCTTTGGAATTATTAAAATAATCAAAGAGTTCAAGATGATTTTCAAAGCGGCTTCTGATATCGGGATATGTAGTATTTAAGATACTCTTTTCCTTAATAAAACCATCAAGTGGTTTAAAACCAGGATAGACATGCATGTCAGGTTTCAAGACAAAGATATAATCCTTATAGTATATATCTTCATGATAATCAATAACCTTTAGTCCATTATCATCATTAGCTTTTTTAAGATTAAGAATTTCTTCACGATAGATGAAGTAACTGTCTTTAAGATTAGCTGTATATCTTTCAATGATATTTTTAATACTTAATGATTCATCATCATTATCCTTAATCAGATCAAAGACATAGACAAGTGCTTCATTAAAATCTAATGACAGAAGCTTCTTTAATTCGTCAAAGTATTTCTCATTAATGGAGTTAACCATTTCTTCATTATCGTGATAGTAACCTTTTTCATTCCTGAATAAGGTATATTCCTCAAGTTTAAATTCTCTGACATGACGTTTATAGTATTCTTCAATAATACTGATATCACCACTGCCCTTATAACCACTTCTGACAATAGCGAGATAATTATCTAAAGATGGATCTAAATAAAAATCCATGAGCGAAATAAAGTAATGAGCCTTATTGGAACTGATAAAAGGTCTGGCACTGATTTTAATCCCATAGAGATTTAAGATAACTGAAACATACCTCAAATATTCTTCAGAAGCTACAATGACACAGTCATTCAGATTAAGATTATGATCAATGATATAGCTGGCAATAGCACTTAAGGCATCACGCATGGTGTTGAGCTTTATTTTATAAGATGTATGTTTACCCGATGGCAGACTGATTAATGTCGCACCTTTTTTAAGCATTCTTTCAATAATACTTTTCTCATAGATGTCATAATGGGTATCATATATTTCATGGTTATTAAAATCATATTTATCAAGATATCGATCTAAAGTCTCATAACGTTTATCGATGACTACTTCAAGACATTCACGGTAATCATCATTAATTTCAAGATCATATAAAGAGACCCCATATTTCATGAGTTTATCGGCATCACTCATAAGACCTTTGAGGAAATCAGTTTCTTTAACTGTGTCCTTTAAATCATTAAGACTTAAACTTCTTAGTTTAAGATAAATGTCATAAAGGTTATCTTCAGATTGAATAATCCGTTTAATAAAAGTATCAAGTGTAATGTATTCAACATCAAAAAGACTGTTATTTTTCATCAGTGTATTCTTAATAACGATGTCTTTAATTGTATTTGGAAGAATGACAGTTTTCATAACTCTAATTATATACCATCTGTGATATAATCTATTTAGAAGTTATTCTAAATAGAAGGTAAGAGAATGTTTGAAAGTACGTTTAAAGCTATAGGAGACCCATCGAGAAAGAAAATACTGGAACTATTAAGAGATGGCAAGAAAATGACAGCTGGTGAGATAGCTTCAAATTTTGATATGTCTTTTGCGACCATTTCCTATCATCTGTCATTACTTAAGAAAGCTGATCTAATCAGAGAAGAAAAAGATAAGAATTTTATATATTATGAACTGAATACCAGTATTTTTGATGAAATGATTATCTGGTTAAACAGTTTTGGAGGCAGTCATGAAAAAGAATAGAAGCATATTGTTTATGACATTATTGTGTCTTTTACCAATGGTGATTGGACTTGTGATATATAATAAATTACCAGAAGAATTACCAATACATTTTAATATGGAAGGTATAGCTGATGATTATGCACCAAAGAGTTTTACTGTCTTTGGTATGCCTTTATTCTTTGTGGTGATGAATCTGATTGTTTATTTTGCGATTAGGTTTGATCCAAAGAATCATAATCAGAATTCACTGATGATGAAACTGCCACTATATTTCATACCATTCTTAGGCAACATTATTATTGGGATGATTTATATGATGGGTCTTGGCATGAATTTTAATATCACTAGTATCATTATCCTATCTTCTATAGTCCTGATGATACTGCTGGGTAATTATCTGCCTAAATGCCGTCAGAACTATACGATTGGGATTAAGGTTCCATGGACTCTTAACAGCGAAAGAAACTGGAATATGACACATCGCTTTGCAGGATATTTATGGGTGATAACAGGAGTTGTTTCTCTTATCTGTCTTTTTATCCTGCCAAGAGAAATCTTTACGATTATCTTCTTTGTGGGGCTTGGAGTAATGGTTGTTGTACCGATAGTCTATTCATTTATGTTGTATCGTAAGGGTATTTAGGTATGGGACACTACTTTGATATCCGCAGGATGATGTTGATATGTTATGAAAGTATAAAAAAAGATCAGAATAGTTTTGAATATAACGGTACTGAATATCGAATCACTGATAAGATGATGCATATCGTCTATTCTGAAAGACATATTACGACATGTGTCGATATTCTGATAGCTTTCCTGTTACTATATTTCCTAGGAAAGAATAATATCTTTAGAGTATTGATCATATATATTGTCTGTACTTTTATCTTTAATACATCAATGTTGTATTTTCTATCTAAATGGTTTTACATCGAAATAACAAAACAGGGTATGATTCAATAGTCATACCCTTTATTGATAATTATAATGTCGAACAGGCATTATTCTTTTGATTCAGAAATCATATCCGTGATATCATCTTCTTTAAATATCCATTGACCATTATGTTGAGCGTTATTAAGTTTATATGTATATTCATTGCATTTTGATACATTATAGACATTACTCTTGTCATTTGGGTCATATTCGGCAATAGCGATATTGAGGAAACTGTCATGATAATCCTTGTCATATTCATCAAGGAGATGGCTTTGTATAATGCCTTTAGCTGACACAGGTTTATCGTTATAGAAGATATAACCATTAAGAGGATCGACAAGACCCCATGTATTTTCATAATATGCTTCAAGCAGGACATGACCATGATAAGCCTTGTATGGATTGGCGATGAAGATAAATCTTGATGGGATTCCTATGCAGTCAAGGATGACAATAGCGAGTCTGGCCATATCAAAACACCAGTCAGTCTGACGTTTCAGGATTTCACTTTCTTTGCCACCAAATTCCATATCTTCAAGCTTTATATCATAGTTATCGGCTATGTCTTTAGTATATTCAGTCAAAGCTTTGATCGATAAATACTCACTGTCTTTTTTAAAACGTTGAGAGAATTCATAGAGTTCATGTTTATTCATCTGATACGGCGTTGGTATCTTTTTATAAAAGAGATTGATGGATGCCTCATTTAAGAGAATCATTTTCTGCATAAGCTTATGTTCAATAGAATCTATATCATGCAGATCATTTCTTAACATGAACCCATAAGTCTTGCCAAAGACATCATATCCCTGAATAATATTATTCTTATTTTCCATATGCCAATTATAACATAATCCATCATATAACGTCTTAAAGGTAATAGGAGCCTTGACCCTTGCATATATATATAATGGTTCTTGTAGAATGGTACTTTTTCGTATCTAAAAAAGGGGATAATTTATGAAGAAAATAATGATAATGTTGATGACAATACTGCTTGGCAGTATATGTCTGACATCAAAGATCAGTGCTGCAACGACATTCTATCCATCATCATGTGAACTTGAAATTGATGGTGATAATCTGAAGATTGTATGTGATGAAGCGGTGTTTAATAAGACCGGACGTTTTAGTTATAATCTGATGGTTGATGCGACTTATGATACAACTGGAAGATTGATGAGCGGATTAAGATTTAATCTTAATACAGGAGTAACAGCTTCAAGTGATGCCAGGGAATTAAGCTTTACTATTGATACATTAAATAAAGCTAATTCTAATGATATTATCACTGCTGGGGAACATGATTTTAAACTGGATGTGACAACATATCCTGGCGGAGTAGAGACAACTGATGTTTATGAATTAGGCAAACATGAAATCAAGGGTGTTAAGTCATCTTTGCCAGATGGTTTGAAAGTTGAAAGTATTGATGGAAATACAGCTATACAGATTTCTTGCGCTGAAGGTGATAGCTGTAAGATCTATCTAAATCAGTTGCTTTATACAAATGTACATTCTGAAGGCAGTATATTTGGATTTGATAACAGTTCATTATCTTTATTTGGTGGAGAATATTACTCAAATATTCCTGAATGGAGTTATACAGGGGGTAATATTTTTGGTACCAATGAAAGTGCAGATGATTATAAGCTTGTAATCAGTAAGGAAATGATTATCGATAATGGTGTTGAAACCAACGACGTTTTATATGATGGAAATCTAAATGTAATTGGATATCCAAATTTCTATTTTAACAACCTCAGGATAAATATTCAGAAAACAGATCTTCCTGAAGGATTGGCTGCTAAGGCATATATCAAAGAAAAGACAGGACAGCTGGTTATTGAATTTAATGATGAACTGCCTGATGATTATTTTGATAGTCTTTCAAGAGTATCGATGGAAAAGACTGATGGCAGTGGGTCTGGTATAAAACTAGATGTACCTGCCAAGGGCGATCCAAGAAGAAATCAGTATTTTGATGAGGAAAATAATAAATTATTTATTATCAGTTATATGGAATATGCATCACTTTTTAATGGTGACTATGAGTTTAAATTTGAAAGTTCATCATATGATACATATAAAACTGAAAAGTTTGAATTAACCAGCGGTAAGAAGGACTATTATCCTGGGGATATGATTTATTCTTTAGGTACTAATGGATTTGCGGTTATTACTGGCAATGATCGATTCCTGAAAGATGCGTTAGATGATACTTTATATCTTGATGTGCCAATGAGATATCGTAATTACTTGGGTTATTTCAATATTACTTTCAATAAAGAAGATTACAGTACTGATTCATATATCTTTAGGCCAGATATAACTAAGCTTGAAGTTGAAGAGTTTGGTGAAGACTTAAGAGGAAATACATTATATATGATTAATATCCCATTTGAACAGTTAAAGGGCAATGTACCATACAGTACAATGCCTGAAAGTGTTATGAGTATTAATGTCGCTCATTATTTTGGTGGTACATCGTCTCTTGCAACAGATATCGCCAGCTGGTATAAGATGCTGGTACTGATTGATGATGTCTTAAATAATGGGGTTGAGGCAACAGCTGATGAGATAGCTAAGGCTGTTAAGGACGCTGATATAAAACTTGATGCGGCAGTTGAAGATGGTACTAATGGCATGGTAGTTATTGATTCATATTTGGCTCAGGTTATAGATATGATTAATCAGAATCGGAATGGTGTATCTAAGGAATCACTGGGAAATGGTGGTTCATTGGAGGTTACTGTAACTGTTAAGGATTCAAATGTCGATCTGACAAAGAGTGATACATCAGCCCTTAGTGAAGGTACGGATGAAATGAAGGGTACTGATGTCAAATTCAGTATTGATGTTGAGAATAAGTATTTAATTGGAAAGACCGATTCAGTTGAAATAGAAACAGAAACAGTCAGTGAACTAACGCATCCAATGGAAATTACTGTTAAACTTCCAGATGAAAAACTGGGTGCTGATGAAGAATATAAGTTATTAACTGAACATAATGGCGAGAAATCACTGATTGATATGGAAGTCAGTGCAGATGGTGAAACTGCAACAGCTGAAATTAAAAAGTTCTCTCCATTCCAGGTTGTAATCGTTAAAAAGAGTAGTGAGAATAATTCAAAACCTGCAAATCCTAACAACAATACAACAGATAAACATCAGGTATATGTAGTTAATACATCTGTTAAGTAAAATATGGGCAGTAACTCTTGATTGAGTGCTGCCTTTTTAGTTGGTCATGTGGTATTCAATGGTTTATAATATATGCCATGAGAATAGAGATTATTGGTTATAGTGGGGCTGGTAAGTCGACCTTGGCTGAAATACTGGCAAAGCACTATGGGATAGCACATCTTTATATGGATACGACACAGTTTTATGGGAAGATGAATACCAGAAGTGTTGAAGAGCAGGAAAAGCTTGTGAATGAGTTTCTGGATACTCATGAAGACTGGGTTATTGATGGCAATTACTATGATGTAGCCAAAAGAAGATTTGAGTTATGTGATGAAATATATTTTCTGGATTACAATCGTTTCTATTGTCTTTTTGAAGCAATAAAGAGATATATCAGAAACTATAATCAGTATCGTGAATCACTTGGATCAATCGAATCATTTGATTTCAGTTTTCTTATGTGGATCTTAAAAGATGGTAGAACCAAAGAATATAAAAGGAAACATCTTGATCACTTAAACAGTGTTGATAAGAGACATCACTTTAAAAGTCGTAGAGAACTGATTAAATATCTCAAGGAAAAAGGAATTGTCGAAGATTAATTCATTAAATTATGAATAGTTTGTGATAGAATTAATAAGGTTAATAGGAGGAACAAATATGAATACTAAACCTGTTGTATTAGTAGTTATGGATGGTATGGGTATTTCTGAAAAGACTGAAGGAAATGCAGTTAAGAATGCTTATACACCAAACCTGGATTATTTAATGAGCAACTGTGAACATACTGCCATTAAAGCTCATGGTACAGCTGTTGGTTTACCTAGTGATGGTGATATGGGTAACTCAGAAGTTGGACACAATGCGATTGGATGTGGTCAGGTTTATTCTCAGGGTGCCAAGCTCGTAAGTGAATCAATCGAGACTAAGGCTATCTATGAGTCTAAGACTTGGAAGGAACTTGTCGAAAATGCCAAGGGACATACAATGCATTTTATGGGTCTTTTAAGTGATGGTAATGTTCATTCAAATATTTCACATTTAAAGGAAATGATTAAGGAAGCTAAGGCTGAAGGTATTTCAAAAGTTAGAGTACACGCTCTAATGGATGGAAGAGATGTTCCTGAAACTTCTGGATTAAAGTATATCGATGAAATAGAAACATTAATGAATGAATTAAATGATGACACATTTGATGCTAGAATCGCATCAGGTGGTGGTCGTATGTATATTACTATGGACCGTTATGAATCTAACTGGGATATGGTAAAAAGAGGTTGGGAAACTCATGTACATGGTAATGGACGTCATTTCTCTAGTGCAACTGAAGCTATTAATACCTATCGTGAAGAACTGGGTGTTAATGACCAGGATTTAAGAGAATTCGTTATTGTTGATGAAAATGATCAGCCAGTAGGTACAATCAATGATCATGATTCAGTAATTCTCTTTAACTTCAGAGGTGATAGAGCTATTGAAATCTCTAAGGCTTTTGATGATGAAGAATTTGATCACTTTGATAGAGGTGTAAGACCTGATGTAATGTATGCAGGTATGCTGGAATATGATGGTGATTTACATATTCCATCAAGATTCTTAGTTAATCCTCCTTCAATTAAGGATACTATGTCTGAGTATCTGGTTAAGGCTGGAGTTAAGTCATACGCTATTTCTGAAACTCAGAAGTATGGACATGTAACATATTTCTGGAATGGTAACAGAAGTGAAAAGTTCTCTGATGAACTTGAAACATGGGTTGAAGTTAAATCTGATGTTGTACCATTTGAACAGCGCCCTTGGATGAAGGCAGCTGAAGTTACTGATTTACTGGTAGAAGCTATTTTAAAGAATGAAAATACATTCTATCGTGTTAACTTCCCTAATGGTGATATGGTAGGACATACAGGTAACTATGAAGCTACAATCATCGGTGTTGAAGCTGTTGATTTATGCTTAAAGAGAATTATGGATGCATGTGATAAGGTTGGAGCTACTCTGCTTATTACTGCAGACCATGGTAATGCTGATGAAATGTATGAAAAACGTAAGAAGGATACAGATCCTATCAAACCTAAGACTTGTCATACACTAAGTCCAGTACCATTTATCATCTATAATTCAGATGCTAAATTAAAGGAAGGCAGCTATGGCTTAAGTAATATTGCAGCTACTGTCTTTACTTTACTGGGTCTTGAAATTCCAGCATCTTGGGATTCAAGCATGATTTAATGAATAAAGCCAACGGCATATGTCGTTGGCTTTTTTAAGAATATAGCGCGAGAATTCTCGGTTACTTGTAGCCGAGTAGTTCACAGAGTTGATACATAATCATCTATTTCTTTATATGAATGAAAGATTATGATGTTAATATGTGGATATAAAGCTAATTCCTTCAGGATAGCGTCTTTGAAATTGATGTTGAAGTTACGGATATAGTTATGAAAGACTTCATCATTGGAATCTTCGATATATGGGAAATCTTCTCTTAAAACCCCAGAGCGTCTTTTAACTGATTCAAGACATATATCTAAAGGGATATCAAGATAAAATATCGTATCTGCCTTATGGAAATATTCTTTGACATAGTTAAAATAGACACCATCAATTATCCATTTATCATTATCTGTGATGGTTTTAAGTTTTTTTGTGAAAGCTTCAGCTGTAATATGAGTTTTATCAGGTAAATGATAAATCATATCAAGATAATAAAGAGGTAAGTCTTTTTTATCTTTGAGGATACGTCCTAAGCTTGATTTACCTGAGCCCGGACAGCCAATAATAAAGATTCTGTTCATCGTTTCCATAGAATCAATTATCGTCATAATCAGGATTATGTCAATCATGGTCAGGGTATGAATGTGTTATGATAAGAGTATGTTCAGAAAATGGTTTGATTATATATTAAGTGGGATTGGATCATTAACGATTATGATCCTTGGAATAGTATTCTTCTTTAAAGCAGAAATTATCATGCCTTTTTTGTGGTTTCTCATCAATATCATTCTGATTGTACTGCTGGTTATCAGATTTATCATGATTATCACAAGGAAGGATAGTCTTAAGAAGAATCTGCTTTATATTGGGATTTATGCATTAATCCTGGGGTTGATGGTAGCTTATCCAACTAAATATATTGAATTTATTGGACTGACTGTTGGACTATATGCCATTATTAATGCCATTATCAGTTTTATTGATTACTATATAGGACGTAAGGATCATTTAAATGGGATACTCAGTAAATTACTGATGTCGGTGATATATCTTATTTTTGGGTTACTGCTGATCTTTATCCCTCTAAGGAGTACTGCATTAATATTTGTATTATCAGGTATATATCTTGTGATATTTGGATTATTTAATCTTATATCACAGACTATGGAACACTTTAATCATCACTTTAATATTACAATAGCTCTACCAGTACTTATCAGCGCTATTATTCCTGCCAGAGTCTTTTTAAAAATAAGTCAGGATTCAGATTTATTAAAGACTCTTGATGATAATCCAGATGATGATGAAGAATATCCACTTGAAATCTTTATCTATGTTCAAGAGAAGGGTTTTGAATCTTTTGGACATTGTGATATATCATTCAAAGGTGAGATCTATTCCTATGGTCTGCATGATCCTAAAGCCAGAATGTTGTTTGGATCTGCAGGTGATGGGGTTTTAGTTAAGGCTAAACGTAATCCTTTTTTAAGAAACTGTTTAAAGAGTGGGAAGACGATGATTTTCTGTTTCAGACTTAAACCTCATGATGATGAGATGAAACTGATCGAAGAGAGAATAAAGGAACTTATGAAGGATACAGTACCTTTTGATTGTGATGCCAGAATTGAAGAGAAGATGGGTCAGCAAATGATGGCTGATGACTATATATCAGATGTCTATAAAGATACAGGATGTGAATTATATAAGTTTAAGAGAGGTAAATTTAAAACTTATTTTGTCTTTACAACTAACTGTGTAGGTATATCTGATTATCTTATCAGAAATAAGGAAATTGACTTATTGAATATGAGTGGTATTGTATCACCAGGTACTTATCTAAATTTTCTATATCAGCTGTTTTTGAAACCTGATTCAATTATTAAAGAATTAAAGGTATATAAAAAAGCGCTATAGACTAAAGCGCTTGAGGTATGCATCGAGTTTTGAATAATCGTTATCTTTCATAAAACCGTTTTTATCGATAAAGAGTGTTGCGTTATCATCGAAGATGATTGAGATATATTTCTTGGTTTCAGTACGTTTTCTGAAACGGCGGTATTCAATCTTGGTTTCTTCATTAATTGAATGATTGATGACTTTGACATAGATATCAAAGAAATGATATTCAATATTCTGAGTTGTGACGCCATATAGTTTCTTATATCTTCTCTCCCATCTTATGGCATTAAAGAATGGATATAGAATAACACCAAGACATACAATAATAATCAGTACTGATAAAACAGTCTGTGTAGTTGAGATATTAATGCCGTTAATGACACTGAAGATTCTGATAATAATAAACAGCAACAATGTAACGGCATAAATAATCATGAGAAAACGGTTATTCAACAGTTGCGATACAATAATTTCTCTTTTAGTGAGAGTAGTTTTATTAATAATTTTTGCCTGCATAATATAATTATATAATTAAATATTTTAAATGACACGGTGAAGTTCACATGTATGTTAAAATATATGTAATATTTATAAAGGAAATCAGTTAACAGTATGGAAAAGAAAGTTAGAAGAGAAGATATATATAGTGGTAGAGTGATTGAGGTTTATAAGGACGAAGTTGAACTTGATGATCATACCCGAAGTTATCGTGAGATAGTATCGCATCATGGAGGGGCATGTATTGCCTTAAAGAGTAAGCATAATACCTATTATATGGTTAAGCAGTATCGTTATGCTTTAGGTGATGAGATGCTTGAATTCTGTGCTGGTAAGCTTGAAAAGGGTGAAGATCCAAAAGATGCCATTTTAAGAGAGAGCGAAGAGGAACTTGGATATAAGGTTGAGAATCTTTGTGAGCTTGGATATATGGTACCAACCTGTGGTTATTCAACAGAGAAGATATATCTCTATTATGGAGAAGCAGGTGAATATGTTGGTGAACACTTTGATGTGGATGAAAGACTGACGACATATGAGTTTACACTAGAAGAGATTAAGGAAATGATAAGGAATAATACTATTCATGATGCCAAGACAGTCTGTGTTGTAGCTAAGATGGAATTAATGGGATTAGATAAATAAAGGAGTCTATATGAAGCGTAAGGAATTAAAGGATATAAAACCAGAAGATCTCGATGGGGAAATGTCATATCTTGTAAGTGTGGATGGGACAGATAAATATGTCATGATGCCACGTGAGATGTATGAAGAAATGATGGAACATGAATTTATGAAACCTACAGGTGTAAGATTAATCGCTGATGGTGATTTTAAACTGACACCTGAAGAATACCTTGAACTTAAGGAACAGCTGATTGAACAGCTGGATAAATTTTTAGGACCTAGAATTGAGAAACTGAGCTAATGAAAAAGGGATATTTTATTACGTTTGAAGGACCTGATGGTTCAGGGAAGACAACTGTATGTAATGCAGTATATCAAAGATTAAAGGATATGGGTTATGATGTGGTTCATACAAGAGAACCGGGTGGTATTGAAATAGCTGAGAAGATTAGAGATATCATCCTTGATCCACAAAATGTGATGATGGATGCCAAGACAGAGGCCTTGCTTTATGCAGCATCACGTCGTCAGCATCTTGTTGAAAAGGTTATACCTTCAATTGAAGCTGGTAAGGTTGTTATTTGTGAGAGATTTGTTGATTCATCTTTAGCTTATCAGGGTTATGGTAGAGAGCTGGGGTTTGATGAAGTCTTATCAATTAATAAATTTGCGATTGGTGATTATTTTCCAGATATGACAGTATATCTTGATGTCGATGAAAAGACAGGACTTGAAAGAATCAAGGATCGGGCTTTTAAAGATCGTCTGGATCAGGAAAGTATTGATTTCCATCATCGTGTCAATGAGGGATATCAGAAGGTTATTGATGTCTTTAAGGATCGTGTCAGTATTGTAGATGCCAGTAAACCTCTTGATAGTGTAATAGAAGATGCCTTAAACAGAGTTAAGGAACTGATAGATGATTAAGGAAATATTAAAAGAAAAAGAAGAAATAGTCTATTACAGTCTATTAAATGCGATAAAGAATCATCGTTTATCAAAGATGATTCTTTTATCAGGTCCAAAGAATCCTTTAAAGATTAAGACAGCATATCTTTTGGCACAGACTATTATTGAAGATAGTGGTGATTTTGCCTGTGAAGAGTGTAATACATGTCAGAGGGTATTAAAGGGTGAATATCTGGATATGATATATATCGATGGTAATGAGGATAAGATACTTAAGAGCGATATTGATAAACTGTTTGAGGAGTTTTATCAGACATCTGTTGAGATAAATAATAAGAAAGTCTTTATTATTAATAATATTAATAATTCTACTGATAAGGTTCTGAATATGATACTTAAGTTTATTGAGGAACCTAAGGATAATGTCTATGGGATACTGATATCAGATGAGATAGATTCTCTATTGGAGACTGTTAAGTCAAGATGTCAGATAATACCTTTTAGAGAGTTATCTAAGGAAGATATTGTTGATGAATATATGCATGATGGCTTTGAGAGAACTGATGCCTATCTTTTAATGAATATTTTCAATGAATATCAGAAGATAGATTTAAATGATGAATTATATCTGTGTGCCAGGGATATGGTATATCGGACAATAGAAATACTTGATGATGCATGGATGCTTGAAATGGAGTATCAGAATAATCTTTATGGTTATAAGGACAAGAAGTTAAAGAGTGTTACTGATTATTATCTGTCATTGATGATTACGGTTATTAATGATTCTTTTGGGTGTGAGATTGAAGATAATGAATATCAGAAGATGATAGCGAAACTTGAGAATTATTCAAGGTATGAGTTACTTGATATATTTTTAAAAGCCAGAGATATGTGTAAATATAACTATGATCGTAAGCTCTTGCTTGATAGCGTAGCTTATAAACTGGGAAATATTGTATAATACAGGGTAGGAGATTATTATGAGTGATGAAGTAATTAAATATTATGTTTCAGTTAAGTTTGAGACAACCAATAAATCCTATACATTCTCAACTGAGATAAATGATATATATCAGGGAAGCAAAGTTGTGGTAGAGACACAATATGGGCTGGAACTTGGCGAAGTGGTATCACCACTTAGAACTGAGTCTTCTTTAGGGAAGGAATTTGAGATTAAACCTATACTGAGAAAGGCAACTAAAGAAGATGTAGCTCAATATGAGATTAATAAGAAAGATGCCAAGAAAGCCTTAAAACAGTGTCAGGAAGAGGCTGATAAGCTTAATCTTGATATGAATGTAATTCAGTCTGAATATACACTTGATAGATCAAAGATAACTTTTATCTACGTAGCTGATGATCGTGTTGATTTTAGAGAATTGTTAAAGGTACTGGCAAATATTTTCAGATGTCGTATTGAATTAAGACAGATTGGAGCTAGAGATAAGGCTAAGATTGTATCGGGTATAGGTACATGTGGCAGAGAGTTATGTTGTAGTGGACATCTGGGTGATTTTGATATGGTGTCAATCAATATGGCTAAAAATCAGCTGCTGGCTTTAAATATTCAGAAACTAAGTGGACACTGTGGTAAACTGATGTGCTGTTTAAAGTATGAAGATGAATCATATAAGGAGTTACGTAAGGGATTACCTAAGTTAAATGCTCAGGTTGAATATGAAGGAGTCAAGTATCGCGTTACCAGTATGAATGTCATTGCGAAGACATGTAAGCTCGAAAATAAAGAGAGTGCTATCTTTATTACTCTTGATGAATTAATGAATAGAGGTATCTTTAAAGCTGCTACTAAAAAAGAACCAGAAATTATTGAAGAAGTAAAGACTGAGATTCAAAGTATTGAAGAAGCAACATTAGAAGAAACTGTAAAGGAAGAAGTTCAAGAAAAACTTCAAAAGCC
>JAQXNC010000095.1 GCA_029097145.1 Bacillota bacterium
TTATTGTAATGATTATGTTACTGTTCTTTTCCATGAGAATTATTTCTGGTATTTTCTCATTAAAAGATGAAAGTGAAAGACAAAAACACGAAAGTATAATCTTTGATTATCAAAATAACGATGATGATTGAGATAATGATAACTTCTCTGCAATAAATAAATGTGGAAAAGTTATTTATTATATATGGGAAGAATGGAGGAACAGTTGTGATAAACGATAAAGGAAAGGAGAGAATTATTAACAGGACACTGATGGAGTATTTAGATTACCTTTCATTATGTTATGGTTCAAGTTTAGAAGGGCGTTTTGAAGCTTTTGAGTACTATACAGGTGTCAACAGAAGAAAAGGGATAATTATATCAAATTCACAAAAGATATATCTAATCGCAACTAAAAATCTGAAGTCTAAAAATGTTGTCTTAATTAATTATAATCATGTAAAAAGTTATCATAAATACGATGCATATAAAACATTACTGGTATTTGATAATGGTCTAGAATACATCATAAATACCGATTACAGGATTATTAAACGTCAAATGAAAAATATGTATAAATATGTTGTTTCATATAGAGAAGAACGATTGAAAGTGTTATAATTCATTGGGTGATAAAATGGAACTTTATCTGATTTTTACATCAGTCGTAATACTTATACTTGCCTTAGTAGGTCTTCTTGTTATATTAAATGAATTTAAAAGAAATAATTTGAATACGATTAAGGAAATAGAATCTGTATCAAATATGCAGTATAAAGAAATCAATGAATTTAAAACGCTGATCAACAGCGAGATAAATGAAATACAGACAAAAATATCAAATGATATGTTATATATGAATAATCACATAAATAACAGTATCAACAGCCTCAACAACATGACATCTAGTCGCCTTAATCAGATTGAAAACAGTGTTAATAGTTCACTTTTCAAGTCTTATGATAAAACAGAAAAACTTATGATTTCTGTAAGTGAGAAGATGACAACGATTAACGAAACTCAAAACAGCATTAAAGAAATATCCAAAGACATAACATCTCTTGGCAATATACTCAATGATAAAAAGACTAGGGGTATCTTTGGTGAAATAGAACTATATAGTATTCTTGAAAATGTATTTGGTACGAATTCAAAAAGATACATAAAACAGGCCAAACTTTCAAACGGACTAATAGTTGATGCCTTGATACTAACAGATAAACCGCTTGGGAATATTGCAGTGGATTCAAAATTTCCACTTGAAAGCTACAATCGTATTTATGGTGTTAATGAAGATAAAAGTATTAAAGAAAAGGCGAAAACACAGTTCAAAAAAGATATTTTAAAACATATAAATGATATTTCATCAAAATATCTGATCCAGAACGAAACAGCTGATATCGCATTTATGTTTGTTCCATCGGAATCGATTTATGCAGAAATATATGCAAATTATGATGATATTGTTGAATATTCTTATAAGAAACATGTTTATATAGTTTCTCCAACAACATTAATGGCATATATCACCGCAATAAAAAGTATTTATCTCAATCAGAAAAGGGATGAAAATATTGATTTATTAAAATCAGAATTCGGTAAACTCAGTGTCGAATTTAAAAGATATGAAGAAAGATTCAACAAGCTTTACAGCGATTATGAAAGGCTAAATTCTGATTTTAGAGATTTATCAATAACTAATAATAAAATTATCAATCGCTTTAACTCGATTGATAATGTAAATATTAATAAAGAGGCAATTAATAATGAAAAATAAACTTAAAACTTTTTTGGAAAAAGATTTAAAAATGACTTTCTGGATACTTGTATCATCGCTGATATATTCAATTGGTATTACATCATTTTCTAAAGTTGGGGGCATGTATCCTGGTGGCTTTGCAGGTATATCAAGAATAGTATCTGACCTGTTTTTGAGATTTTATGACATTAACATACCGTTTGGTATTATTTACTTTACTCTTAATATTGCGCCTACATATCTGGTCTTTAGATATATCGGGAAAAGATTTACCATATATTCGGTATTGCAATATATAATCGTATCATTATTAACAACTTTCTATACAAAACCAATTATTGTATTAACGGATCCGCTTTTAATTGCAGTATTTGGTGGTTTATTATGCGGTATTGGTGTAGGTGTTGCCTTAAGAAATAATGCTTCAAGTGGGGGAACAGATTTTATTGCTATATACGTTTCAAATCGCTTTAATAGACCGATATGGAATTATGTCATGTGTGCCAATGCACTAGTATTATGTGTTGCAGGGGTTTTGTTCGGATGGGAAAAAGCCTGCTACTCAATCATTTTCCAGTTTGTATCTAATCAAGTTGTTCAAAGATTGCATGAAAGATATAAGATGGAGACACTTACAATTATAACGTCAAATCCGGATGAAGTTGTAAAGAACATACTCTCAAAGACACGTCATGGAATAACAGAAATACATTCAGAAGGGGCGTATTCTCATACCGATAATACAACACTCTATATGGTAATCAATGCATTCCAGCGTCATGAAGTTGTTCGCTCTATTCTCGAAAAAGATCCAAAGGCATTTATTAATATCCAGGAAACTATTAAGATTGTTGGTAATTACTATCAAAAGCCACTAGATTAAAAAGGGACAGCCATTTGGCTGTCCTGTAATTTACTATTTCTTGTTGATTTCAATACCAATCTTTCTTTGAACCTTGGCAAGTTTCTTATATGCGATATAATGCGCTTTATTGGCTCCGTCTTCAAGAATTTTATCAATCATTCCAGAGCTTATAATTTCATTATATCGAGACTGAATTTTCTCAAGTTCACCGCAGACTATATCTGCAACTTCAGCTTTAAGTTCGCCATAACCTTTACCTTGATATCTATTACAAATGCTTTCCTTAGATTCGCCGCTTAGAGCACTATGGATTTCAAGTAGATTATAAATTCCAGGCTGATTTTCCTGATCAATCTGTATAATACCAACTGAATCAGTAACAGCAGACATTATTTTCTTTCTGACAGCCTTTAAATCATCAAGCAGATATACACAACCTTTATCATTTCCTTCTGATTTAGACATCTTATGAAGAGGGTCATTCAAAGACATAATGCGTTTGCCAACTTTTGATACAAGTGGTTCTGGAACTTTGAATGTTTCTGAGTAACGGTTATTAAATCTCTCTGCAATATCTCTTGTAAGTTCAACGTGTTGCTTTTGATCATCGCCAACCGGTACATAATCAGGATCATATAAAAGAATATCTGCAGCCATCAAACATGGATATGTATATAAGCCTGCAGTTAAGCCTGTTTCATTTTTTGCCATTTTATCTTTGAACTGGGTCATTCGATTCAGTTCTCCAAGATATGTATTACAAGCCATAATATATCCAAGCTGAGCATGTTCCATAACATCACTTTGTAAGAATATAACTGATTTTTCTGGGTCTAAACCACATGCGATATATAATGCAACAGCATCTTTCAGATTTTTACGTAACTGTTTAGGATCCTGATATACAGTTATGCAATGTAGATTTGCAACAAAGACATACATCTCATAGTCATCCTGATATTTGACAAAGTTTCTCAAAGCTCCAATGTAATTACCGAGTGTTAATTGTCCAGTAGGTTTTATTGCTGACAACATTCTTTTCATATAATTCTTTCCTCCAAAAAATAAAAAAAGCACCAGTTTTGGGGCGAGTATACTCGCGGTGCCACCCAAATTCATTCTTACGAATCTCAAAAAGATAACGGATTTACCGTAGATAACTAACGCTATCTAAACAGGAAGTTTCCCAATTCATCTTTGATAATGTAACTGTTCACACCATATACAGTCTCTCTGCAATCATTATTCAAAAACTACTAATAAACTTAGTTTAATCATAGTCATTTTTAATAAATAATTCAATAGTATTTCAAAAATATATGTATAATTAAATAGGAGGGATGCGAAATGATTGTAATTTATACGTCTCCAGGCTGTGCTTCTTGTCGTAAGGTTAAAGCGTGGCTTAAGGAAAGAGAAATAAAGTTCATCGAAAAAAACATCTTTAATGTATTGTTGAATCGCAAAGAAGTAAAATACCTTTTATCTCGCAGTGACAATGGCACAGATGATATTATTTCCAAAAGATCTAAGATTATACAGGAGAATAGAATAGATTTAGATAACATGTCCTTGGATGAGCTTGTAGATTTCATCATTCAGAATCCATCTATTCTCAGAAGACCTATAATCCTGAATGAAGATAATTTTCAGGTTGGGTATGATGTTGAAGAAATAGAATCATTCAAGCCAAGAGATTTGGCAAAACTGGCTAAATGTGATAAGAATTGTGTTAATTATAAAACTTGCGGTAGATTGAGGTGTTTAGATGACTAAAGTATTGGTAGGATTATCTGGAGGGGTAGACAGTGCTGTTGCTGCCTATCTTTTAAAAGAACAGGGATATGATGTTGAATGTTGTTTTATGCGTAACTGGGATTCAGCTTTAAACAATGATACACTCGGTAATCCAACATTAAATGATGATATATGTCCACAGGAAAAGGACTATAATGATGCGAAAAAAGTTGCGGAAAAGCTTGGTCTTAAGCTTCATCGCGTCGATTATATCAAAGAGTATTGGGATGATGTGTTTGAGAATTTTATCAGTGAATACAAGGAAGGCCGAACACCTAATCCTGATATTTTATGTAATAAATATATCAA
>JAQXNC010000096.1 GCA_029097145.1 Bacillota bacterium
ATACAGTTGTCGCTAATGATGGTTCTATGACTAATCACGATCGTTTCTTCATGTCTTTTAATAAACTGATGGCAGGTAAGATGCATACGACATCAGATGAACTCGAGAAGATTTTTGAGGACTTCTACAACAATGAATTCGATGAAGCCAAATGTGTTATCGACAGAAATGATGATATCAGAAGAGTTATTGATATGTTAAGAGATAACAATATCGATATTATTATTGCGACAGCTCCAGTTTTCCCATATGTTGCGGTTAATAAGCGTTTAAGCTGGATTGGGGAAGATATCACTAACTTTAAATATGTTTCAACCTATGAGAATTCAACATACTGTAAACCTGATATTAAGTATTATGAAGAGATTATTGAAAAGAATCATCTTGATAAAAATGGCATGTTGATGGTAGGGAATGATTTAAATGATGACATCAGACCGTGTGAAGCTTTAGGTATAGATACCTTCTTTATTGATAAATACGCCGTCAATGATGATAAGGATTATCAGAAAAACCGTGGCAGTTTTAATGATTTATACCAATATATACAAAAAAGCAAAAATAATATGTAAAAAAATTATCAAATAATCATTAAAAATTTGCATAATAGAAAAAAAGTATATATAATACTTTAGCAGGAGGAAATTAAAATGAAAAAATTATTAGCTGTATTATTAACAGTATTTATGGTTTTCGGTTTAGTTGCTTGCTCAAACAATACAACTACTGATGAACCAGTGAATACCCCAACTACTACTGATACTACTGATTCAACAAATGAATTAACAGTAGGTTTAGGTTCAGTTACATCTGTAAGCAATACTGAAGCAACAGAAGATGCTGCTGCTAAGACTCAGTTCAACACAACTTATGCAATGGTTGTATTAAATGCAGATGGAACTATCGCTCAGGTTAAGGTTGACGTAGCTCAGAACACTATTTCTTTCGAAGGTGAAGTAGCTACTGAAACTCCAACTAAGTATGAAAAGAAAGAAGCTTATGGTATGGCAAGTGCTTCTTCACTTGAAAAAGGTGAATGGTACCAGCAGATCGAAGCTTTCGAAGCTTGGTGTGTAGGCAAGACTGTTGCTGAAGTAACAGGTGCTGAAGTTGCTGTTCAGGGTAATGGTCATGGCGAATCTCCAGTTGACTTAGCTACAAGCTGCACAATGTCAACAGGTGATTTCACAGCTGCTATCGAAAAGGCTGCTGCAAATGCAGTTAGCGCTAATGGTGCTACTACATTCGGTTTAAGCTCAGTTACAAGCTTAAAGTTAACTGAAGCTACTGATGATGCTGCTGCTAAGACTCAGGCTAACACTACTATGTCAGTTGTTGGTTTAGATGGTGAAACTGTTAAGGTTGTTATCACTGACGTTGCTCAGAATGGTACAAGCTTAGATGAAAACGGTGCTCCAGTTGGTGAAGCTGCTCCTACTAAGTTAGAAAAACAGTATGACTATGGTATGGCAAGTGCTTCTTCACTTGAAAAAGGTGAATGGTTCGAACAGATCGCTGCATACAATGCTTGGTGTGTAGATAAGACTGTTGCTGAAATCGAAAGTGCTGAAGTTGCTGTTCAGGGTAATGGTCATGGTGATTCTCCAGTTGACTTAGCTACAAGCTGCACAATGTCAACAGGTGATTTCACAGCTGCATTAGTTAAGGCTGCTGCTGTTGCAAAATAAGTTATAAACAGTTAAAAATTAATTGAGCTATCACTTCGGTGGTAGCTTTTTCATTTAGTTAAGACTCAATTGTATTGTTATCTAAATGGTCGAATAATCCATTTTCTCATGCATCTTTAAGAATATATTCGATGCAGAATTCACTGATAACAGTATTTCATATGCTGTTCATTAAGCCAAAACTGCAAGTGGTCAAATTGACATCTTATAACGGTTTTCAAGAAATGAATGAATTAGATCATAACAAATTGATAACTCAAATAGAAAGTCTATTAGATAAAGCAAGAAACCAGGTTGCTGTACAGATTAATAATACGCTTCTTGTAACATATATGGAAATTGGAAGGTTGATTGTTGAAGATATGATGGAACACCATGATGACGAAGACTATCAAAAAGCTACTATCACCACTATTTCTAAGGATCTTACAAATAAGTTTGGAAAAGGATTTTCTCGTGCAAATATTTGGAATATGATGGCTTTTTATATTATCTTTAAGCAGAAAACCCACAAGTCTTCAGCTTGTGGGATGAATGCTAACCCTCTGATTCTCTATATATCTTCTAACAGTATCAGGATTAGCTTAACCAATATTTAAAAGACAAATATTAAATGAGCTTTAATAGTATAATTATTGTAAAGAAAGGAGGAAAAATAACATGTATCTCACTGTTAAACAGGAATTAAAACATCTTACAAAGGATGAATATTTAAGCTTAAGGAAACTCTGCCATATAGCTAAGAATCTTGCCAATGAAGCTATCTATAATGTAAGACAGTATTACTTTAAAGAAGGTGAATACTTAAACTATGAAAAGAATTATGTTCTTTTAAAGTCTTCTGATAACTATAGACTGCTTAATTCCAATATGTCTCAACAGATATTAAAGGAAGTAGATGGATCATTTAAAACTTTCTTTGGTTTACTTAAATTAGCTAAAAAAGGTAAATATAGTTTTAAAGATATCAAACTGCCTCACTATCTTCCTAAAGATGGTTACACTACCTTGGTTATCGGCTTTGTAAGAATAAATAATCATAAGTTAATTATTCCTTATTCTAATCAATTTAGAAAAGACAATAAGACTATAAGTATTAATATTCCACCAGTATTAAAAGACAAAAAGATTAAAGAGATCAGAATAATACCTAAAGCTAATGCCAGGTACTTTGAAGTTCAATATACATATGAAGTTAAAGAAGTTCAAAGTAATTTAAATAAAGACAATGCACTGGCTATAGACTTAGGAATAGATAATCTTTGTACTTGTATTACAAATACTGGCAAATCATTCATCATCGATGGCAGAAGACTAAAGTCAATTAACCAATGGTACAACAAACGCAATTCCTATTTACAGTCTATTAAAGATAAACAGCACCTAAATGTTAAACAGACACATAAGCAGTATCGTTTAGCAAATAAGCGTAACAGGTGTGTCAATGACTATCTTTCTAAAGCCGCAAGAGAAATCATCAGCTATTGTCTAAACAATGATATTGGTAATATTGTAGTTGGCTATAATGAAACATTTCAAAAAGATGTTAATTTAGGTAAAGTAACCAATCAATCATTTCTTAATATTCCTTATGGAAGGCTAAGAGACAAGTTAGAGTATCTTTGTACTCTCTATGGTATCAACTATATCAAACAGGAAGAATCATATACTTCAAAGGCTTCATTCTTTGATAAAGATGATATACCTGTATATAACAATGATAATCCAAAAGACTATTCTTTCTCTGGTACAAGAGTAAAAAGAGGATTATATAAAACAAAGAGTGGCAGATATCTTAATGCCGATATTAATGGTGCATTAAATATACTTAAGAAAAGTAGCGTTGTAGACTTAAATGTCTTATACAGTAGAGGCGATGTGGACACGCCTGTAAGAGTAAGGGTGGCCTAAGTAAACATACTTAGGTGATAAAACTTAAATACCAAACCTCTTAAAAACAGTCAAGCTTATACCTGACTGTACGAAGCCCATAAATCTTTAGTTTATGGGTGGTTCACAAAGAGTATGGATCCGTTCAGACAGTGTCTGAACGACTTAGCTGGTCACATTATTGTGAACTGTTATCAATTTCCGATAAGGATAAAAGACATTTTTACGAAGTAGAATGCATCAACTCTAAATGGAGCGTACGGGAACTGAGAAGACAGATATCTTCGTCTTTGTTTGAAAGACTGCTTCTATCAAACGGCGAAGCAAACAAACAAAGAGTACTTGATTTAGCTTTAAAGGGAAATGAAATCGCCAAACCTGAAGATATTGTAAAAGATCCATATGTGTTTGAATTCCTTGGCATACCAGAAGACAAGCCAATGATGGAATCAGATCTCGAAGAAGCACTGGTAAGGCAAATTGAAAAGTTCCTGCTGGAACTTGGCAAAGGATTCATGTTTGTTGGAACACAACAAAGAGCAACATTCGGCAACGTTCACTATTATGTTGATATGGTATTTTACAATAAGATTCTAAGATCATACGTTCTTATTGAATTAAAGACAATCAAGCTAATGCCGGAAGCTGTTGGCCAGCTTAATATGTATCTCAATTATTATGCAGCTGAAGTAAATGATGAAAATGACAATCCGCCAATAGGACTGATTCTTTGTACAGATAAAGGAAATGTTGATATGCAGTATGCTTTAGGTGGATTAAGTAACAATATATTTGCTTCTAAATACGTTACTTATATGCCTGACAAAGAACAACTTCTAGCCCAAGTAGAAGCAGTCATTCTCAAAAATGAAGAAAAGAATAAAAAGTAGATTAGACTGCATTAAATATGTTGGTAGAGGATATATCGGCCACTGGGAAATAGAGGAATAACTGATCATAAACGTTAGCAGAAGTTGCTAGCGTTTTTTGTTTGCATTGCTATAGCTTGAATACCATCTGTTTTCACAGGTACAATCCCCAAGAAAGCGAGCGAACTCGATTGTATTATTTTCCAAATAGTCGAAAACATGCCCTTTTTGGCACTTATTTACAGGTGCAATTCCATGGAATATCCCCTGCTTCTCATGCGTCTACAAAAAATGTTTTCAAAAATGTTTTCACGGAAGATAGATTTGAAACTTGTTACATATTCTGAAGAGCAACTGCCCTCTTTAAGGATATGTATGATGTTGCATTCACTGATAACAGTATTCCACATGCTGTTCAAGAAGTCCAATCTAAAAAACAGCTGAAGCAGCATCTTATAATAGCTTGCTGGAAATGTTATAATAGTATAGACATTTTACCAAGACAATCATAAATCCCATATAAAGAAAGAAGGAATAGCAGTGGATATCAAAAGCCTGATTGGCGAAACAACAGAATATGACAAGAAATTAAGACTTGAGGAAAAGAAACCGAAGAGCTGGTGCAAGACTGTCAGTGCCTTTGCAAACTCATTTGGCGGTTTTCTTGTCTTTGGCATTTCTGATGATGACGAAATCATCGGGCTTAAAGATGCTGCCAAGGATGCTGAAAAGATCAGCGAAATCATCAAGACCAGGCTTGATCCAGTACCTGAATTCTCTATTGAATTCCATAAGGAAGATAACAAGGATCTGATCCTTCTTCATGTTTTTAAGGGTGAGGAAACGCCTTACTACTATTCTGGCGATGGCTCGCTTGAAGCCTACGTAAGAATGGGAAACGAGAGCGTCAAGGCTACTTCCATCGAATTGAAGCGCCTTGTAATGCGTGGAAAGAACTCCACTTTCGATTCGCTCGTTACCGATTATGACTTTGATGATTACTCTTTCTCCAAGTTGAAGGAAAGATACTTCCAATGGACTGGCAAAAGTTTTGACGATAAACTGTATGAATCATTTGGTATTGTCAATAGCAATGGCAAACTGACAAATGCTGGCGCTCTATTGGCTGATGAAACTCCAGTTTACCAGAACAGGCTGTTCTGTACCAGATGGAATGGCCTGACCAAAGCCGGAGGTTTGATTGATGCGCTGGACAGTGCAGAATACAAAGGAGGGCTGATTTCCCTTCTACGTGATGGCGAATCCTTCATCAAAAGGAACACCAGAATGATGTGGAGGAAAACACCTTTCTCAAGAATCGAAATGCCGGAATATGTTTTCCAAAGCGCATCCGAGGCTCTTGTCAATGCGCTGATTCATCGTGACTATACGGTAGTTGGCAGCGAAGTTCATATCGACATATTCGATGATCGAATGGAGATATATTCTCCAGGTGGAATGGTCAACGGAAGACTAATTCAGGAGTTAGACATCAGGCATGTCCCTTCGGAAAGAAGAAACCCAATATTGGCCGATATCTTCAATCGTCTTGGTCTTATGGAAAGACAAGGCAGCGGACTTAGCAAGATTGTCGAAGGTTACCAGTTTGAGGAGAATTATACAGAAGCAAAAAGACCAGTCTTCTACTCTGACAGAACTCAGTTCATAGTTGAGATGCCTAACTTGAATTATGATTTATCAAATAGTGGCACCCAAGATGGCACCCAAGATGGCACCCAAGATGATATTAATAACAGAATCATCAGCCTGATCAGAGCAAACAACAAAATAAGCGCAAAAGATATGGCAAATGAATTAGGCATCAGTTTAAGAACTGTGAGAAGAAAGCTTAGTGAATTAGACTGTATTAAATATGTTGGTAGAGGATATAGTGGCCATTGGGAAATAGAGGAATAACTGATCATAAACGTTAGCAGAAGCTGCTGGCGTTTTTGTTTACCTTGCAATAGCTTGAAAACCATCTGTTTTCACAGGTGCAATCCCTAAGAAAGCGAGCGAACTCGATTGTATTATTTTCCAAATGGTCTAAAATGTGCCCTTTTTTAGCCATATTTATAGGTACAATTCCATAAAATCGGGGCTTTTTCTCATGCGTCTACAAAAATGTTTTCAAAAATGTTTTCACGGAGTTGGTTTTGATGCGATTATTGCATGTCATGAAAATCAATATACTTCTCAGTTAGATCTTCGATCTATTTTATTGAATGATTAT
>JAQXNC010000097.1 GCA_029097145.1 Bacillota bacterium
TGTTGAAATACCAATTAGAGATGAAGATACATTAGTTGATGAAAATGGAGAAGTATATTGGGTTAAGGGTGATCCTGGATTTAAAGAAGAACCACAGTTATCTTCATCATTCTATGGTAATTGGTATCTCAAGGGTGATACCTCTGAATGGGCAACAATTTTAACTTTAAATGAAGATGGTACTTATACATTGAATAGTTCTTCAGGTAACTTTAGTTATAGTGAATATGAACAGACAGTAACGGTTGGGGAAACAAATGAGGTTGTCTTCCGTCAAGAAATAGCTCTAACTGAATATTCAAATGAAATGTATTATTTAGTTAATGATGGACAGGTCTTAGTTCATTGGGCTGATGATGGAGATAATTATTATATTCATGAAAGTGCTCTTGATAACGAATCCTTAAGAACTGAATATTCATTAACTGATGGTAGTTTCTGGGGACAGGATTATATCCTTGAATTCTTACGTAGCAATACAGTTAATCTCAAATATTTTAATGAAGTTGAAGCTGCTAAAACTGGTACTTGGGTCGTTGAAGGTAATAGAGTTATTATCACTTGGGAAGATGGTGAAACGGATGAAGCGGCTGTTGATGGCAAGATAATCATTTTAGCTTCAACTAATGAGACTATGGAGAATCCATGGTAATAAATAATTGAGAGGAATAAAATGAAAAAGCTATTATATATCCTTTTAACTTTCCTTGTAGGTCTTATGGTCTTAACGGGTTGCAGGAAGAAGGATGATGAGATTATTGATGAACCTAAAGATGTTGATGAATATGTGACAATCTTAAAGGGTGATGAAGAAGTTGATCTCTATGTGACTCATGATGAAGCAGCTCTATATTTATATTATGAAGATAGTAATGAATTCTTTGGTCAGGCTGATTTACCTCTTGATGAGTTACATGATGATTATGAAATTAAAGAAATCCTTTTAACTAGCAATGAAGCTGAGAATTATAGTATGTTGTATCTGACACTAAGTCATATAGATGAAACTGAATCACATATCTTATGGTTATGGACTGAAGATAATGGTTTTGTCTATCAGCCAGTATATTCATATTTCTATCAGAGTATCATAGATGATTCATTAGACTTTACGATGTATGAAGGTACTTGGTATGCCAATGAAAGTAATCTATATCCTGATCAATATATTATTTTCAATGATGAAGGTGGTTGGCAGTTATATTCAGTTGATGGCATGATTGATGAAGGTTATCTCTATATCATTGATAATATTCGCTATGTTTATAGTTTTAATGATGGCGCTATTACTGGTGGTACAATTAAACTTCAAGATGGAATACTATTTATCAGTACGACAGGTTATTATGTTATGGCTTTAGAATAGGTATTAGAAGATGAAGAAATATATCATACTGTTGTTGACTATCATTACACTTATGGGTTGTAGTCATGAAGATGAAATGATTGTGGGTGATGATTGGCGGATTACTGGTATCGTTAAAGATGCAGCGACGATTACTATCGACAATCAAGAAATAGATATTCTTTTATGTGTTCATAGTGAAGATGCCAACATTTACTACAACATGAAAGAACAGACATTATTCGCTAAGCTTAAATATCCTATAACAGTTAATGCGGAAGCATATCAAAGTATTGATTTTAGTTATTTAAACGATGATGATAACAGCGATGTGACAATAAAATTTACTGATAATGAGAAAGATATAGTAATGGTATGGTTATGGGATAGTGGTGCTAATGAATATGTCTTTAGTGAAGAATTATCGGTAATACCAGTTAGTTAATTATATGCAAAGGGGGATGAATGCATGAAGATATTACTTGCGGTTGCGGTTGTGATAGTGATACTTTGGTGTATCAGCACTGTCAATGACTTCAAACGTAAAGAAATCAGGATAGAAGAAGGACGATCGGGGATTGAGGTAGCCCTAACTAAACGCTACAATGTCTTGACAAAGATGCTTGATACAGCTAAAGGTTATATGACACATGAAAATGATTTATTCACTAAGGTTATCAAGCTACGTCAAGGGATGAGTGTCAATGAATTAAATAGTGCGCAAGTGGAAATTGAAGATGTGAGCAATAGATTGATAGCTCTATCAGAAGATTATCCAGAATTAAAATCGAGCGATGTCTTTGTGGAATTGCAATGTGCAATACGTGACGCTGAAGAACATTTGCAAGCAGCATATCGTTTATATAACAGCAGTGTTAGAACTTATAATACTGCAATTGAAATATTCCCAGCGAAACTGCTTGCAGGTCAAAGAGAACCTTATGAATTCTTTGTCGCTGAATCGCATAAGCGTGAAGAGGTTAAGATGACATTTTAAGAGAGATAACTATGGAAGATTTACATACAATATCAATTGAAGAACGAATCAAAGCATTGCGTTTAAAAGAGAGACTCTATAAGATCTTAGCCGCTGTCTTTACGGGAGGGATGTTTTTGACGGTATTGACTATGTTGATACCATTAGCTATTGTCTTAGCAATCTTAGCCGGCATTTTCACAATTATGGCATCTAAGGTTTCTGGTCAAATTAAAAGTATTGTCAGTTCAAATATCGTTGAGGATGTAATAACTGAAATCTTCGGGGTAGATGTGAAATATGAACCTACAGGTGTTATTAGACCTGGTAGTATGGTGTTTCCATTCTCATATAATGTCCATGAAGGTAGCGATCATATCACGACTAACTATAATGGTTTAAATATTGAACTTGGAGATATCAGTTTATTACGTGTTGATGAATATACTGATGAGAATGGACAACGCGATGAGACTCGCTATGTTGAGTTTAAGGGCCAATGGTTGACTTGTGATTTTGGTAAAGAACTCTCAGGTCAAGTATATGTTTCTCAAAGAAGTAAAAAGAGTGAACAACGTTCAATGAAGAGTGATGTCACAATGGATAATGCAGCATTTGCTGAACGCTTCTGTGTTAGGGCTGATAATCCAGAAGAGGCCTTCTATATCCTGACACCAAATATGATGGAATATATTAGTAAGTTAGCGGATAATTGCGGTGGTATACTCTATATTTCATTTATACGTGAAGGCAAGATGCATGTAGCTGTCAAGACTAATCGCGACTTCTTTGAACTAGGTAAGAGTAGTGTCGATACAGATGGTTTACGTCAGAAATTCAAAGAAGAATTACTATTCTTTACTGATATTATTGATACATTACGTGTCGTAGATACAATCTACAAGAAAGGAACAAAATAATGGCAAGGTCAAACAAAGTAATTGAATCAAGAATTAATTCCTACAATCTAACTGTCAAATTTCTACAAAGAACAGCTGCTGTATTAGCTATCATTTCATTCATATTATTATTTATTAGTGGTCCTATTGGATTTGTTGTATTCTTCGTTACTGTTTTACCATTATTATTTATCTCATTTAAATATGATAAAAAGGTCAAAGATGAGTTATCTGATAATGTTATTAGTGTTGTAGTTGAAGAAGTATTTGGTGCTTCAGGAACCTTTGATTCAGACGGTCGTGTTAATCCTGGTAAGATGTATTTACCATTTACTTATACTGATATTTATGGTGAAGACTTAATTCGTGCTGATTATCGTGGTGCTGATGTTGCTATCAGTGATCTTATCTTGAGACAATTTGTTGAAAGTAAAGATCCAGATGGTATGGATTCTCATGTAAAGACATTTAGTGGTCAATGGATGACAATCAACTTAAAGAAAGAACTTGTTGGTGAAGTATCTATTTATTCATATTCAGATAAACATGAAAAAGCTTCAAGTGATTTTACAACTGATAATGTTGAATTCAATAGTAAGTTCTGTATTAAAGCTGATAATCCTGAAGAAGCTCTTAAGGTTTTAACTCCACATCTCATTGAATATATCCTATATACTTATAATAATCTTAAAGATACTGAACTAGGTCTAGCATTCCATCGCGATGGTAAAGTTGATGTGGTATTTGAAAGAGAACATGATTTATTTAATGTCTACGATAAATCAAATATGACTATCGATGGGTTGAGTCAGGAATACTATGATGAACTGATGGTATATGCTAATATAGTTGATACAATCAGCGATGAAAAAGCTATATATAAGTAGGTTTAAAGATGACGCTATATACAGCTTTTGTCCTTCTAGCTTTAGATATTATAGGTATAATACTATCTTTTAAATGTCTAGTTACTAAGCCTAGATGGCGTAAGGTATCGTTAATTGTATTAGGATTTCTTGGTATATTATTACTACTATATATCGGATTAACATTCCTGTTAATTGCCGCAATAGACTAAATTAAAAGCGAGAGTATTGCACTTTCGCTTTTTTATAGATAGACATCAATAGTATTATAATCAATAAGCAGATCTTCCTTGAGGTAATCGCCTTCAATATGTTCACCGTTAATAATTATATATTTAACACCTGACTCTTTATAATCTGGGTTATAAATAGTGATTGACAGATGTTTATTACGGAAGTCTTTTTCAATCTTGAGTGATGTGAAATGTGCTGGAATTGATGGAGATATCTTTAAACCATAGAAGTCTGGACGAATACCTAAGATACCTTCGACACAAGCGACCATAACAGTTGAAGCTGTTCCGGTTAACCAATGGACATGCGATCTGCCAAGATTAGGTGAATGTTTACCTTCAGTGAATTGCCCATAACAATACGGCTCCATTTCACGGATTTCGGCTTGATCATTTTGGGCAGCTGGACAGCTTTCTTTATAATATTCAAAAGCGCGATTGCCGTGACCAATTAGTGCTTCAGCGAGGATTAACCACCCCTGAGACTGTAAGAAGATACCACTGTTTTCTTTATTACCGGCATTAAAGATTGTCATAAGAGCGCCATCAAAAGGTTCTTCATGGAATGGTGGATCCATCAGAATAGCACCATATTCTGTATTCAGTCTTTCGTAGACATTATTCATAATGAGTTCAGCTCTTGTCTTATCTGCAAAACCTGAAATAACTGCCCAGCTTTGTGGGTTAAGCCACATATTAGCCTCTTTATTATTTCTATCACCAATTCTTAAACCACTTTCAGTATATCCACGAATAAAACGGTCTTCATTAAAACACTGTTCGAGTAAAGGCTTATATAAAACTATGGTCTGAGTGATGAAGTCAATATAATCATGGTCTTTTTTATAAACTGCAAACTCCTTCATGAGTTTTAAGGCATAGTAAAACTGGAAGGCTACAAAAGTTGATTCACCACTTTTACCCAGTCTTAAACAGTCATTCCAGTCAGCATATAAACCAGCTGGCAGATTATGGGGACCCAGATGTTTAAGTGAGAAATCTATCGCTCTTTGAAGATGTTCATAGACTGTACCCTGATCCTTATTGGCGAATGGAATTACTTCATCAAGATAATCAATATCTCCTGTCTCAGCGATATATTTATAGACAGTCGGAAAAAGCCATAAGGCATCATCAGCACGATAGGCTGGATGTCCGGTTTCCCTGACATATGAATCATCATCTGGTGTATCTTCAAAACCTGGATTATGAGTGAACTTAACAAGCGGTAATCCAGCCCCATTATCAACCTGTCCTGACAACATAAAACTCAGTTTTTCTTTAGCTGATACTGGATCTAGATGAATGACACCCTGAATATCCTGAACGGTATCACGATAACCATAACCATTTCTAAGACCACAATAGATAAGTGAAGCTGCCCTTGACCATGTGAAGGTCATAAAACAGTTAAACGCATGCCATGTATTAATCATGGTATCAAAGTCCTTATCTGGAGTTTCAATCTTAAAGTGTGATAATTTTGAAGACCAGTAATCTTTTAACTCCTTAAGGTCGCTATCAGGTTTATTGAGATCTTTATATTCATTCATGATTAATGAGGCTTCTGCATCTTTTCTTTGACCGAGGATAAAGATAAGACGTCTTTTTTCATGTGCCTTAAGCTCAATAACAGTTGATAAAGCTCCACAGGAATTCTCTGAATAGTTACCAGTGTTACTCAGATGACCATCTTTAACACCATCAGGATTAGCGTAACCCTTATACGGTCCTAAGAATGCCTTCTTATCACCACACCATGAATCTACCTCATTACCTACTAAACCAAAGAAACGTTCATCGACTTCAGATGGATTAGATACATCAAAGTTACCTTTAACTTTCTGGATGATACGATTATCCTTGAAACTGGTTCTTGATATAAAGAGTGAATACTGGAGGTTAACCTGATCCTGTTCATAATTGGTTTCATTAGTAAATTCAACATAACCAGTTACAGTTAACTGATGGTCCTTATCATCATTATTGGTAATATCAAGGGCATATACTTCATAACGTTTATTCAAAGGAACATAATACACTACCTCAGTATCAAAATGTTTATAGTGTGACTTCATGATGGTGTAGGCTAAACCATGTCGACATTCATAATCAATAGTCTTTAAATCCTTTTTAACAGGACCCCATGAAGCTGACCAGATATCATTTTCTTCATCCTTTAAGTAGATATAACGTCCTGGTTCATCAAAGGCATTGAAGTAATAACGCAGAATTCGACCATTGGCACCTGATTTCTCAAAGCTGTATCCACCGGCATTATTAGAAATTATAGCCCCATATTCAGTATCGCCAAGATAATTAACCCATGGTGATGGAGTATCTGGTCGTGTAATAACGTATTCACGATTTAAATCATCAAAATATCCGTATTGCATATTAACCTTTCTAAAAGGCGATCAAAAGATCGCCTAACCCATATAAACTGTAACTTCAGCTTCACTGTCATTAGAATAGACAGGACCATCAACCATAACACCATTAAGTAATACTTTTTCAACACCCTTTTCGACATGTTTTGGATTCTTAACAGTGATATGATACATCGTATTGCGATAACGACGGTTGACAGTATATTCTTCAAAATGTGCTGGAATACATGGATCAATAATCAATCCATTATAGTCAGGCTTAATTCCGAGAATACCTTCACTTAGAACCTTAAATGTCCAGGCTGCAGTACCTGTCAGCCATGAGTTCTTACCCTCACCAAAGGTTGCGCCATCTTTACCGGCTACCATCTGACAGTATGCATATGGTTCTGTACGATGGATTTCTGATATTTCTTCAAGATATGCTGGACAGGTCTTTTTGTATAGTTCAAATGCCCTGTCACCATGACCCATAATTGTCTCAGCGAAGATAACCCATGGATTATTATGACAGAAGATACCAGCGTTCTCTTTATAACCTGGTGGATATGAAGATATTTCACCAAGTTCCAGATGATATTTGGTATATGCAGGGTTTAATAAGACAATACCATACTTGGTATCAAGTCTTTCAGCTACTGAATCAAGAGCTTTTTGTGCTTCACCAGTCTTAACACCAATACCAGCCATTACACACATACCCTGTGGTTCAATAAAGATCTGACCTTCTTCACATTCTTTAGAACCAACCTTATGACCATAGGCATCATAGGCTCTTAAGAACCATTCACCATCCCAGCCATCCTTCAAGACAGCCTTTTCCATCTCTTCAATTGCGATAGATGCTTTAAGAGCTTCATCATCAAGATGCAGATGTCTTAAGATATCTGCATATTCCTTACCATATTTGACAAACATTCCAGCGATGAAAACTGATTCAGCGACAGGTCCTTCAGATGGACCAGTAATCTGGAAAGATTCACCAGGATGACTTGAGAAACAGTTGAGATTCAGACAGTCATTCCAGTCAGCACGACCAATAAGTGGTAACTTATGTGGTCCAAGATTATTTAAAGTATAGTTAAAGCTTCTTCTTAGATGTTCAAGCAGTGTATCGGCATCATCGTGATTATTATCAAAATCAACGATTTCATTTAAGATATCCCAATCACCAGTTTCTCTGATATAGGCATTGACACAGGCGATTAACCATAATGGGTCATCATTGAAACCACCACCGATATCTGAATTACCTTTCTTGGTTAAAGGCTGATACTGATGGTAGGCACTGCCATCTTTCTTTTGAGTAGCGGCAATATCAAGAATTCTTTCTCTAGCACGATCTGGAATCATATGGACAAAGCCCAGAAGGTCCTGACATGAATCTCTAAAGCCCATACCACGACCAATACCAGATTCAAAATATGAAGCAGAACGCGACATATTGAAGGTTACCATGCACTGGTAAGCATTCCAGGTATTAATCATACGGTTGATATTCTTTTCTTCAGTATTGACTTCAAAGCCTGAGAGCAGATTATTCCAGAATTCATGAAGTTCTTTTAAACCATTATCAAACTGTTCATCACTCATATATTTATTGCGTATGAGATCAGCTGGTTCCTTATTGATAACAGAAGGTGCGATAAATTTCTTATCTTCATCGACTTCAACATAAGCCAGACCAAAGATAACCGTCTTAACTTCATTTGGATTAAGTGTCATATGCAGATGATGAGCACCTATTGGCTGCCAGCCGTGAGTATGTGAATTGCTGCAGTGTCTATTAGTAACAGCTAATGGAGCAGCTGGTGAACCATAGATTCCCATAAAGCTTTCTCTTGAAGTATCAAAAGAATCAATCTTCTGATTACAGTAGAATAAGGCATAGTGATTACGTCTTTCACGATATTCAGTCTTATGATAGATATTTGAACCTTCAATCTCGACTTCACCAGTTGAATAGTTACGCTGGAAGTTGGTTGTATCATCAACCGCATCCCAAAGACAGAATTCAACAAATGAGAAAAGATCAAATTCCTTAACCTCATCAGTATTATTACTTAAAGTGGCTCTTGTCAGTAAGATATTATCATTTACCGGTACATACATTTCCTGTCTGACACTTAAACCATTCTTTGAGCCCTTAATGATGGTATATCCCATTCCATGACGGCATTCATATTCATCAAGGACTGTCTTGACAGGTTGCCATCCTGGATTAAAGATATCACGACCATCATTGATATATAGATGGAAACCATCAGAATCAAGTGGCAGATTATTATATCTGTATCTTGTGATTCTTCTGAGTTTAGCATCCTTATAGAAGGCATAGCCTCCAGCGGTATTTGATACAAGGGTGAAGAAATCTTTCGCTCCGAGGTAGTTTATCCAAGGTAGAGGTGTTTCAGGTTTAGTGATGACATATTCACGATTATGATCATCAAAATATCCATATTGCATTTTATATGTCTCCTTTCGAAAACGTTTTAGTTTATCCATAATAAGCATATATCATCTTAAATCAAAAAACAAGTCATAAGTAAACGCTTTCAATTAGGTATTGACAAAGTTGAAGTTGTGTTACATACTTAAGTTACGAAAACGTTTAAGTCGTTTAAGCAAAAACTTTATAGGAGGATAATATGAAAAAGTTTTTAACTGCTTTATTAGCAATCCTTATGGTTTGTACTCTGGCTGCCTGCGGTAGTAAAGATACTGCTGATACAGGTACTACAGATGAAACACCTAAGGAAGGTACAGTCTTCAACATCTATGCATGGAATGAAGAATTTAAAGGTTTCTTTGAAAAGTACTATTTAGGTACAGTTCCTTATCTTGATACTGATGGTGATGGAACTCTCGATGCTTATTATGAAGAAGCACCTGGTAAACACTGGGTTGATGAAGGTGTAGAATTCAAGTGGACTATCGTGCCATCTGACAACAGCCAATATCAGGAAGCACTTGATGCAGCTTTACTGAATCAGGAAAATGCCGCTACTGATGATAAGGTTGACTTATTCTTAGCAGAAGCTGACTATATCCTTAAATATACTGATTCAGCAGTGACTCAGGACGTTAAGGCTTTAGGCGTAACTGATTTCTCTAATACATATTCATATACTGTTGAAGCAGCAAGTGACGCTAGCGGAACAGTTAAGGGTGTATCTTTCCAGTGCTGTCCATCTGCATTAATTTACAGACGTTCAATCGCTAAGGAAGTATTAGGAACTGATGAACCAGCTGAAGTACAGGAACTGTTAAACAGTTGGGAAAAATTTGACGCTGTAGCAGCTGATGCAGCAGCTAAGGGTTACTTAATGACTCCTTCTTATGCTGAAACATACCGTGTATTCTCTAACAACGTATCTTCTCCATGGGTAGATGCAGATAAGAATATGCACTTTGATGAAAAGATTACTACTTGGATGGATCAGGCTGAAAAGTATGTAGCTAACGGTTATACATTAACTGAAGGTATCTGGGATGCTGGTAAGAATGCTGAAATGGGTAAAGATGGTCGTGCATTATGCTTCTTTGGACCAGCTTGGTATTTCAACTTCTGTATGGGTCCTGCTCATGAAGAAGCTATGGGTGACTGGGCTATCGTTGAAGGTCCTGCAGCTCACTTCTGGGGCGGTACATGGTTATTAGCTCCTACAGGTTCTGATAATCCAACAATCGCTGCTGAAATCATGAATACATTCATTAATAATGAAGATGTATGTTCTAAGCTGATTTCTCAGGAATCTCAGTTCACAAACAACCAGGCAGTTAATAATAAATTCGCAAGTGACCCTGAATATGGTTCAGAATTCCTGGGTGGACAGAATGATGTAGCAGTATTTGCTGAACTGGCTAAGAATATTAAATTCCAGAACATCACTCTATATGATCAGTACATGAATGAAGGTTTACAGACTTACTTCGTAGAATATCTGAAGGGTACTGTTTCTAGAGAAGATGCATTAAATAACTACTTCAAGTATATTAATGAAAAGTTCCCAGCAATCAATACTGAAACTGCTAAATAATAACTGATAATAATTATGAGATCAAAGGCAGTAAATAACTGCCTTTGATTTTTAAAACTATCATACAAGAGTGATTTTGTGTGATAATTTTAAAGAAGGGAGACATACTGATGAGGGGAAAGAATAATAGAAAAAGCGTTAGTTATGCCAAATGGGGATATATCTTTATCATTCCATTCTTTGTAGTTTATGCAATATTTACACTGTATCCACAGATACTGACTTTCTACAACAGTTTCTTTGAAAACTATCGAGAGGGATTGACACAGATTGGACCAAACTTTGTTGGCTTTGATAACTATATCAAACTGTTTACGACATCAACTGATGGAATGATTGATATCGTTAAATATTTCAGTAACACCATGATTATGTGGATTATCGGGGCCTTACCACAGTTTGCGATAGCTTTACTTCTGGCTTTAATCTTTACAAGTACCAGACTGAAACTTAAGGGTCAGGGTTTTGCCAAGACAGTTATCTATATGCCAAATCTGATAATGGCATCTGCGTTTTCAATGTTGTTTTTCTCATTATTCTCAACCGTAGGACCAATAAACCAGATTTTACTGGCTAATGGAATCCTTGATAAGGCTGTCGATTTTATCGCCTTTAAGGTACCAGCCAGATTACTGGTTGCGCTTATGAACTTCCTGATGTGGTTTGGTAATACAACTATTGTCTTAATGGCAGGTATTATGGGTATAGATGAATCACTGTTTGAATCAGCGCGTATTGATGGTGCTTCAAGTGGTCATGTGTTTAAGGATATTACCCTGCCACTTCTAAGACCAATTCTGGTATATGCAGCCATTACATCATTAATTGGTGGTTTACAGATGTTTGATGTACCTCAGGTCTTATCAAAAGGTATCGGTATGCCAAACCGTACAACATTTACAGTAGTAATGTTGCTGAACAATTATCTGTCTGGTTCAAAGAACTATGGTATGGCTGGTGCTGTATCAGTAATTCTCTTTATCATTACAGGTATCTTATCAATTATTGTCTTTAAAGTATTACAGAAGAAGGAGGATTAAATTATGGATGACAACAAAAAAGCTGCAGCCAAGCTCATCTTAACCAGATTCATGGCTTATGTCTTCGTATTTTTCTTCTGTGCACTATGTATATTCTTCTTCTATCTGCTGTTTATCAGCGCATCAAAGACTAATTTCCAGTTACAGGGTAAATTCTCATTCCTGCCTGGGTCAAACTTTATCACTAACTTTAAAAATGCGATTGATGATACGATGATCAATATCCCAGTGGGTATGATGAACAGTTTTATCGTTGCATCAATCTCAGCTATCTTAACGACATATTTCTCAGCTTTGACAGCTTATGCGACATATGTCTATGACTTTAAACTTAAGAAGTACGTTACTACATTTATTATCGCTGTTATGATGATTCCTCCTCAGGTTTCGGCAGCTGGTTTTGTACAGTTGGCCTTCAAATATAACTTGACCAACAAATTATGGATGCTGATAGTGCCAAGTATCGCCGCCCCAGCAGTTTACTTCTACATGAAACAGTATCTTGAAGCGACACTTCAGATTGAAATGGTTGAAGCAGCCCGAATTGATGGTTCCAGTGAATTTGCCATCTTCAATCGAATTGTACTTCCGATTATGAAACCAGCCGTCGCAGTCCAGATGATCTTCTCATTTGTAGCTTCATGGAATAACTTCTTCATGCCAGGATTACTATTGACCAAGGCTGAAAAGAAGACTGTTCCAATTATGATATCACAGCTAAGAAGTGCTGACTTTGCGAAGTTTGACCTCGGTAAGATGTATATGTTAATCTTACTGGCAATCTTACCGGTTATGGTTGTCTATCTCTTCTTATCGAAGTTTATCATCAAGGGTGTTACATCTGGTTCAGTTAAGGGTTAATGGAGGTAAATTATGGCTAAAGTACAGTTAAAGAATATTAAAAAGGTCTATCCTTTAAGAGATGATCAGAAGAAAAATAAAAAGAGTGATACATCACAGAAAAAGAGTAATCTTGAGATTACCAAAGATGGTGTTGTAGCTGTTCAGGAATTCAGTATTGATATAAAGGATAAGGAATTTATCGTTCTGGTGGGTCCTTCTGGTTGTGGTAAATCAACTACACTTAGAATGATTGCCGGACTTGAAGATATTACTGATGGTGAATTATATATTGATGATGTCTTAGTTAACAGTGTTGAACCAAAAGATCGTGACATCGCCATGGTTTTCCAGAGTTATGCCTTATATCCACATATGAGTGTCTACGATAATATCGCTTACTCTTTAAAACTTAAACATCTGCCTAAAGATGAAATTGACCGCAAGGTTAAGGAAGCTGCTGAAATTCTTGATATTACAGATTATCTTAACCGTAAGCCAAAGAATCTCTCTGGCGGACAAAGACAAAGAGTAGCGATTGGACGTGCTATTGTCCGTAATCCAAAAGTCTTACTGATGGATGAACCACTCTCTAATCTTGATGCCAAGCTGAGAAATCAGATGCGTGCTGAGATTATTAAGCTGCGTAAGAAGATTGATACAACTTTCGTATATGTAACTCATGACCAGATTGAAGCGATGACTCTTGGTGATCGTATCGTTGTCATGAAGGATGGCTATATCCAGCAGATTGGTACTCCACAGGAAGTATTCAATCATCCTGCTAATCTCTTTGTGGCTGGCTTTATTGGTACACCACGTATGAATATCTTTGAAGGTCAGTTAATTAAAGAAGGTAATACATATTCAGTTCTGGTTGATGGACACAAGGTTGAACTCTCAGAAGACAAAGCTCAAAGAATGTTAAGTCATAATGTTGAATCACAGGATGTCTATGTCGGTGTAAGACCTGAACATCTATATTCACTTTTAAACAGTGAAGATGGTATTGCATGTAAGGTTGATGTCTGTGAACTGATGGGTTCTGATATTCATGTCCACGCAACTGAACCTACAGGTAAGGATACAATTGTAATTGTACCTACCCATGGTAAAGATATTACTTTTGAATCAGGTTCAATCATGCATGTAACCTTCTCTGGCAACATTGTGCATGTATTCTCTAAAGAAAACAGGAAAAATCTTGAATATTAGTCTATAATATAAATCAATGTATATATAAAGGAGAATTCCCGATGATCAGTATTAAGGATTTGGCTAAGGAATGTGGAGTATCAATGGCGACAGTTTCCAAAGCCCTCAATGATCACGCTGATGTCGCCGAAGCAACCAAAAAGAGAATTCGTGAAAGAGCTAAGGAACTGGGCTATACGCCTAATTCACTGGCCAGAGCGATTAAGACTAATCGTACCAAACTGATAGGTATTCTTTTCGTTGATGAAATGCATAGTGGTTTAACCCATGAATACTTCTCAAATATTCTGGAATCTATAAAATCATCAGCTGAAAGTCGCGGGTACGATATCGCATTTATTAATCGAAATACTATGGGCAGTTATCTGCAACACTGTTACTACAGAGGTTTTGAGGGAGTAATTATCGCCTCAGTTGATTTTGAAGATCCACAGGTTAGAGAACTGATAGATTCACCATTGCCTGTTGTCTCAATTGACCATATCTTTGATAAGAAGACTTCAATTTTATCAGATAACCTCATTGGTAACCGTAAACTTCTGGAATATGTCTATAATATGGGGCATCGCAATATTGCCTTTATTATGGGTGATGATACTGAAGTTACGAGAATTCGTGAAAAGAGTATCCGTCGTTTTCTGGATCAGTATAAACTGGAAATTCCTGATGAGAATTTTAAAAGAGCCCGTTTCCACGATACACAGGCAACCTATTTTGCGACCAAGGAACTCTTATTGTTGCCAAATAGACCAACATGTATCTTCTTCCCAGATGATTATTCAGCTATTGGTGGATATAACGCCATCAATGACGGTGATTTAAAGATTGGGGTAGATATATCGGTTGTTGGATATGATGGGATTGGATTATCAAGGATTATTTCTCCAAGACTTGTGACATATCATCAGAATGCCAGTTCCTTAGGTGAGACCGCTGTCTTAAAACTGGTTGAACAGATTGAAAATCCTGATAACAACAAGAATGATAGAATCTTTATTTCAGGAGAACTCTATGATGGAGCTTCTGTAGTAAGAATTGATAAATAAGCCGATATTTCGGCTTTTTAAAGGAGTATTTATGCGTAGATTTAATGGTTTTATTAAAGGGATAAACTTTGGTGGATGGTTTTCTCAATGTAGCAATGAAGATGAACACTATCGGACCTTTATTGGTGAAGCTGACTTTAAAAAAGTTAAGGAATGGGGTTTTGATCATATCAGAATCCCGGTAGACTATGAACTGTTTGAAAATTCAAATGGGTTTAAATATCTCGATGAAGCTTTAGATAACGCTCATAAGTATAATCTGAATGTCGTTTTGGATCTGCATAAGACCTATGGTTATTCATTTGATGATGGTGAGGGTGAAAATGGATTCTTCGAAAGTGAAAAACTTCAGGAAAAATTCTATGAACTCTGGGATAAACTGGCTAAACGCTATGTATCCAGAAGTTCATATGTCGCTTTTGAACTCTTAAATGAAGTAACTGATATTAAATACTGTGATATCTGGAACGAGATAGCTGATAAAACAGTTAAACTGATACGTCAGTATTCAAAGGATATTAAGATTATTGTTGGTGGATATCACAACAATGCCGTCAGTGCTATTAAGGATATCGATATTGATTTTGATGAGAATATCGTTCTCAATTTCCACTGTTATGAACCATTACTGTTTACTCATCAGGGGGCTTATTGGATTAAGACTATGCCTAAAGACTTTAGAATACCATACCACACAAGCTTCAGTGACTATCTGAAAATAGCTCATGAACATAATATCCCATTAATTATTGATGATGGGGTAAAAGACTTAAATGATACACCATCACCACAATTCTTTGAAAATCTCTTCAAAGAAGCGATAAATATCGCCTGTAAGCGTGATTTACCATTATATTGTGGCGAATATGGGGTTATTGAATTGACTGATATTAATGAAACTTTAAAGTGGTATCTCGATATTCATGAAGTCTTTGCTAAATATGGTATTGGTCATGCCTTATGGTCATATCGTAAGATGGATTTTGACTTTGAAAACGAACGTTATGATGAGATACGTCATAAAATAATAGGATAAAAAATGGCTCATGATTCCTTATATAAGGTCTCTTGAGCCATTTAAAATAAAAAATCCCAGGTGGGATTAGTCCTGAGATCTTTCTTGGGGGATAAAACTATTCGATCATAATTGGCTTAGAAGCCTCAACCTGCTTCTTATCTGTGTTAGGAATAACAAGTGTCAGGATACCATTATCGAATTTGGCCTTGATATCTTCTGGCTTTACATATTCACCAACATAATAACTTCTTGAGCAGGAACCAAATGAACGTTCTTCATGAATGACATAGCCCTTTTCATTCTTTTCTGTTTCATTGGTTTCATGTTTAGCGCTGATGCTTAAGTATCCATTCTTTAAATCGATACCGATATCTTCCTTCTTGTATCCTGGTAATTCTACATCAACGACATAGTTACCATCCTTTTCGTGAATATCAGTCTTCATGATCGAAGATACACCACGAGTAAGAGAAGAATTAAACATATCATCAAAGACATCTGCAAATAAATCATAGTTTCTAGGTATAAGTTTCATATACATCGCCTCTTTTTCTATTAAAAATACAAATCATGAAAATCATACCCGGTTGATATATGATCCTTTATCAACCTACAACTATATAATAACACTTTATTTAGCACTGTCAATAGTAAAGTGCTAAAATGTTCAAAATTTAATTAGATAGAATCATCCTGCCGTCAGTAATAACACTAAAACCAGTACTAATAACTTTTTATAAATTCTACCTCCTAATAAAAAAGCTCTTTCGAATGAAAGGACGATTGTCTTGCGATACTTCCTATCTTTATTAGCTATATTACTATAACTGCCTTATAAAGCCACCAACATTTCTTAATACTTACTGTTTCACTTCTTAGTTTTATGAATTCATCATATCATGTCAGAAAAATATCAACGCTTAAAGATAAATGAAAATATTTTATTTGAATAGATACCTAGATATTATCTTGTAATCAGTAGGATTATTGTATAATTAATAATATGTTAGAAAGAATTCTAAACGATATTGACGCACATGAAGATGAGATAGTTGCAGGTCTTAAAAGACTGATAGAAACACCATCAAGTGATGGTAAGGCTACTATGGCTCAGGAAATAGTTTATGAAGAATTTAAGAAGCTTGGTTTAGAAACTGAGAGTTTCAAGGGTGATATCAGACCTCTTGTGAATTATCCTGATTACTGTCAGAGTGATATTGAATTTGATGAGAATGCCTATAATGTGGCAGGTAGATTATATTCAGATAATCCTCAAGTTGATTCAATTATGTTGTTTGGACATATCGATACGGAAAGTGAAGATTATTTCGGTAATTTTGCGAATCCCTATGAAGTCAGAATAACTGATGATCGCATCTATGGACTGGGGAGTTCGGATGATAAGGGTGGAATTGCAATGATGATCTATGCCCTCAAATACCTTCTGAAACATGTCAAAAAACTACCCTACGATATCACTTTAATGTCTGTTTTAGGCAAACATGGTGGAGCCTATGGAACTCTCAGTGCTATCCATAAGGGCTATACAGCTGTCAATTCCATATATCTGCATCCGGCTGAGACTGGTCATGGATTTAAGGAGATTAAGAATATCTCTTTAGGGATTGTCGACCTCAATATTGATATCTATGGAAAGAATGGAGCTATGCATGACGATCTTGATCCTGGTATTAATTCCAATATCAGTGCAATGAGAGTAATCGAGGCCTTAGAGAGGCTCAATGAAACCAACAGAAAGAAATATGTCTTTGATTTTGGTTCATTCAAGGGTCAGAGTTCATATATTCTGAATATTGGTTCAATCATATCAGATAATGGTTATGGTGGTATTTCCTTACATACTTCAATTAAGGTCAGAGTCAGATTCTTTATGCCACTGACAGTTAAAGATGTAATGGATGAAATAGAAAATGTCATAGCAGATACCCTTGATGAGGGAATGTATCGGATTACTAAAGGTAATATGTGTGCATCACCAGCGATGGTCGCCAATGAACATCAATTTGTAAAACTGATTGAAGACAGTATTACCTCAATCAGTGGAGAAAGTAGTTTTATTCATCAGTATCATGGTGGCAGTGATATCAGATTACCTATTATCTATGGTAATTCAAACTGCGTGGGGATTGGTCCATCATGTATATTGCCTTTAAAGGGATCAGGCGAGATGGAATGGATATCGCGAAAAGACTATATTACAGGAGTTAAAATATTGGCTACTGTTTTATATAAATATCAGAATTATAAAGGAGAAAACAATGTTTAAAAATATTATAGGTGGTATAGCGGTTGGGATTGCCAACGTCATACCAGGTGTATCTGGTGGGACGATGATGGTTCTATTAGGTATCTTTGATAAGATCATGGAAGCTATTCCAGGAGTTCTGGCAATTCATAGTCCAAAGCGTAAGGAATATATTATCTTTCTTTTAGAAGTCCTGATTGGTGCGGCAATAGGGCTTGTGGGCTTTGCCAAGGTTCTGGAATATCTTTTTGAGGCCTTCCCGATTCAGACAATCTACTGGTTTATTGGACTGATTGCTTTTTCCATCCCAGTCTTTGTCAAAGGTGAAATGAAGGGTTATAAGTTAAGTATTATTCCACTGATCGTTGGAATGGCTGTCGTAATTGGTTTACAGATTCTAAATCCTGGAGATGCGACTAATACAGCAGTAGTCTATCCACCTTTAACCATCATCAATCTGCTTGTGATGACAGGAGTTGGCTTTATCGCTGGTTTTACCATGTTTCTACCAGGGGTTAGTGGTTCAATGGTGCTACTGATAATTGGTAAGTATCATCTCTTTAAGTCATATCTTGCCAATGTGACAAGTTTTGATTTAAATATTCTGATCCCACTTGGTTTTATGGGGGTTGGCATACTGCTTGGTATTGTGGTATCTGCCAAAGTCTTAAAGGTTGCCTTCGACATTAATAAGGGTGCGACATTATCATTACTACTTGGACTTATTATCGCCAGTACATTAGTGCTCATTATGCAGACTTTCACATCAGGTTTCGATGTAATGCTGGTGGGGACATCATTTATATCATTCCTCTTTGGTGGACTTATAGTTTATCTATTGAATCACTATGTAAAATAGGAGGTTATTTATATGACACAATTTAATTTTAATGGTTTTAATGGCAGTTCAATGAAACGTTCTGTTACTCCTAAAACCAGAACATTCATAATCATTACTGTAATCCTGGTTGTGCTGATGCTGGGATTTATCTATCTCGTTCATGCACCATTCAATCCTCATTCACCAGGTTTTATCTTCTATCTGATTCTCTTTGGTGGTTTTATACTGATTGAGCTGACTTTAGGCAATCTCTTCTCTGTCATCAGTCCCAAGGCATATTTTAAGGGTATTAAATTCCTGTCTGTTGGAGCTGTTGTCTGTATCGCCTTAATCATTATCAGTAGCCTTGTGACCTCA
>JAQXNC010000098.1 GCA_029097145.1 Bacillota bacterium
CCAACATATTTAGCCACAAGATCGGCTCTTGTCACTTCCACCAGATGACCCTGTTTTAAGATACCGCAGGCTTTCATCATTCTGGATACCAGTCTAGCGATAGTTGTCTTACCAGTACCTGGATTACCAGTAAAAATCATATGCTTAGATACTTCAGAAGTCTTAAGACCCTTCAGTTTTCTGATTCTTGAAACCTTGATATGATCTTCAAGAGAAATCAGATACTGTTTAACACTATCAAGTCCAACAATCGCATCCAGTTCCTTCTGAATGGCATCTCTTTCAGCCTTTGAATCGTCACTTAAATCAAGTTCGATTATCTCATCATTGATGATAGCCTTGGCTGATTCATCATATTTAAGCAGTAAGGCTGAAAAATCATCTTTCTTAAGTGAGAGATCAACCAGTTCATCATATATCTTATTGACTGCTGGCGTTATTGAATCAACCCCATCATTAGGACTATAGATTGATAAGAGATAATCCTTAACAGTTTCATCAATCTTGATTTCAATTTCTAACTGAGTATGACATTTTAATTTAAAATCTTCCAGAATCTTATCAATAATCTTAGCTAATGAATTCTCATCTAAATATACCGTCTTAATCTTATCGGTAACCTTATCAATAAATGATTTACCAAAGATATCCAGCATCTTCTTAGGTGAATTCTCAGAAATAAATACCAGTACCTTATTATTGCCATTTAATGAATCAATAACTTCACTGGTTAAACCATCACTAGCCAGCTGCATCTGATTCTGTTTAAAGACATAACGTTTATTAAGCGTCAGCGTTCCTTCAACTACCAGCTCACTTAACATACGGTTAAAGACTGGATGACCTTCTTCCATATTCTCAATGATGATAATGGCATTCTTCTGATTTAAAGCTACATATAAATCCTGCAGAAACAGCGTTTCCTGAGCAGGTGACTGATATCTTGACATATCGAGTGTAATGATTTCAGATGTTACTATCAGTCCATGTTTCTTCAGTAACTGAGCCATGGAATTAACTAAAAGGTGTCTGCCACTACCATTAGAACCAGTTAAAAGAATACTGTTTCTGATCTTATTTGGATCACTGCCTGTCACATATGGTCTTCTAAAGGCAATAGTCATTTCCTTGGAAGCTTCAATCTGACCTAAAACCATCTGATTGAGTTCCCCATTGATTGTTTCAAAGACTTCTCTTGAAGCCTTACCTACCACAACATTCTCCGGTACTTCAATCTTAGTCGAATAATCAGTCTCAAGTTCTGATTTCAGTTTTACAAGATCAATCTCATCACTCAGATTAAAATCTCTTTTAACTTCTTCATTAATATTCTTAAGTGTGGCATTATTCATATCAAAACTCAGATCCTCAAGGGCCTTGGCATTCTGATTAATGATTCTTGTCAATTCATCTGTGCTTTCCCTTAATACATCCTTGGTATCATTGATATCAAGAGTCGTTCTTCTGCCGAATAACTCTTCAAGCATTTTTTCTCTATTATCTTTCTTCATTGTAATTCTTTCTTTAATATCGCATTTATCTTGGAAGCCATAATCTCTTTAGATTTCTTTAAAGCTTTATTGACATAGTTTAAACCATCATAATAACCTTTAATATCCAAAGTATTCTTTGAAACAGATACATATCTTTCAAGTTCATCCTTTAAGACAGCTTCAACCTGTGATAAATCATTATGATTTATCTTAGCGTGTTCAAGATATTGGTTTAAGGCTCTTACATGTCCATGAACATACTGTCCATTATTTGAAACTCCATAATTGACATTCTTGATAAAATACAGGAAATAATCCAGTCTTGTATCAAATGAAGCATTTATCTGATCTGGTATCGTCGGTCTTCTGACCATTGGTGATCTGTGATAATCAGTATCCTTCTTATAATCAACCAGATCCTTCTGATTATCTAATGTCCCACTGAGTCTTTCCTTAAAGGATTCCAGTGTCTCATCATTAGCCTTCTCCAGGCTTTCAAACATCTTATCTATTTCATCAAACTTGTCTCTATTCATCGTCATCACCCTCAAAGATTGAACCTTCCCTGACTAATCCATCCTTCTTTAATAATGACTGCAGAGTTGTAATATCAGCATTCAGATTCATATAATCATCTTCATGCATCGATTCATTAATCGACTTAAGGGCTTCATTAATCAGGATAATCGTTTTAATCAGCTGAGCTTCACATTTCTTAAATTCATCACCCTTAGCTCCAGCTTCCATTAAAGAACGGTAGTTTTCTAAGATCTTTAACAGGATAGGCAGATAGTAATCATACAGTTTCTCAATCTTACTGTCTTTGGCATTAGCCTTGGTTGCAATATCAATCTGTTTTAAAAGAGCACAGGTCTGATATAGACCATTGGTAATCTCTTCCTGTGGTATAGCCACATTTAAAGAATTGATCTTTTCAATATATTTCTCAGCATCTGAGAGTTTATCTTCTTTCTTAACCTCAGGCATCTTGACTTCAGCCGCCATGACATCATCTTTCTTCTGCTTACTGAAAGCCTTTAACAGAGATACAATCTCTGAATATGTCCCTGGGAACATATTGCCAAATTCATCAAGTGACAATATCGTCTCATCACCCTTGGCAATATATAATTCTTCAAAAGAAGTATATGTACCATTCTTGGTAACCAGTTTAATATCCTCAAAGACCGGTAAAGCATAATGATCTTTAAAATATTCCTTCAGTCGACGGTCAATCATGCCCTTATCCCTGGCAGACACGAAAGCCTTAGCATTGCTGCCTGTATTAGTCGTTTTCTTTCTTACTGATTTAATGTTTTTGTTTCGATTGTCGTTTGTCGCTGCCTTGACAATACCAAAGATTATTAATGCCGGGATAATTAAAGGAAATAGTCCAAAGATAAAAGATACAGGACCTGAAACGATACCTATAAATAGAATAAAAAATATAATTGATGGAATTCCGCTATTATTTCTCATACCCATTATTATATAACAAATCTAACCCTTTAAAAAATATTATCTTCATAAGTTTTATGTCAGAAGTGAAAACCCATTATCCCAGGACTTCTTTTAAGCTTTATATTCTTTCCAGTAGATAAGTCTTTCTTTATAGTGAGCTACACGTCTTTTAATCAGTGTGTCACAATCATCAGTACCATTATCTCTAATAAGGGCTGTCAGATCATATAACGGATAGCCTATGGCGTGTCTTTTTGTATGCATGACTGAACATGCCTGCCCTATCGCATGACATCTTGCGATATCCGAAAGCGAATCAAGATCTTTAGCCATCGCATGACAGTCAATTATTGCCCCTTTTACAAAAGGCATCTTTAGTTCGCCCTTTGCCCATAACTTCGTAAGTTCAATCGCTCTTTTGGGCCGATCATCAAAAGGATATCTGGTTGCAAGTATCCTCTTTGATTCTTCAGCCATTTCAATTGCCCATGATACAACAGCTTCTTTTGACACATCATTTATAATCATACTTAACTCAATCATGATATCATCATCTCTATCAAAGAGAATCTGTCTTTTTCGCTTAATACGACTAATGATTATTTCTTTCATAATTTTCACTCCAGTCAGCTCATTATCATTCTAAATCTATTATTCCGTACTATTCCTTCAAATAAATAAGTGTTACCATATATTTATTGAATAATCTGAATACTATTATATGATAGTATCATCTTCTTATCTTGGATATTATACAAGGGAGGATATAAAATGGATAAGCAGTTACAGGATATCAGAGACTTAAGTCGGGCTTTTGTCAAAAATGAAATCGCTAAAGATGTCGATTTAAGTAACTATCAGACTGATCAACAGTTAAAGAAACCTCAGCCACCACTATGCAAGGCAGCAGTGAGTGATGTCATCATCGATTTACCTAAGAACTTCAAAGATGTCAAAGTCGAAGGTAATTTCACAGATTTATTATTTGAAAGAAAATCACATCGTGTCTACACACAAAAGAATATCACTTTAGAACAGTTAAGCTATCTCTGTTTTGCATGCGCTGGTGTCTTATCAATCAGGGGCAAGAGCTATGCAACCCTTAGAACTGTCCCAGCTGGTGGTGCAAGACACCCATATGAATTATATTTTGCAGCTAATTATGTCGAAGGATTAAAACCAGGTTACTATCATTATCTGCCATTAACTCATCAGATTGAATTAATCAAAGAAGGTACTGATACTGATGAAATCAGTGCTTCATTAGTTGGACAGGCATGGGCAGCTAAAGCTTCTGTTGTCTTCTATCTCGATTTTGTCTTCTATCGTTCAGAATGGCGTTATGGCATACTGGCTCATGCGCCTGCATTAATGGATATTGGATATATTGGTCAGAATATCTATCTTGCAAGTACAACTCTGAATCTTGGAAGCTGTGCTATTGCAGCCTTAGATAAAAAACTGGCTAATCAGATGTTTAATATTGGTGATGGCAGTGAAGAATGTATGGTATATGCTCATCCTGTCGGCACTATTGACGCTTTAAAAAATAAAGCTGAAGAAAACTCTTTCTACAGCTTCGTCAAAGAAGATAATCTATAAAAGTTATGCCCATCATATGATGGGCGTTTTACTGTTACTGATTCTGATACCTGATTAAAGCATCTTTGATTCTTAATAAGGCCTTTACAACCTTCTCATTATCCTTAAAGACACCTAAAACTATTCTTAAATGACCTTCACCACCAGGTCCATAGAATGCACCATCATTGATGGATACTCTGGCTTCTCTCACAAGATAATTTGTAATATCACCTGAGTTGCCGAGTTTTGAGACATTAACCCAGCATAAGAATCCTGATTCAGGTAATTCACATGAGACATTTGGAATTGAATTCAGAATCTCATAAGCCTTATGACGACGATATTCGTAGGCTTCATTAAAGACATTCATGAATTCAGGATGTCTGAAAGCT
>JAQXNC010000099.1 GCA_029097145.1 Bacillota bacterium
CCATAAAACATCATCTTATCTTTCATAAAGTCTCCCTTAGTATATATATGCGGCAATTTCTTGCCGCATATATATTAGTCATTTATTAATTATTAGAAAATATGGATAAATGCACCAATTAATGCAAACACGAATATTCCAAAGATTAACTGTGTAGGTCTTGCACCCTTCTTGATTAATCTCACAAGGATGAATAACAGAATCAGTCCTAATAAACCAGGGAAGATTGAGTTAATTACATCCTGTACAACTACTGAAGTCTGACCGATATTTAATGTCAGGTTCAGAGGTACATTAACCATCTGAGCAGTCATGGCACCAACCATCATAAGACCCAGTGTAGATGCAGCCTTAGTTAAGGCAGCCATTAAACCACTTGAGAATACTGCATCGATAAATGAAGTACCATATACATAACCAGCATTAACGAACAGATACTTAACGATTGACTGAGTAACACCATAGATTAAGATGAAAATGATAGTACCCAGGATAGAACCTTCAGCACATAAACCAATACCGATACCAGCAGCAATAATTCTTAAGCAGTTGAAGAATAAGCTATCGAACATACCAGCTGTAGGACCCATTAAGGCAGCCTTGATACTTTCAATTGTCTGACCATCAACAGAACCATTTTCCTTGTGTTCCTTTTCCATTGCATAGCTTAAACCAGCGATGAATGCGAATGGTACAGCATGTGTATTAAAGAAGTTCTGATGACGAAGATAAGCTTCCTTCTTGCCTTCTGGATCATCTTTATAGATACTTTCAATTGCAGGAATCATTGTCATAGTGAAACCATTAGCTTCCATCTTAACCATATTGAAGTTAATGAATGTCAGATGTGATCTCCAGAACATCTTGTTCAGTATTTTTTTCTCTTCAGCATTTAATACTTTCTTTTCCATTAGAAGAAGTCCTCCTCATCATTAGAAACTGTCTTTGTTTCTTTTAAAGAATTCTTTAAATCAATAGTTCTCTTTTCTCCAAAGAACATAGTTACAGCGATAGCGATACCTAAGATAGCGATAGGTAAAGAACCCATGCCTAAATATTTAACTAAAACATAACCTACAAAGAAGAATACGCCAACTTCATTAGACCAGATCATAGAAGTTAAGATAGCGAATCCGACAGCCAGCATCATACCAGATGCAGCACCAAGACCAGTTAATACCCAAGCAGGCATACTTCCAAGGAATGCATTTAAACCTTCAACACCATAAGCTACAGCGAAGAACAGAATCACTGTACCGATTAATGGTTGTAAAAGGAATACTAAAAAGTTCATTAATTCAAATTTGCGAGGATTGCATTCAGTAGCCAGTTTTTCCCACCATGCAGCTAAAGAAGCCCAGATAGGAGTCAGCATACCATTTAAAGAAGCCATAACAGTACCGATAGGCATAGCGATAGCGAGACCCTCTTCCATACCAGCACCAGTTAATAATGTGAAGGCAACAGCGATAATACTAGATGTAGTTCCATCAGCAGGAATAGATCCACCGATAGCACTGATACCCATGAATACAGATTCAAGTGCAGCACCCATCATAATACCAGTCTTGAAATCACCAAGGATTAAACCAGCAATTGGAGCTACAACGATTGGACGGCTAATACATTGCCATCCACTCAGATAATCGATTACCATAATTAAATAGTATGCGATACAGATTTGTAATGCAGCAGTAACCATAAAATTTCTTATCTCCTTTTATAATTGTTCGATGATTATAGGCCTAAGACTTTTTTCAAATCTTCAGCAGGATCTTCAGGTGTAGTCTGGTAAACACAAGGGATATTGTATGTTAATGCTTTTTTGAAATCTTCTACTTCATCGTCATAAGCATATAAATTGCTTCCAAAAGTCTTTCTGACTTCACCATCATGTTTAGGAGCCACTCTACCATAGTTACCTACGATAATTTGTGGAATACCCTTAACATTCTCAAGTACCTTATTTAAATCTTTAGGATTAGAAACAATTACCATTATCTTTAATGCTTCACAACGAGGATCGTTTAACAATGTTATTGCGTCCTCTACTGTCTTGATTGCAACCTTGGCAGTAGTTGGTGCAGCCATCATTAAACTCTTCTGGATGATAGGATTTTTAGCCGCATCATCATTGGCTACAATAATACGGTTTACACCAGTATGTCTTGACCATTTAATAGCTACCTGTCCGTGAATTAAACGTTCATCTAAACGAATATGATTGATCATTTTCCCTCTTCCTTTCTATTAAAAGAATTCATCACTTTCATTATCATCAGCCAGAGCTTCCATCCTGACAACCTTCATCATCATTCTGGAATTCTCTACCAGTTCTTCAAGTTCACTGTCAGATACAGTTTCCTTGATTGCCAACTCAAGCACGAGTGCCAGGTTAACTCCTGATACCAGTCTTGTATTTGGACGATTTAAGAATGTAAACATAACCTGATTAACACTGCCACCATATAAATCTGATAATAACAGTACTTCATCATCTTCACTTACAGTTTCATAGAAACCTTCCAGTACATCCTTAACATTTCTTTCATCAACATAGGCATCAAATACCGTAATCTTTTCAGTATTACCAATTAAAATGTCTAATGATGATTTGATTCCGCTGGCCATATGACCATGTGATGATAAAAATATTTTTAACATTTTACCCTCCTGTTACCGCTTTCATCGACAATAATAATATATATCGTTATATCTCACTTTAAAACATGATATTTTTCAAATTAAAAGGGGAAATTCGTTTTATTTCCCCTGATTTAGTGAAATAGGTAATGATTTAAGTGCAAGTTTAACAATTTTTGTTAAACCATCTACTCCATCATTTCTGATAATCTCTAAACACTCATCAGTCCTGATACATATCATAAATAGACAGTCATTCATAAAACGAATTGTCTCAAGTGAATCATGGGCATCAAGTGTCAGTACTACAATTTTATTAAATCGATGATTTCTAAGCCTGTCATCATCGCTTAACAGATATACTTCAAAGACTGAATTCCGGGTATCAACTCTATCAATAAAGATAATCATTGTCTTATCAACCAGAACTGACCGATATCTGATATTATCCTTGATATGTTTTATTGATTCCATGTCTTTACCATGTTTATAACTGATAATATCTCTGAAAGTATCCATATTTCTGATATTAAAACCATTCATAATATCAATATTTTCATAGTGCAGATTATGTAGGATGCCCTTAAAGTCCACTCCTGATAATACCACTTCATTATAGATACCATTAATCTGTTTACCCGTTGGGATAGGATCTGTTATAAACAATGGCCACATATAACGGTATGAGAATTCTGGAATATAGCCAATTATCCAGTCATATTCTTCAGGTGGTATTTCTCTTGGTTCATATAGTTCATAACAGTCAAGTTTATTAAACATATTGCCATATCGATTATTAATAAAGTCATATATCATATTAGCTGATCCAATACCATTACCTGAGATAACCATGGCATTGATCTTTCTTAATTCATAATCAACCGCAAACAACAGTCTTTGAAACATAGCTGATATGAAATATGTATTCAGTTCACTTAATTGACAGCCATACTTACTTTTAAATACTTCATCCACTACTCTTGAAAAGAGAATGGAAATCGGGAAGACATTACCGGTTCGATTAAACTGATTTCTTAAGATATCAGCACCAGATATATCAAATCTCTTCTGTATCATCATTGGGGCAATGGCTCTAATCAGATATTTTTCAGAATTATTAACCAATTTGAAATCAATATTATATCGATTATTGATAACTATAAAAACATTATCTATAATCTCTCTGATTTCATTAATGCCTTCTTTAGACAGATAACTGATATCTTCATTAATATCCCGATAGCTGGCAAGAATCAGGGCTAAAGCATATATTTCATTTTCATCGGTATCATAGCCTTCATAAGCCTTTAATTCATCAAAGACAATTCTGGCTACCTGCATTTCTTTAAGCCCATCAATCAGCTTCTTATCTTCATCATCAAATCTGACATAATATCCATTATGATATCTGTTAACCAGAAGACAAAGATAACGACAGACAACCGGTGTCAGAGCTTCAACTATTCTGATATGATGCTGACGCAATATATGCAAGAAAACATGTCTGATTTCTTTTCTCTTTGAATCATCATATTCAAAAAAATCATAAAACTCTGATATATTCCCATCAACATAGACTGGTTTAGCGTCATGAAAACTGTTGTCATAAAGATAAAGCATCAAAAGTCTTCTATTGAGTTCGCTGCCTTTAAGCATCGGACCATCTTCGGATTTCTTCTTTAGCTTCAGATGATAGAGTTCAAGCAGATGGTTAACCTCTGCCATCTCTTCTCTGATTGATGACTTGGCCACAAATATCTCATCAGCAATATCATCAACTGTCATATAGTTTTCACTGGTTACAAGTAATCTCAATATGTCAATAACACGATTTTCAATCACATCATCATTAATATAATTTGAATAGAAATGATACTCCAGCTGTTCATAGGCATTCTTAAAAACCTCTTCATCTTCAATCTCAAGACGATAGCCTTTTCCTTTATGAGATATGATTCTGGCTCCTAAATCATATGCCAGATTACTGAGTTCTCTAATATCTCCCTTAATGGTTCTGTCAGTCACATTTGCCATTTCTGACAGTTCTTTTGATGTGCGATATTCATCAGGTGCAGATGCCAGAATATAAAACAGTTGCAGAGTTCTCTTCTTATACATATATACCAGTCCCTTAGATTATTACTACAGTTGTTTTTCATTATTATAGCATTCTTTATATCCATTAAAAAGGACCTGGCTTAATCCAGATCCTGCAAATCATATAGTTCACTTTGTTTAGACTATCTGTCTATATCATCTTGAGACATTCATACCTTCATCATCCAGCCTTTGGTATCTTCAAGTTTGCCCCATTCAATACCAGTCATTGTATCATAGAGTTTCTTAGTCACATCACCAATACCGCCATCACCCACAATAACTGTTTCACCCTTATAGAAGAGTTCCTTAACTGGTGATATGACAGCAGCTGTACCTGTACCAAAGACTTCTTCAAGTTTACCTTCTCTTCCAGCCTTAAACACATCATCAATCGACAGTTTACCTTCAATTACTTCATAACCCCAGTCATGCAGTAATTCAATTGAACTTCTTCTGGTCACGCCTGGCAAGACAGTTCCATCACAGGCAGCTGTATATATCTTCCCGTCAATCTTAAACATGATATTCATACTGCCAACTTCTTCAACATATTTCTTCTCAATCCCATCAAGCCATAATACCTGCGCATATCCTAAGTCATTTGCCATTTCACTGGCTTTAATACTGGCAGCATAGTTACCGCCACATTTGGCAAAACCTGTTAATCCTGGAGCTGAACGGATATATTCATCTTCAACATATATCCTGATCGGATTAATACCTTCTTTATAATAACTGCCTGATGGTGAACATATGATACAAAATGTATATTTCTTTGACGCATGGACACCAAGCCCATTGTCTCTGGCGAAGATAAATGGTCTTAGATATAAACTGGCACCAAAAGTATGAGGTACCCATTCCTTTTCTACACTTACAAGTGTTTTAACAGCTTGAATGAAGTCTTCAACACCTATTTCAGGCATACACAATCTACCAGCAGATTCCATCATTCTTCTGGCATTACATTCAGGTCTAAAAAGCTGAATAGTATTATCGGCTATACGATAAGCCTTTAATCCTTCGAATATTTCCTGGGCATAATGGAATACTACACAGGCTGGATCAATCATAAATGGATGATATGGTTCAATTCTTGGATTATACCAGCCTTTACTCTTTTCATAATCCATTACAAACATATGATCTGAAAACACCTTACCAAATCCAAGTGAATATTTCACCTCAAAAATATCGCTATGTTAATGCCGTAATATCACTGTGTTAATTGTTGAATATCAATATATCAA
>JAQXNC010000100.1 GCA_029097145.1 Bacillota bacterium
TCTACTGGATTTGAAGCTACCAGGAATATTCCATTAAAGCCACTTTCAGTAATTGGATCAACAATACTCTTTAAAATCTTAGTATTCTTTGCCAGCAGGTCAAGTCTTGTTTCGCCTGGTTTCTGAGGTGCACCAGCACAGATTACAACCATTGATGCATTATGACAGTCAGTATATTCACCAGCGTAAATCTTCATATTACCCTTAGCGAATGCCAGTCCATGATTCAGATCCATTGCCTCACCAATACTGCGTTTTTTATCAATATCGATAAGGACAAGTTCTTCACAGATATTCTGGTTTAATAATGCATAGGCATAACTCATACCTACCATTCCACAACCAACTAATACTACTTTCTTTTTATTAAACATTATCTTATCCCCTGTTTTTCTTTATTATACTGTATATTCTCATAAACAGAAACAATTTTGCACTTACTGTTTATCTAAATACAGCACATACCCTAAAGAGTATGTGCTGTATTTTAAAGATTGAAATTAACGATTATATTTTTCTTTCTTAGCATATGTTGTATGTAAGAGATGATGTGCCTTTGGAGAATTAGGCATATCGAGATAATCGGTATACAGTTTCTGAATCTGCGAATTCTTATGTGATTTTCTGACTGGTAAAGACATATCTTCATCATATAAAGCCTTGGCTCTGGCTGTCAGATAGTCAAAGCCTGAATTTCTGATAGATGCACGGATATATGACTGTCCACCACCATTGACACAGCCTCCAGGACATCCCATGATTTCAATAAAGGTATATGGTGATTTACCTTCTTCAATTTCCTTTAATAAAGGTTCAGCCAGCTTCATTGAATGAGCGACAGCGACATGCATCGTAATATCATCCAGTCTGATAGTAGCTTCCTTTAAGCCTCTTTCACCACGGATATTATGATAATCAACCTCAACCAGATCCTCGCCAGTCAACACATCAGCAGCTGTTCTTAAGGCTGCTTCCATAACGCCGCCTGAAGCACCAAAGATAACACCAGCACCAGAGTATTCACCCAGCAGATCCTGATCAAATTCTTCATCCTTGAGGTTAGTAAAGTCAATACCGAACATTCTGATAAGCTTACCCAATTCTCTTGTGGTTAAGACGATATCGACATCCTTCATGCCTTCCTCATTAATCATCTGAGGTCTTTCCTTTTCAGTTTTCTTGGCAACACATGGCATGATAGAGACAACACAGATCTTCTTAGGATCAATATTATTCTTTTCAGCGAAATATGATTTCACGATAGCCCCAAACATCATATGTGGTGACTTACATGTCGAAAGGTTATCCAGTAAATCCGGATGATTCTTTTCAATATAGTTAATCCATCCTGGTGAACATGAAGTAATCATTGGCAGTTTGCCACCTTCAGTCACGCGATGAACCAGTTCATATGCTTCTTCCATGATGGTTAAGTCAGCTCCAAAGTTAGTATCATAAACCTTATCAAAGCCGAGTAACTTTAAGGCATGAACCATCTTACCTGTTACTCTGCTACCGATAGGCATACCAAATTCTTCACCCAGTGAAGCTCTGACAGCTGGTGCTGTCTGTACCACAACATACTTTTCTGGATCATTTAAGGCATCAATAACCTTATGAATCTCTTCTTTTTCGAATAAGGCTCCAACTGGACAGACATTGACACACTGTCCACACTGCATACAGTTGACATCCTTCATACTCATATCAAAGATTGGTCCAACCTTGGTTTTAAAACCACGGTTCATAAAGTTTAAGACACCCAGACCCTGATGTTTCTTGCATGCTTCAACACAACGTCCACACAAGACACATTTAGAAGTATCTCTAACGATCGTATCAGAGAAGTTATCAAATGTCGGTACAGTCTTTTCACCCTTGAAGGCATCTTCTCGAACACCCAATTCCTGACATAGACGCTGTAATTCACAGTTGGTATTTCTGATACATGAAAGACAGTCTTTAGAATGATTGGAAACAATCAGTTCAACGACTCTTCTTCTGGCATCAAGAGCTCTTTTGGAATTAGTTTTGACAACCATGCCATCTCTAACCGGATAGACACATGATGCGCATAGATTTCTGGCACCTTCAACCTCTACCTGACATACACGACAGGCACCTGTACCAGTATAATTCTTTAAATAACAAAGTGTAGGTATATGGATACCATTCTCCTTGGCTACTTCAAGAATAGTTTTACCTTCATATGTCTCAACAACACGATTATTGATTGTAACTTTAATCTTTCCCATATAAACCTACTTT
>JAQXNC010000101.1 GCA_029097145.1 Bacillota bacterium
CTTTAAAAACAGATTGTTAAAATGAGCGGCTATCTCATTTTCTCAATATTAAAATCAGTATCATTCTTCTCTAAATAGAAGATGATTCTGGTAAGTCTTCTCGCTACATGCGATAAGGCAACATTATGATGCTTACCTTCATCTCTTTTCTTAAGGTAGTATTCGTATAAAACTGGATTATGGATCAGCATCTTCTCTGCAGTCTGCATAAGATAGTTTCTTAGATGTGGAGATCCATGTTTAACCATCTTCCCGCCTCCATCATGAGTTCCTGACTGATTCTCAGATGGTTCTATTCCTGCAAAGGCACATAACTGTCCTGGATTATCAAATTTATCGATTGATTCAATTTCAGCTAATATGCCTGCTGCAGTAATAATGCCTATTCCTTTAATGGAACTTATATGGCATTTCATAGTAGAGAATTCATTGATGATCTTATCTTCAATACATTGAATTTTCTTCTCTAGTTCTTTGAATAGCTCAAGATAAGTATTTAACTCGAAAATAAGGATTTCGTCTTCATTACCAACAGTATTTCTGGCTAATTCCTTAATCTTTATGAATTTTGCATATGAGATTGTATGTCTTAATTTAGACTTCATTTTGTCATAAGAAGTTTTAGTCATATTAGCCATTTTAGATGGTGATCCATAATTCTCTAAAAGATATATGGCAGTTGCAGATTTTAATCCTGTGTCTTTAAACTGAGGCCTAAATTCAGGAAACATGACATCTAAAATATTTGTCATATGAATTATATGTCTGGTTCTTTCTTTTATCAGAGCATTTCTGGTTCTGGTTAAAGACTTAAGGCAATTTAAGTGGTATGATGAATTAGGATTAGGTTTGTATTCCCTGGTATAAAGGTAAGAGGAGATTTTTCGAGCATCTACTTTGTCATTCTTCGTTCTTCTAAGTGTTTCGGACTTGAAGTGACGATATGTAAGTAGAGGATTGAATTCCATGAAAGAATAGCCGTTTCTTTCAAGGAATATCTTGAGATTAGATCCGTAATGTCCAGTTGATTCAAATCCAATCCTTTTTTCTTGGTTTGAGTCTAAACTGTTTAAGACATTAAGGAGTGTGTTAAATCCTTCTGAATCATTAGTGAAAGAGAAGGAATCACGTATAACCTCACCATTTTGATCCATGATAAAACAATCATGTTTATATTTAGCGAGGTCTATACCGATAAAATAGGTCATAAAGACACCTCCTATAAAATATGCACTGTTTGATTGACACATGTCTTTTTTAGAGTAATTACGCGTTTGTGATAAAACCTCAATGGGTTAACTTACTAATTAACACTCAGAACAAAAAAGACTGTGGTAGGAGTTACCTCCAAACAGTCTCGTTTCTTAATGAAACAGCTGTATACATGAAATACAAATCCACAGTACAAAATAAGCATATCAGTTTGGCCGACTGAATGCTTAATATATTATCGGCCAAGAAAGGAAAACATAAATTCTTGACCTAAATTTATGATACGAAACATGAAAAATATCGAATTGCAAAGGCATGCCAACCACATCAGAAAAAATATTCTGGATATGGTATATGCTGCTCAGAGTGGTCATCCAGGTGGCTCATTAAGTGCGACTGATGTATTGACTTATCTCTATTTTGAAGAATTAAACATCACAAAGGAAAACATTGGTGGTCTTGACCGTAACCGTTTTGTCTTATCCAAGGGACATGCATCACCTGTACTTTATGGTACACTGACTGAAGCTGGTTTAATTGATGAAGATTTAAAGAGCTTCAGACAGTTAAACACAAAATTACAGGGACATCCAAGTATGAAAATGTTGAAGGGTGTTGATATGTCTACTGGTTCACTTGGACAGGGTGCCAGTGTCAGTGTTGGGATGGCTATTGCCAATAAACTTGATAATAATGGACATAATATCTATACACTTGTAGGTGATGGTGAATCTGAAGAAGGTATCATCTATGAGGCTATGATGGCAGGCAGTCATTATAAACTGGATAATTTATGTTTTATACTGGATTTAAATCATTTACAGATTGATGGCAGAATTGAAGATGTCATGAATCCTACACCACACAAAGAGAAGTTTGAAGCATTTGGATGGAAGGTTGCTGAATGTGATGGACATAACTTTGATTCTATCAGACAGGCATTCGATATATTCCACAATACAAAAGAACAACCAACAGTTATTATTGCACATACTGTTAAGGGCAAAGGTATTTCATTTATGGAAAATAATGCAGGATGGCATGGTGTTGCCCCTAAGGAAGATGAATATCATAAGGCTTTAGCAGAACTTGATGAAATGGAGGCTAAACTCAATGACTAGAGAAACAAGAGTGGCTTATGGTGAAACACTAGCGAAACTGGTAAAGGAAAATCAGAATATTGTCGTTCTTGATGCCGATTTATCAAAATCAACCAAGTCATTTGAGACTAAGAAGGTTGCGCCAGAACGTCATTTCAATGCCGGTATTGCTGAAAGTAATATGATGGGAATGGCTGCAGGACTTGCAGCTTCTGGTAAGACTGTTTTCGCATCAACATTTGCAGTTTTTGCGACAGGAAGACCATTTGAAATTATCCGTAATTCAATCTGTTATCCAAAATTAAATGTTAAAATCTGTGCAACTCATGCCGGATTATCAGTTGGTGAAGATGGAGCTTCACATCAGGCAATTGAAGATGTGGCAATCATGCGTGCTATTCCTAATATGCAGGTTTTCTCACCATGTGATTATAATGAAACCAAAGCTGTTATTGAACATGTAGCGAAGATTGATGGACCATGTTATGTGAGAATGGGACGTGGTAAGGTTGAAGATCTGTATGAAGATGGTACAGAATTTGATGTTACGAAGATTAGAGTCTTAAGTGAAGGTCATGATGTATGTCTTTTTGCGACTGGATTAATGGTTCAGGAAGCTATGAAGGCTAAGGAAGAACTGCTTAAGGATAATATTGATGTGACAGTTGTCGATGTGACATGTCTTAAACCAATTGATGAGACAGGAGTTAAAGAAATTGCTAAGCGACATGCATTATGTTTCGCCCTTGAAGAACATAGTGTTATCGGTGGTTTATTCTCAGCACTTGCTGATGTATTAATCAAAGAACCATGTACAAGACTGATTCCGATTGGAGTAAATGATATCTTTGGCGAAAGTGGTAAGGCTAAGGATGTCTTAGAGAAATACGGTATTTCTAAAGATAATATTGTAAAAACTGTTAAGGAATATATAAAATAACAGGTGGCATTGCCACCTTATTTTAGGAGAGAAGTAATGAAAACTGAATTAAATAATAATCATAAGACAATACTTGTGACTGGTAGTGCAGGTTTTATTGGTTCTAATCTTGTGATGGAACTGCTTCGTACTACTGATTATAATCACATCATTGGAATTGATAATATGAATGATTACTATGATGTGAGAATCAAGGAATATCGTCTTAATGAAATAGAAAAGATGGATAAGAAACATAATGAATATGAATTTATTCATGGAAATATAGCTGATAAGGAGCTTATAGAAAAGATCTTCAGTGAACGTAAGATTGATATCGTTGTCAATCTGGCGGCTCAGGCTGGTGTCAGATATTCAATTACTAATCCAGATGTCTATATTGAATCAAATATTATTGGTTTCTATAATCTTTTGGAAGCTATGAGACATCATGAGGTTGAACACTTTGTCTATGCCTCATCTTCAAGTGTCTATGGCAGCAACAAGAAAGTGCCATATTCAACTGATGATAAGGTTGATAATCCTGTTAGTCTTTATGCAGCCAGTAAGAAATCCAATGAACTGATGGCTCATGCCTACAGTAAGTTATATAACATTCCATCAACTGGTCTAAGATTCTTTACTGTATATGGACCAGCAGGCAGACCAGATATGGCATACTTTGGTTTTACCAATAAACTTGTGAATGATGAAATGATCGAAATCTTTAACTATGGTAACTGTAAACGTGACTTTACCTATATCGATGATATCGTTGAAGGTGTAAAAAGAGTAATGTTTAAGGCTCCTCTCAAGGCTGATGGTGAAGATGGTTTACCTATACCACCATACGCTATTTATAATATCGGTAATTCAAATCCTGAAAACCTATTGGATTTCGTATCAATTTTACAGGAAGAACTGATTGGGGCTGGGGTATTACCTTCTAACTATGACTTTGAAAAACATAAAAGACTGGTACCAATGCAGAAAGGTGATGTCCCTGTGACTTATGCCGATACTTCAAAACTTGAAGAAGACTTTGGTTTTAGACCTGATACGCCATTACGCGAAGGTTTAAGAAGATTTGCCAGATGGTATAAAGAGTTCTATATGAGTTAAGCTGCTAAGACAGCTTTTCTTTTGTCGTATACTGTTATAATTAGTAACATTACTTTCAAACCATTGAGCTTAAAGTCTCAATTATAGTATAATATAGGGGAGAAAGATGTTACTAAAAGTAACATATAAAGGAGTAATATGAAAATTTCAACTAAAAAGTTAAGTGACTTAATTATTGCAAAACGTAAGGAAAAGAAAATGACCCAGATGGATGTAGCCAATCTGACTCATATCAATAGAGCGATGCTGTCAAAGATTGAATCAATGCAGTATGTACCATCGATTGAACAGTTAGAAAGTCTCATGGATATACTGGAATTTGATTATAATGACATCTATGAAGATAAGAAGGTTACCAGTAAAACACATATGCCTTCAAAGAAGATTGCCGTGGCTGGTACTGGCTATGTTGGTTTAAGTATTGCGACTTTATTGGCGCAACATAATGAAGTAATGGCTGTCGATATTATTGAAGAGAAAGTCAATCTTATCAATAAACATATATCACCAATTCAGGATGATTATATCGAAGACTATCTTAAAAACCGTAAGCTTAATCTTGCTGCTACACTTGATAGCGATAAGGCTTATCGCGATGCAGAATATGTTGTGATTGCTGCCCCAACCAACTATGATTCCAAGAAGAATTACTTCGATACCAGTGCGGTTGAGAATGTGATTGAGAATGTCTTAAGAGTTAATCCTAAAGCTACAATGGTAATTAAATCAACTATCCCTGTAGGATATACAGAATCAGTTAAGAAGAAATATGCTATCAGCAACATTATCTTTTCACCAGAATTCCTAAGAGAATCAAAAGCTTTATATGATAATCTGTATCCTTCAAGAATTATTGTAGGTGCAGATGATGGAATGAAGGATAAGGCTTTAGAATTCGCTAAACTCTTGGAAGAAGGAGCTATCAAGGAAAATATTGAAACGCTGATTATGCACCCGACTGAAGCTGAAGCAGTTAAACTCTTTGCGAATACCTATCTAGCACTTAGAGTTTCATACTTCAATGAACTTGATACCTATGCTGAGATCAAGGATCTGAATACCCTTGATATTATTAAGGGTGTATGTCTTGACCCACGAATCGGTACACACTACAACAATCCTTCATTTGGTTATGGCGGTTATTGTCTGCCAAAGGATACTAAACAGTTACTGGCTAACTATAATGATGTCCCTCAGAATATGATGAGTGCCATCGTTGAATCTAATCGTACCCGTAAAGACTTTATCGCTAATCGTGTACTTGAACTGGCTGGTACTTATGATGAAAACAGCAGTTATGATGCGAATAAGGAAAAAGAAGTTATTATTGGTGTTTACCGTTTAACTATGAAATCTAATTCTGATAACTTCCGCCAAAGTAGTATTCAGGGTGTTATGAAACGTATCAAAGCTAAGGGTGCAACCGTTATTATCTATGAACCAACCTTAGAAGATGGTACTACTTTCTTTGGATCAAAGGTTGTCAACAATCTTAATGAATTTAAGAAACTGTCAAAAGCCATTATCGCTAACCGTTATGATTCCATCCTTGATGATGTGAGTGAGAAGGTCTATACCCGCGATTTATTCAGAAGGGACTGATTTAAAGCAGGATGAATCCTGCTTTTATTGAACATAGAAAAGTATTATACTATAATTATAAACAGATATTTATATTAAAGAGGTTACAGAATATGCGTACAGTAAACATTAAAGCCAGAGAAGCCAAGAAGAGAGAAATCATGGAAAAGGTCTTTGACTGTTATGCTGAGAGTGGACTAAACAATATCAGTATGAAGGATATAGCTGATAGGAGTGGATTCAATGTTGCCAGTGTCTATCAGTATTTTGAAGATCTTGATGATTTGATTATTCAATCAACAGAATATGTCATGACAGCTGTTGAAGATGACTTTATGGCTTTAGCTCCTAATAATATCGAAGATTTATGGAAATTTATCGATGAGATACCATACTGGACAGCAAAGAAACATGGCAAAAAGTATTGTCTGATGTATCAGGTATATACAAATCCTAAATATAAGAAATATGGCCAGGAATTCTTTAAAGGTGTTGATCAAAGATATACTGAATATGCCAGATCACTTGAGAGTAAACTCAATATCCCATATGAAAAGATTACACCACTGATCTTTATTCTCATTAGAGCTTCAGTCCATTATGCCTTATTTGAAGATGAGTTCTATCTTAAATCACAGTTAGCTGTCTTAAAAGAAACTCTGATACTCTTTATAGATAAATATAAAAGGAAGTAACACATTATGAAAACAAGATTAAACATCATAACTATTACCATATTATCTCTATTATTAACTATCACACTATTACCTCTTAGTATACACGCAGAAGAAACATCTTTAGAACCTAGGGAACCTGATGTGAGTGTTTTTGAAGTTTTATCAGAAGTTGAAGATGAATTCTCTTTCTCTTCTGCTGCAATAGCTGGTCAGACAGGTATTATCAGTAGTGGCACTACTAAGATTCAAAGAAATCAAGTAGGTCCTGAAGAAATGCTTTCATATGCGTATACTCTAGATGGATATATTGATATTAAAAATGCTTCTAGTGGTGTTTATCTTATCGCACAGGGAAAAAATGGTGACTATAACTGGTCATTTAGTAAAATAATTCCCAAAACTTCAGAAGAAGATAAATTGAAAGTAAATAAATCTGAAATTATCGAAAAACTTAAAAATATTGAAGAACTTAAAAATATCGAAGACATTGACTTATCAAAATGTAAGATATGGTTAGAAGTACCCGTTTCAGGAAATATACCCGCTTTAATGGCCTTAGACCCTTTTACAATTAATAAAGTCATTATAACAGGTATTGATACGCCAAAAGAAGGCAATACACCAGATTTATATTCAAAGGTTAATTATATTTATGCTCTAGAAGATATAGAAAATCAGATTTCAGTAAGATGGATTCCAGCTGATAATCCATCAACGACATTTGATCCAACCAATGATAAATTTGATTATTATACCAGATATACAGCCATTCTGGATTTAAACGTAACTGAAGATTATAATGTTGAATTTCCTGTAAACCCAACCGTTACAGTAAATGGTGATACTGCTACAAGTGTTACCAGAAATATTGGTAGTAATTCTATAACAGTAACTTACACATTCCCACACACTAAGGATAAATTAATCAGTGCTGCTAACCCAAGTTCGATTAATGTTCCTAATGGTACAAGCTTGGAAGATATAGTTAAGCGGCTTCCAGAGGAAGTTAGCGTTGAAACTGCAGGAAAGTCTGTTTCTTTTTTAGATGTTAAATGGGTAATTCCTTCAGATATAGCTTATGATCCTGCCAAAAAGGAAGCACAAAAAATAACTATCTATGGTACTGTAGAATTGCCTGAAGATAATAGTATTTTACCTATCAATAATGATGGACCGGCAATGGTATCTGTTGACATAAATGTCAGTGCATTTGAGATAATCCCAACACCAGCTCCAGAAACAGGAAATGGAAACAGTACTGGTGGCAATAATACTTTAATTATTCCAGATACAGCCTGTAAGTAATATAGACATTAATACATAAAGAAAGAAGAATGGCTGGTCGCAGGAATAAAAGATGAGATTGAAAATGAAGAGTATCTGAATGATTATGAAGGTATGAGATATATTGGTCTTGAAGAGACTAAAGAATACATGGATTATCTGGGTGATTGCTGGTATATTATATTCAGCGATCAGGATGGTATTAAATCTTCTTGTGAATAGGAATAAATAATAGACTGACTGATGTCAGTCTTTTTTCATCCATGGTATAATCTAGAAGTATGAAAATAAAAGAAGTTATCGTTGTTGAAGGGAAGAATGATGATCTGCGTCTTAAGCAGTTCTTTGATTGTGATACCATTATTACTCATGGATTAGGACTTGATGATAAGACAATTGAGATGATTAAAGAAATGAATGATAAAAGAGGGGTTATTCTCTTCCTTGATCCAGATCATCCAGGTGAGATGATCAGGAAACGTTTAAATGATAGTATCAGTGGTTTAAAGAATGCCTTTGTCTTAAAAAAGAATGCCAGAACGACCAAAAAGGTTGGGGTTGAACATGCTTCCTATGAAGTATTAAAGGAAGCTCTTGATAATCTTGTGACTTATGATAATGATTCTCGAACCCTTGAAATGGAAGATATGTATGATCTAGGACTTGTTGGTTTAGATGATGCAGCGATAAGACGAGAATATATCTCGGAAAAGTATCATATCGGTAAATGCAATGCCAAGACGATGCTTAAAAGATTGAATATGATAAAAGTGAAACGTGAAGAACTAGTGGGAGTCTTAAATGAAAGATATAGCGACAGTCTCAAGGACGAATGAAATACTTGATAAATATAATCTAAAAGCCAAAAAGAAGTTTGGGCAGAACTTTTTGATTGATGCCAATACAGTTGAAAAGATTGCGAAGAATGCCTGCGACAAAGATCATATCACCATTGAAATAGGTCCAGGGATTGGATCATTAACTCAGAAACTGGCTAAGTATTCTAAAGAAGTTATCTCATATGAGATTGATTCATCTTTAATACCAGTATTAAAAGAGACACTTGGTGATCTTGATAATGTCACTGTGATTGAAGAAGACTTTTTAAATACCGATTTAGGTAAGGCCAGTTATCATGATGAGGAAATCGTAGTGGCAGCCAATCTTCCATACTACATTACAACACCAATTCTCTTTAAGCTCTTTGAATCAGATCTGAAGATTAAATGTATCAGTGTTATGGTTCAAAAAGAAGTGGCTGACAGATTCAAGGCCAGTGTTAATTCAAAGGATTATAATGCCCTTAGTGTGATTGTTCAACACTCATATGATGTCAGTATCTTAATGAATATCTCCAAGAATGTTTTTAATCCTAAACCTAATGTCGATAGTGCTGTCATTGTCTTTAAACCTAAGACTAAGAAGTATGTTAAGGATGAAAAAGAATTCTATGAAATGGTAAAGATGGCTTTTACGCAAAGAAGAAAGACATTATTTAATAATCTCAAGGAACATTTTGATAATGAAAAGATTAAGAAGATGTATGAGACTCTGGGATTAAAGGATTCAATCAGAGCTCAGGAAATAGATCTTGATACCTTTATTAGAATTTATGAGGTGTTATATGAAGATTAGAGCCTATGCCAAGATCAATCTGGGACTTGATGTCATCAGAAGAAAAGAGAATGGTTATCATGATTTAAAGATGGTTATGGTTCCAATCGATTTCTATGATGTACTGGATATTGAGATAGCTTCAAAGATGTCTTTTGAATGTAATCGTGAATATGTCACCAGTAATCCTAACAATACGGTAATTGCTGCCATTGAATACCTTAGAAATAAATATGGCTTTAAAGAGAACTTCAAGATTTATCTTGATAAGCATATTCCGACCAAGGCTGGACTGGCTGGTGGATCAACTGATGGGGCAGCTGCCATTATTGCCTTAAATAAACTTTTAAAACTGAATATGAGTCATGAAGAGATGAAGGAAGCAGCTTTAGCTATAGGAGCTGATGTCTATTTCTGTCTTGTGGGTAAACCATCAATTGTTGAAGGTATTGGCGATATTGTGACACCTTTTGACTGCAAGCTTGATCTTGATATACTTCTGGTTAAACCTAAAAAAGGTGTTGTGACTAAAGAAGCCTTTAAACTGATCAATATTGATAAGGCATATCATCCAGATATTGATTTAATGGCGAAGAGTCTTAAAGACAATGATTATGAAACCTTCATTAAAACTCTCGGTAACAGTCTTGAAGAACCATCTTTCAGGCTGGTTAAAGAGATAAGTGATATTAAGGAAGAAATGTTAGAGATGGGCTTTGATGGAGCTTTGATGAGTGGTAGTGGTTCTACCGTATTTGGGATATCAAATGATAAAAATATTATCCTGAAAGCTCAGGAAAAGTTTAAAAATGATGGATATTTTGTCAGAAGAGTCAAGATTGTTAAATAAAACATAAATCGCTACTTTTAAAGTTATGTAAAAAAGTATACAATACTTGTGTTAGGAGGCTAAAATGAAAAGCGCAATTATTATACTTGATAAAGAAAATGATCTGCAGATGGCTTTTAAACCGCTTCTTGATCGTACTGTCATTGAATGGGCAACAACCACTTTAAATGATGCAGAAGTGAATGAAGTAAGAGTTGTAATAAAAGATTGTGATAAAAAGATAAAAGGTGCTATGGTGACTTCAACACTATATGAGGCAATCAAGAGTCTTGATTCATCTAATACTGATACTGTCGTTATTGATGGATTATATCCTTTTATTGAAAAGAATACATACTATAAGATGTTTGAAGCTAATAATACCCGTTTAAAGGGAACACATATTATTAAATTGAACATTAAGGATATTATTAACATTAAAGATATCAGCTTTGAAGAAGTTGATGTTGGTAAAAAAGAACTTAAGACATTAAATACATATCTTGAGTTATATGAAACAGCCAAGGAATTAAGACATGAGATTAATCTTAGACATTTAATGAATGGGGTTAATATTATCGATCTTGATCATACATATATTGGTAAGGATGTCATTATTGAAGATAATGCGACAATCTATCCTGATGTCAATCTTGAAGGGAAGACAGTTATTGGTAAGAATACTTTGATATCTAGTGGCTGTTATATTGTGGATTCAAAGATTGGTAATGATACAAAGATTCTATCTTCAAGAGTTACTGATTCAGTTATTAAGAATGAAGTGACCCTTGGACCTAATTCTCATTTAAGAATGAATACCGTGATTGAAGATAAGGTAAGAATTGGTAACTTTGTAGAGTTTAAGAATACGACATTTGGTTATAAATCTAGAAGTGCCCACTTAACATATCTGGGTGATTCTACTGTTGGTGATGATGTCAATATTGGATGTGGTGTAATTACAGTTAATTATGATGGAGCTCATAAGTTCCATACAGAGATTGGTGATCATGCCTTTATTGGTTCAAATGCCAGTCTGATTGCACCAATTAAGGTTGGACATGATGCAGTGGTAGCTGCTGGTTCAACTGTCTATGAAGATGTTGAAGATACTGATATGGCAATCGCAAGAGCTTATCAGGTAAATAAACAAGGCCGAGGATATTCATACATTAATAAGGAGAAATAGAAAAGACATGAATGAAACAATGGTATTTGCGCTAACTTCTAATACTGAGTTAGTCAAGGAAATCTGCGATTATCTGAATCTTGAACCAGGAAAGATTTCAGTTAAACATTTCGCAGATGGTGAAATTCTGGTTGAACCAGAAGAAACAGTCAGAGGTAAAAAGGTATATATCGTTCAGAGTACATGTAATCCAGTAACTGAAAGACTGATGGAACTTCTGATTTGTGTTGATGCGATGAAGAGAGCTTCAGCTGGTGAAATTACCTGTGTAATTCCATACTATGGTTATGCAAGACAAGACCGTAAGGCTCATCCAAGACAGCCAATCACATCTAAACTGGTAGCTGACCTGCTTGATGCCGCTGGTGCTAATCGTGTAGTAACTATTGATTTACATGCAGCACAGATTCAGGGATTCTTTAACTTCCCTACAGATGATTTGACCTGTATTCCAATGATGGCACAGTATTTCAGAACCAGTGATCTTGATATGAAGGATGTAGTGGTTGTATCTCCTGACCATGGTGGTACTACAAGAGCCAGAAAACTGGCAGAACTTTTAGGTGTTCCAATGGCTATCATTGATAAGAGAAGACCTAGACCAAATGTCTGTGAAGCTAATAACGTCATCGGTGATGTATCAGGTAAGAATGTCATCGTCGTTGATGATATCTGTGATACAGGTGGTTCTTTAGTAGCTGGTTGTGAACTGTTAAAGGAAAAGGGTGCCAAGGATATTTATACATGTGTAACACATGCAGTATTCTCTGGTAAGGCTGCTGAAAATATTCAAAATTCACCAATTAAGAAGATGGTAGTAACTAATACTATTCCATTAAGCGAAGAATTCAAATCTAAATGTAATAAGGTAACTGTACTCTCAGTTGGATGGATGTTGTCAAAGATTATCCATGCGATTTCTGCACATCAGCCAGTTAGCGAAATTTACGCATTGTTTGATAATAAATAAGTCTTTATGAAGCGACCTCAGAGTCGCTTTTGTTATGGTAGAATAGAGTTAAGGAGAATTAATATGGAAGAGACAATGTTAGATTATATTAAGGAGAGTAGTACACTGGTAAGGAATAATACATTAAATTCTAAAGAACTGACTAAAAAGGCAGTCGAAAAGTATCTTACTAAAGATTTTAATCGTATTATAATCATAGCTTCAGGTTCAAGTTATAATGGTTCATATTGTGCAAGATTATTCATGGAGAAACTATTAAAGGTTAAGGTTGATATCATTACTTCATTTACCTTTAATAACTATGAGACTATCTTTGATGATAAGACTTTTGTCTTCGGTGTTGGACAAAGTGGCAGAAGTACCAATACCAATGATGCATTAGATAAAGCCAGAAGTCATGGTTTGACATGTGTTGGACTTACAGGTAATGTTGAAGCGATTATGAAAGATCATGTCGATACCATCTGTAACTGGGGTATGGGTATTGAAAAGATTGGTTTTGTGACCAAGGGTGTTGCGACTTTAACGTTGTTTCTGGATCTGTTTGCGATTGAAGCAGCCTACCATAAAGGTTTAATAGATACTGATGAATATAATAGATACCATAATGAACTGTTAAATGTATCTGAAGTAATGGATGATACATACCATAGAGCTTTAAAGTGGCATGAAGATAATGAAGAAGAGCTGACAGATTTAAAACGTGTACAGATACTTGGCTATGGTACAAGTCATGGGGCAGCGCTTGAAGGAGCTTTAAAGATTGCAGAATGTACAGGACATGGCGCAACGGCTTATGAAATGGAAGAATTCCTGCATGGTCCATCAATTGAAACTAATGGCGATAGAACAGTAATCATCATTGACAGTGGTGATACACCATCAGATCGTGCACGTCTTATCTATGAGAATCTGCATGTTTTAACTGATAGAGTATATCTTCTGACTACTAAGACATATGAAGATCAGAAAGTATTAACACTGAAAAGTATACCTGAATACTTCTCAACCCTTGTAAACTGTATTCCTTTCCAGATTATTGCAGCTAAGGGTAGAGATAAATGGGTTAATCCACTTGATGATGCAAGAAAAAAGATGAATGACATTGTAGGCTATAAGGCACCAAAGACAGGTAAGGAGCTGGGATTATGATTAAGGCTGTATTATTTGATTTTGATGATACATTAGGAGATAGAAATGGTTATGCCTATCTCTTTTATCAGAGTGTCTTAGAGAAACATTTTAAGGATGTATGTGAAGATAAACTGCTTAAGGAAGCTATCTTACAGGATATGATGATGTGGGAAGAAAAGGGTGACACCAATAAGAACTATCCTGTTGAAAAAGCCTGTGAGAAATATCAGCTGATATTCCCTGAAGGTGAAGACTTTCATGAAGATTTCAAAAACCGTATTGGTGATTATTCATATCTCTTTGATGGGGCACTGGAACTGATTGTTGAACTCAAGAAAAAATATCAGGTTGGTCTTTTGACTAACGGTGATGCCATGGGACAAAGAAAGAAGGTCTCACATGCGGTTGATATGGATATCTTTGATTATGTCTTTATTTCTGGTGATACACCATATCGAAAACCACAAAAAGAGATGTATGAGATTGTCTTAAAGGCGACAGGATTAAAACCAGAAGAGATAGTGATGGTCGGTGATAATTTCGCTAATGATATCTATGGAGCCTTAAGGATGGGTATGGATGCCATCTGGGT
>JAQXNC010000102.1 GCA_029097145.1 Bacillota bacterium
AAGTTCAAGAAAAACTTCAAAAGCCTGAAAAAAAGCCTCATCCAAAAAGAAACAGAGACCCTAAGGAAGGCAGAAACTTTAAACATAAAGAAAAAAAGAAAGATAAACCTGTAAAAGAATGATAAGACAGAAGAGTTTTGAAAATGATGTACCGACATTGTATCTTGTAGCGACACCAATCGGTAATTTAAGTGAATTTACACCAAGAGCTATCGATACCCTTAAAGGGGTATCGGTTATTGCGTGTGAAGATACCAGGACATCAAGAACTCTTTTGGAACATTATGATATTCATACAAGACTTGTAAGTTATCATAACTTTAATGAAGAAGACAGTGCCAATGGTTTACTGAATCTTTTAAATAATGGTGACAGTATTGCCTTAATATCTGATGCTGGTTATCCACTGGTATCTGATCCTGGATATGAGGTCGTAAATAAGGCCATAGAGAGTGGTTTTAATGTAGTGACGATATCTGGTCCAAGCGCTGGTGTTCACGCCTTGGTGGCTTCAGGACTTGATACACGACATTATCTCTTTTATGGTTTTATGAATAAACCTAAAAAGGAGCTCTCCGATCTGGTAAATTTTCCGTATACGATGATCTTTTATGAATCACCACATCGCATCATGGATACTTTAAATACAGCCTATGAAATACTTGGTGACCGTAAAGCTGTTATCGCCAGAGAATTAACCAAGAAACATGAAGAATATATCCGTGGTCGTCTTAGTGAAATGATTGAACTTGAAGATCTCAAAGGTGAGATTGTTTTGATGATTGAAGGGTATAATAAAAAAGAAATCGTAATTGACTTCTATCAGATTAAAGATATGGTTGATGAATATATTGGACAGGGTATGAGTTCTAAAGACGCAATCAAGCAGGTTAGCAAGGATTGTGGTATTGCCAAAAATGATGTTTATCGTGAATATCATAACCTGAAAAGCTAGGGTTGAAAAATTTTGTTGAATTTTTTTAAAAAATTTTAAAAAAAGTATTGACTCTATATATAGGATTTGATATTATAAATAGGCACTTGATAGTTCACAAGTTGGGCCTGTAGCTCAGGTGGTTAGAGCGCACCCCTGATAAGGGTGAGGTCGTTGGTTCAAGTCCATTCAGGCCCACCAATCGAATTATCAAGTTGGATATACAAATGGGGCATTAGCTCAGCTGGGAGAGCGCCTGCTTTGCACGCAGGAGGTCAGCGGTTCGATCCCGCTATGCTCCACCATTTGATAGATACAAGGTCTTGTGATAGACCTTTTTATTTTATATATGCCATACCCAGAGGTATGGCATTATTCATATTTCTTCAGCATATCTCTGATTCCGTCTCTGATACGATTTCTAAGATTTAAAGGATAGATAACTTCAGCGATACCACCATACTGCATAGCCCAGTAATATACCGCATCATAGTTGGTATAGACACGGATAATGGAATATTTGTCATCTTTTGAAAGAATAATATAATCATTCCCATACCAGTCAATAAATGAGCCGATATGATGGTTATCAATTCTGATTTCAACATGACCGACATCACCGGAAAACATATAGATATGTTCGCGCATATATTTGCCAAGATCGAAATTATGGCCAGCGACATCGCATAGTGGTGTACGGATTTCTGATGAGATAGCTACTTTTGATATGCGGTCAATTCTTCGGGGTTCCAAAGACAGACGGTTATCACGGTTGGTGTTACATAAAAGATAATATCGTGACTGATCAGATACAACAAAATATGGATCGACAACTTTTGGTGACCATTCCTGATGTGTTCCATCACTCATGATTGAAAACTGTGTAATCTCAATCTTGTGGTTGTGTTCAATAGCCTCATCAATGGTATCGAGGACAGTATAGAGCGAATTATTACTGGTACGGTTAATACCTGAAAGATAGGTGATATTACGGGCTTTGGATTTCATGGTGTTAAGTGAGAGGAGTTTAAGCTTTTCCATAAGACTGGCAGCTTCTTTTTCAGGAATATGTTTACCATACATCACCCCATCAATTAGTGTTCGAAGCTCTCTTTCACTGAATAAATCGACTCTGTATACACCACGATTTCCCTTAATATAGCCATTGTTTCTGAGTTCCTTTAAATAATCTGAACAGGTATGCCGGCTGATTTTTTCATTATAGTATTTCTCAAGATAATACATCAGATCCTTTTGTGACATGGTGTTATTGACACTTGCATGTTCATTGAGGATCTCAAGGATATGAACTGATAAAAGTCGGTTATTCTTTTCCATAGGTATTCTCACTTTCTAGATTATATATTATTAAAGATAATGTGCAGTATATTGAACATATAGTTACTGTTATTTACTTAATTGTAAAATATACCAGCTGATTTTGAAATAGTAAATAAATATATATAAAACTGTATATTTATAGTGTAAAAGACCTGTTAATGAGTTATAATATAGTTGAATTTTTTCGTGGAAAGAGGTCTATATGAAGGTACTAGTATTAGGAGGGGTAGCTGCAGGGACTAAGGTTGCAGCTAAACTTAAAAGAGAAGATCAGAGTGCTGAAGTGACAATTATTACCAAGGGAGAAGATATTTCATATGCTGGATGTGGTTTACCATATTATCTCAGTCATACAATTGAAAGTCGTGATTCTCTGATTGTCAATACACCAGAATCATTCAGTGCGCTGACTGGTGTAAAAGTTTTAAATAATACAGAAGCTTTGCGTGTTGATATCGAAGGTAAAAAGGTTATGGCCAGCGATGGTCAGACTTACGGTTACGATAAACTGGTTATTGCGACAGGTGCAAGAGCGATAGTACCTGATATTCCAGGTAAGGACTTAAAGAATGTCTATACAGTTCGTACTGTTGATGATGTCTTAAGATTAAGAGAGTTCTTAGAAACAAGTGGAGTAAAGAAGGCCATGGTT
>JAQXNC010000103.1 GCA_029097145.1 Bacillota bacterium
AAAAAGATATCTCAGATGAGATATCAGTCATATGATATGCCATTTTTGATAAGTAATGGTTTGATTATCTTAAGGAAGATAATAATCAGAATGATTTCAAAAGGCAGCAATGTAATATTTTTAATAAAACTCTTTACAAGATAATAGATATAACCCTTTGAATACAGCATGGCACTCCAGATGGAATTCAGTCCAACATTCACAAAGAGATTGACCATCGTTTTGGCGATGATAATTCTTTTGATTGAGACATGCCGATAGAGACATAGACTGTATATCAGCATTGAAGCGACGGCAGTCAGGGTATATCCAAGAAAGAAAGGACCACTGGGGAAGGCGATAAAGGCGACGATGTCTTCAATTGCTGCATAAGCCAAAGCAATCTTTAAAGGGAAGACAGCTGCGACTATCACTACCACAAGATAGGTGAAGTAAATCCTCAGGTTTTCACCGACTGGAATATATTGCATAGATATGACAACCTGCAAGGCCATCAGTAACGAAAGTATAACTAACTGTTTTGTTTTGCTCATGAAGTTATTCTATCATAATGTACATATTTTTGTGTTAAATATGGTAATATTTAGCTATGGAATTACTGGTTACTTTAAAAAATATAGATTATATTAAAAGATTTAAGGATTATGGAGTATTTGGAGTCATTGCAGGGACTCCTGTCTTTTCTTCAAGATATATGTTTGACCTGGAGGATTTAAAAATAATTAAGGATGAATGCGAACGTTATAATCTTGATATGTATATCAGTATTGATACGATGATTGAAGAAAAAGAACGCGCTTTATTATATGAATATCTGGAATTTATCAAGGGACTGGATGTCAAAGGGATATATTTTACCGATCTGGCTATCCTAAAGGCTGCGAAAGATTTAAAACTTGAATCAAAGCTGATTTATGATCCATCAACACTGATAACAAATTCACTTGATGCCTATTTCTATCTGAGTCAGGGAATTGACAGTGTCATGGCTGCTAGAGAAATCACGCTGGATGAGATCACTGAGATATCAAAGAATAATAACTGTGATATTGATATGCAGATTTTTGGATATGTTAAAACAGCGATGTCAAAAAGACATTTCCTGTCAAACTATTTTAAACATCTGGGGCAGAATTATAATGTATCGAATAAAGAGACTCTTAAAATAGTCGAAGAGAGTCGTGATTATGAAATGCCTATAACTGAAACCAAATATGGTACAAATATCTATACTGACTATATCTTATGTACATATGAAGAATATCATCATTTAAGACATTATATTAAAAGAGCGATTATTGATGATATCTTTATCAGGGAAGATATGCTTTTTGATGTATTAAAGGATTATCAGAGATGTAATGATGACAATGCATCACTGCTTTTAAATAATCTTAAACTTAAATATTATAAATATACTTTTGATAAAGGTTATCTGTATCAGAAAACCAATTTAACCAAGTAGGAGGTAAGAGGATGGATAGAATAGAACTGCTGGCTCCTGCTAAGGATCTTGAAAAGGCTAAAACCGCTATCAGATATGGAGCAGATGCGGTATATCTTGGGGGCAAACGTTTTTCCTTAAGATCGAGAGCGTCAAATTTTGATATTGAAGATATCAGGGAGATTGCTGATTTTGCCCATGGATTTAATAAGAAAATCTATGTGACAGTTAATATGGTATTCCATGATGATGATTTATATGGAATCAGGGAATACCTTGAAAAACTTGATGAGATAGGTGTTGATGCGATAATTGTTGAATCATTGGCAGTAGCTTCATTATCAAAGAAATATGCACCACATATGGAATGTCATATTTCAACACAGACCTCAATTACCAATTCAATGACGGTAAAGATGATGGAAGAATTTGGAGCAGATCGCGTTGTTTTGGCAAGAGAAGTTGATATGAGCGAAATTGAAGTGATTGCCAAGCGTGTAAGTGTTCCACTTGAGGTATTCATTCATGGTGGCATGTGTTCAAATTATAGTGGACGCTGTACACTTTCAAATCGTATGACTCTGCGTGATGCCAATCGTGGCGGCTGTGCTCAAAGCTGCCGCTGGAAATATCGTGTTTATGATGGCAATACACTGATTTCTAGTAAAGAGTGTCCTTTATCAATGTCATCAAAGGATTTGAGGGCGACAGCCTATATTGAAAGAATGATTAAGGCTGGAGTTGCTTCTTTAAAAATTGAAGGACGTATGAAGTCTGATTATTATATTGCACAGGTCGTTAAGACATATCGCAAGATGATTGATGAAATATATGAAAAGGGTCATCTTGATGATGATAGAATTGCCTATTATGATGATGAACTATCCAAGGCTGAAAACCGTTTGAGTGATGATGGTTTCTTAAGTGGCAAATGTGATGATACCAAACATCTCTATGGGATTAATGGGGCAGGTGTTACTCATGAATTTATCGGCTATGTCAAGGATTATGACAGAGTATCACAAATGGCTTTGGTTGAAGTGCGTAACAAATTCAGTCTGAATGATGAACTTGAAGTATTTGGACCGAAGGTTGATAATGAACATTTTATCAATACACTGATGTATAATCAGGATTTTGAAAATGTTGAAGTAGCTAATCAGCCAATGGAACTGCTTTTTGTCAGGATCCCGTTTAATGTGAGTGAACATGATATGATAAGAAAGGTTGATAATCATGATCGTCGAAGGAGCTATTAGTACCAAAGCTGCGCTTTTTAATGGACGCAGAAGGGTTGAATGTGTTTATATCGATGAAGATAAGGTTTCAAGAGATGTGACATATATTCTAAATTATCTGAACAGACATGATATCAGATATCAGTTATGCAGGCGTGAATATATTGATTCGATAGCCAGTGGTAAGACCCATGGTGGAATAATTGCTGAAGTATCTTCAAGAGAATATGACGATATATCAAAGCTTAAAGACAGAACTGTTTTTCTTGTTGATGGAGTAGAAGATCCTTTTAATCTAGGTTATATCTTTAGAACTCTCAGAGCCTTTAACTATCATCAGGTAATTATGCCATCAAGAGACTTATCTAATATGGAGTCATCAATTCTGAAATCAAGTGCCGGTGCTTTTGATGAACTTGATATCATCATGAGTGATGATTTATATAATGACTTAATAAAACTGAAAGATCGCTATAAGCTATTATCTCTCTCAAGAAGTGATAAAGCCAAAGATATAATGACTTATCACTTTCCATCAAAGAAGATTATTCTTTTAGGCGGAGAGAAAAGGGGTATTAAAAAGGATATCCTGAAGATATCTGATGAAGAGATTTTTATTGATTATCCAGGAGATTTCAGAAATGCCTTAAATGCTTCAAGTGCCTTAAGTGTTATGACAGCAGTATTAGAAATGCGCAAGAGGAATGGCTATGATTAGTTCACTTGGCAATCAAAGAGTTAAGGACTGGATGCGCCTTTATCAGAAAAAATACCGCAGGAATCAGTATCTGATCTTTGATGAAGATATGATCAGGTCGGCTATTGAATATGGATATCTCGATACACTGATATACTGTCAGAATAGTGAAATAGCTTTTGCAAACAGTGTTGAAGTCAGTATTGAGGTAATGGATAAACTCTCAAAAGGTAAAGGTCTCAGGTATATTGGTGTTGCCAATATGTTAAAAGAAGGCCTAAATAATCCTCGAAGGATTGTTATTCTTGATGATCTTCAGGATCCAGCTAATGTGGGAATGATTATCAGCAGCGCCTATCTTTTTGGATATGACAGCGTCATTCTTAATTCATTTACTGCTGATATCTATCATGAAAAATGTCTCGATAAAGCTTCAGACAGCCTCTATAAGGTTAATATTCTAAGATGTGATGTCAGAGAAATAATTCCTGAACTGAAAAGAGAAGGTTTTAAAATATATGCGACTGGTCTTAGGAAAGAGACCAAAGAACTTGAAGAGACTCTGGTATATGATAAAATGGCTTTCATTTTAGGTAATGAAGGATCAGGAGTTAAAGAAGAGTTATATGAACTTTCGGATGAGATCGTAAAGATCAGAATGGAGAATATCGATTCTTTAAATGTAGCGATAGCTGGTTCAATTGTCATGTATCACTTTGCGACAAAACAGTAAATATAATATAAACAGTAAATCCGACCTGTATCTCTGTGTTTTCAGGTCGGATTTTATTGAATAATCAATAGTCAGCAAATGTTTTATCAAATAGAACTTTTTTAATATTAATAGATAACTTTAAAATTACTGTCATTAACACATGGGACTTCTTTCATATAATAGTCATCAATTCTGATAAAACCACTGATATGATAAAGATCACGCAGAAGATTATAGATTGCTGATTCTTCTCCTTCGAAATATGCTTCGACATTACCGTCATCAAGATTTCTGATAGAACCGGTAATATTCAGATCTCTGGCTTTCATCATAACGGTAAAACGAAAGCCAACTCCCTGTATCTGTCCTTTAAATAATACATAAAAGCGTTTTTTCATACCTCTAGTATAACAAAAAGGTGTAGAATATTGCGTATGAGATTTATTAATGATCTAGGAAGTAAGAATCTTAAAGGCCTGGTTTTATCACTGGCTGTTCCTTCAATGTTGTCACAACTGGTGAGTGTTTTTTACAGTATAGTCGACCGTATGTATATTGGAAATATTGATGGTATTGGAGATATGTGTCTGGCTGGTGTTGGGGTTGTATCACCAATTGTCACCATGATTACATCATTTGCCTTTCTTGTCGGTATTGGTTCATCACCATTACTTTCAAGAAGCCTTGGTGAGAAAAGAGAAGATAAAGCTTTTGACATTGTGGCCAATGCCTTTTTACTGATACTGATTATTGCGTTATCAGTTATCGGTGTTTCATATATGCTTAAAGACTGGATGCTTTATACATTTGGAGCCAGTGATAATATCTATCAGTATGCCAATGATTATTTTTCGATCTATCTATTTGGCATTATCTTTTCACTTATTGGGACAGCCATGAATCAACTGATTATCTGTCAGGGATTTGGTAAACAGGGAATGTTGTCGGTGATGCTTGGTGCAGTAATCAATATTGTATTAGACCCAATATTTATCTTTATTCTGGGTATGGGTGTTAAGGGTGCAGCGATTGCGACTGTGATATCACAATGTATATCCTGTCTTTATGTGCTCAGGTTTCTGTTTTCTAATGATGCCTATATCAGAATTACTTTTAAGGGTTACAGTCTTAAACTGATGATTAATATTCTGAAAATGGGTTTTACCTGTTTTATTATTATCATGTTTGATAATTTTATGTTAATAGGATTAAATACAGTCTTGACGAAATATGGTGGTGCCGGATATGGTGATATGCTTCTGACATGTAATACCATACTCCAGTCATTTATGCTTATAATTACCATGCCTTTAGGCGGCCTGACAACCGGTACGCAGACTGTACTCGGCTACGCTCTTGGGGCGAAAGATTACTGGCGTATCAGGGATGCTCAGAAACTTATTTTTAAACTTGCATTAATATTTACTGGAATCATGTTTATTGTGGCCAATATACTCAGTCGCTATTTTGTCATGATTTTCACATCAACCCCTGAATATATCGAAATGACCATTAGGATTATACGGTTATCTACACTGGGTATTATTCCACTTGGTATCCAATATGAGATTGTCGATGGCTTTACAGGTCTTGGTAAGGTTAAGGTATCGTTATTCTTATCAGCTTTAAGAAAGGTTGTCTATTTTATCTGTATATTTGTTTTACCATTATATATACCAATCAGATATGTATTTATTGCTGAAACGATATCTGATACTATCCCAGTAGTTGTATCAGTAATCATCTATATCATTGTAATAAGAAAATTACAGAATGAATGTAATTGATGTATAATAGTTAAAGACTGGAGGAATAATGTATGAAAACAGTATGGGATAAATATAACGATGAGAAATTAAATGAACTGATGAATTTCTCAGAAGGTTATAAAGATTACTTAACAAACGGAAAAACAGAAAGAGAATGTACAAAGAAGGCTATTGAAATAGCTAAGAGCTATGGCTTTAAAGATATCAGTGAATACGATTCTTTAAAGACAGGAGATAAGGTTTATGTCAATAACCGTAATAAAGGTTTATGTGCTTTTATCATTGGTGAAAAACCAATGGAAGAAGGTATGAATATTTTAGGTGCACATATTGATTCACCTAGAATTGATATCAAACAGAATCCTTTATATGAAGACCATGGACTGGTACTCATGGATACTCATTATTATGGTGGTATCAAGAAATATCAGTGGGTAGCTCATCCAATGGCTTTACATGGTGTTGTATGTAAAAAGGATGGAACTACAGTTGATGTCGTAATTGGTGAAAAGGATGATGATCCTGTAGTAGGTATCAGTGATTTATTAATTCATTTATCTGGTGATCAGATGCAGAAGACTGGTGCCAAGGTTGTTGAAGGTGAAGATTTGAATGTTCTGGTAGGTTCAATGCCTTTAAAGACTGAAGATGAAGATAAGAAGGATCTGGTAAAGGAAAATATCCTGAAGATTCTTAAGGATACATATGGTATTGAAGAAGATGATTTCATCAGTGCTGAACTTGAAATAGTACCAGCTGGCAAGACCAGAGATTATGGTTTAGACCGTTCAATGGTTATGGGTTATGGTCATGATGATCGTATCTGTGCCTATACATCTTTAATGGCTATATTAGATACAGTTAATCCTGAACGTACTGCCTGCTGTATCCTGGTTGATAAGGAAGAAGTTGGATCACAGGGTAATACAGGTATGCAGTCAAGATTCTTTGAAAATACAATAGCTGAAATTATGGATAAACTTGAAGGATACAGTGAATTAAAACTTAGAAGAACTCTAAGAAATTCATATATGTTGTCAAGTGATGTCAGTGCTGGATTTGATCCTAACTATCCATCTGTTAATGAATTAAAGAATACTGCTTTCCTTGGTAAGGGTATCTGTTTTAATAAGTATACAGGCGCAAGAGGAAAGAGTGGATGTAATGATGCCAATCCTGAATATATTGCCAAGTTAAGAAGAGTTATGGATGATAATGAAGTAATGTTCCAGACATCTGAACTTGGAAGAGTTGACCAGGGCGGTGGAGGCACTATTGCCTACATTTTAGCCAATATGGATATGGAAGTTATTGATGCAGGTATTGCCGTACAGAATATGCATGCATGTTACGAAGTGGCATCAAAGGCTGACATCTATGAAGCATATCTGGCTTATAAAGCATTCCTCAAGGATATGAAATAATGTTTGTAAACTATGATGAAAGTATTCTGAACTATATCGCTTCTATCAGGGAGTATTATGGGCTTGAATCTTCATATGCTCCAAAAGATGATTTCAGTAAATATTTAAATGATATTCAACCTGAAAGAATATATCTTCTTTTGATTGATGGGATGGGATCAAGACTGATTCAAAGAAAACTTAAAGAAGATTCATTTATCAGAAGGCATCAGATAGCTGAAACATTTACTGTCTTTCCGCCAACCACAACAGCTGCTACTACTTCCATACTTAACGGCAAGGCTCCTAATGAGAATGCCTGGATTGGATGGACACAGTATGTTAAAGAGGTTGATGATATAGTGGTACCATTTTATGGCAGTAGCTATTATGGTGATAAAAAGTATGGCAAAGAGTTCTTTTATAACACTATCGAAGTTAGTGATATCATGTCTGAATTAAATGCCAAAGGTATTAAAGCTTCAGAAATATATCCAGCTTTCAGAAAGAATGGTGCTAAAGATTTTGAAGAACTCATGACAAAGATGGTTAAGGCTACTAATGAAAGTGATGATAAATTCATCTATCTTTACTGGGATAAATATGATTCTCTAATGCACGATAATGGTGTTACATCTTCAGTTTCTGATGATTATCTTAATCATATGAATTCTTTACTGGAGAAAAGTGTCAAGGAACTAAAGAGTAATACTTTACTGATAGTCGTGGCTGATCATGGACAGGTTGATATTGAAGAAGAGATTAATATCTATGATACAAATCTGTCTGAATATCTTATAAGACCTGTGACATGTGAACCAAGGGCGACAGTCTTCTATGTTAAGGAAGAATATAAAGATATCTTTGCACATGAATTTAAAAAGCAATTCAGTGATGATTTCATACTTTTAAGTCATGAGCAGGTTCTTGATACACATCTATTTGGAGATAGAGAGAATCATCCACGCTTTGAAGAAATGATTGGTGACTATATTGCGATAGCCAAAAAACATAAACATCTGGTTTATCAGGAAAAACCAAAAGATAAGAAATTTAAAGGTGGACATGCTGGATGTCACCTTGATGAACTGATGATACCATTTATTATCTATTACCAAAAATAAGCCCTAAAAGGGCTTTTTTAGAATCTGGATTTAACCTGCCAGTTATCGAGATCGGATAGATGAATATCTTTTAATTTGTTGATATTATAAGTTTTGACTTTCGTATTTTTAGTGATAATCAGTCCAATTATTTTTGAAGCTTTTTCTTCATTATCAACCCTTAATACAATTATTTTATCATTATCACCAGTTTTTATAGTGACACCATGGTTTCCTTTGTATGGATGTCTAACTTTTTCAAATATATTATCGTTATGTATTACTTCCTTAATCTTATCGTATGAAATTACAATATACTTGCCATATGAATAGCTGTATACATTGTTTTCAGTGAAAACGGTATTATCAATGATTCTGAATTCTTTTTCATTGATTTGACGAGTAAAAGTCAACATTTTAACGGTGTCTAAAACCCATAAAACTATGGCTATTATAAAAGTTATTTGTACTAATAACAGAAAACATAATGTAATTTGGCTGTTTGATGATAAATACAGTAATAAAAAAACAATAGAAAGAACTGCTAAAATTATCAGATAGAATCGGTATTTATCAAGTATGATGGTTCTGAATGTCTTGTTAATCATTTTCATTTGCCTCTTTTAAACTGCGATAAATTTTACGATCTTGGTTGTTAAATTATAATATTCCCATTTATATTGTAATATATTAAATTCAATTTTTAATAAAAAAAGATATCTCAGACTGAGATATCGGTTTATCTTATAAGTGGTGCACCAGACAAGATTTGAACTTGCACGATCGCTCACACGCCCCTCAAGCGTGCGCGTCTACCAATTCCGCCACTGGTGCTTTATTGAGTGGTGCGCCAAACAGGACTTGAACCTGCACGAGTAAATCACATGAACCTGAATCATGCGCGTCTACCATTTCCGCCATTGGCGCATACAAGTATTATAATTATTCTTGCGCATATTTGTCAATGTGTTTATAATATTCAAGTATGGAATTTAGAAAGATTATTAACGTTGCGGTTATAGCGCACGTCGATGCAGGGAAGAGTACTTTAGTTGATGCCTTTTTAAGTCAGTCACACGTTTTTTCTGACCACGAGGAGGTTCAAGAATGCGTAATGGATTCAAACGATTTGGAAAGAGAACGTGGCATTACAATCTATTCAAAGAACTGCTCAGTTAACTACAAAGACTACAAGATTAATATTGTAGATACTCCAGGACACGCTGACTTCTCAAGTGAAGTTGAACGTATTATTAAGACAGTTGATACGGTTATTCTCTTGGTAGATTCAAGTGAAGGACCAATGCCTCAGACACGTTTTGTATTAAAAAAATCTCTTGAAGCTAATCTGAAACCAATCCTTTTAATCAACAAGATAGATAAAAAGGATGCCCGTCCAATCGAAGTAATTGATGAAGTATATGATCTGTTCCTTGACCTTGGAGCCAGTGATGAACAGTTAGACTTCCCAATCTTATATGGTATTGCCAAACAGGGAATTGTCAGATATCAGATTGATGACACTAATGAAGACATCAACCCATTATTTGAAACAATCGTTAAACATACTGACTATTATCCTGATTTGATGGATGAAAGTCTTGTGATGCAGGTATCTGCTCTGGCTTATGATGATTATATTGGACGTATTGGAATTGGTCGTGTATATCAGGGTATCATTAAGACTAACAGTACAATAACTGTATGTAATAATGATGGTAAGAATGAAACAGCTAAGATTGCTAATCTCTTTAATTATCAGGGATTAAAGCGTACCGCTGTTGAAGAGGCACAGTGTGGTGATATTGTGCTTATCAGTGGTATCTCAGATATTGAAATTGGCGATACTATCAATACTTTAAATAACCCAATGCCTATGCCATCGATTGCCATTGAAGAGCCAACTCTTTCGATGAATTTCATGGTTAATACTTCACCATTCCAGGGCCGTAGTGGTAAATATGTCACATCAAGAAATATCCGTGACCGTTTAATGAAGGAACTGGAAGTTAATGTTGGTTTAAGAGTTGAGGAAACTGATTCAACAGATACTTTTAAGGTTTCAGGTCGTGGTGAACTCCATTTATCAATTTTGCTTGAAAATATGCGTCGAGAAGGATATGAGATTGCAGTAAGTAAACCAGAAGTAATTCTGAAAACTATTGATGGTGTATTATCAGAACCAGTAGAAGAGGTAATCTGTTCAGTTCCAAATGAGTATAGTGGTACTGTAATTAATAAGCTTAATCTGAGAAAAGGTCAGATGATTGATATTGAAGACGAAGGAAGCTATACAAAGATTATCTATCATGTTTCAACAAGAGGCTTACTTGGATATCGCAGTGAGTTTATCAATGATACTAAGGGCGAAGGTGTTCTGGTACGTAAGTTTATTGCCTATGAAGCATATAAGGGTGAAATACCAGGAAGACAGAATGGTGTTCTGATTTCATGTGATAGTGGTAAGGCTATGACTTATGCCTTATGGAATATTCAGGAACGTGGTTCATTATTCATTACACCTCAGACTGAAGTATATGAAGGTATGATTATTGGCGTTGCATCTAAGAATATGGATATGGAAGTCAATCCTATCAAGAATAAGAAGATGACAGCCGTGAGATCAACCGGTAATGATGAAGCTATGAAACTGGTTCCAGCCAAGATATTATCTCTTGAAGAAGCTCTTGAATTCATCAATGACGATGAACTGGTTGAAATAACACCTGATTCTATCAGATTAAGAAAGAAATATCTGACAAATCTTGATCGTCGCAGATACTTAAGAACTATCAATAAAACTGAAGAAGAAGCGTAAAGGCTTCTTTTTTTGATATAATGGTAAAGTTACAAAGGGGGGTTATCAGAATGCTTAAAAGATTTATTGCGTACTACAGGCCACATATGAAGCTTTTTATCATGGACATGCTGGCATCATTAATGATATCGGTAATAGGTATGGGATATCCGATTCTGACAAGAAAGATGCTGAATGAATATATTCCTGATCATAATATACAAATGGTAATTAATGGAGCACTCTTACTCTTTGTATTGTACTTTGTGAGAATGCTTTTGAGGTATTTTGTCCAGTTTTATGGTCATATGGTTGGCACATATATGCAAGCAGCCATGCGTAAGGATATGTTTTTAAAACTGCAGAAACTGCCTTTTACTTATTTTGATAATCACGAGACCGGTAAAATCATGTCGAGAATGACCAATGATTTAATGGATGTTTCAGAATTGGCTCATCATGGTCCTGAAAACATCTTTATGTCATCAATCATGATTATTGGCTCATTTATCTATCTTTCAACGATTAATCTGAAACTGACGCTGATCATCTTTATCTGTGTTCCAATTCTGGCAGTAATTTCATCTTTACTTCGTAAAAAGATGCGTGATGCCTTTGCAGAAGCCAGAAAGACAATTGCGATTATCAATGGTGCCCTGTCTTCAAGTATCAGCGGTATCAGGGTAACTAAGGCTTTCTCTAATTCTCAAAAAGAAGCAGAAAAATTTGAAACTGGTAATAATGCCTATGTCGAAGCCAGAAGAAAATCATACAAGTATATGGGTCTTTTCCATTCTTCAACCAGCTTTATTACAGATGTCTTTAATGTTGTATGTCTTTTGTCAGGCGGTATATTCCTCTATAATGGTGAAATTTCATTTGGAGATTATTCGACATTTATTGTATCAATCAATCTCTTTATATCGCCAGTAACTACTCTGATTCAGTTTATGGAACAGTTCCAGAATGGTGTAACAGGCTTTGAAAGATTCCTTGAAATCATGGATGAGAAGGAAGAAGACGAAAGAGCGAATGCTATCGATATTGGTAAGGCTCATGGTGATATTGAATTTAAACACGTTTCATTCAGATATAATGAGAAGGAACAGATTCTTGATGATGTATCTTTTGAAGTTAAAAGTGGTGAAACTTTAGCTTTAGTTGGACCAAGTGGTGGTGGTAAGACAACAATCTGTCATCTTTTACCTGACTTTTATCATGTGAACAGTGGTGAAATCCTGATTGATGGTAGAGATATTAGAGATATTACCTATGCTTCACTCAGAAAGAATATAGGTATTGTTCAACAGGATGTCTTCTTATTTGGCGGTACAATCTACGATAATATTCTCTATGGAAGGCTTGATGCGACATTTGAAGAGGTTGTAAAGGCGGCTAAAGATGCTAATATCTATGATTTTATTATGAATCTTCCGGACAAGTTTGACACTGAAGTTGGTGAAAGAGGTGTCAGATTATCTGGAGGACAGAAACAGCGTATTTCAATTGCCAGAGTATTCTTAAAGAATCCAAAGATTCTGATTCTTGATGAAGCTACCAGCGCTCTTGATAATACAACTGAAATTCTGATACAGAAAGCACTGGATAAACTGTCAAAAGACCGTACGACAATCGTTGTTGCACATCGTCTGAGTACTATCAGAAATGCTGATAAGATTGCGGTTATCCAAAAAGGTAAGGTTAAGGAAATCGGTTCACATGATGAACTTATCGATAGAAATGGAATCTATACGCATTTATATAATCTTCAGTTTAAGACATATGAAGATGATGTTTTTGACATTGAACAAAATCTGATATAATTGACTCATGACAAAGAAAAAAGCAATTGTATTTGATGTCGATGGAACATTAATACCATATGGGAAAAAGGGAATAGATACAAAACTTGTAGAAATACTTAATACTCTTAAGAATGATTATTATCTTTTTGTTGCGACAGGCAGACATATGCTTGAATTGAGTGATCTTGGTGGAGTAGACTTTGATGCCTATATTACATCTGATGGTCAGGTAGTAACTATTAATTCTGGAGAAGTTTATGCATCTACTATTCCTAAAGATGACATTGAAAATGTTGTGAGATATGTAACCAAGAATCAGATTGCCTGCGCCTTTACTGAAATGGATGAATATTATATTAATTTTACTAATCGTAAGGTTGAGAAATATCATGATTATGTCGTATTTAATACACCCAAGATTAAAGATATAAATAAGGCAATCGATGGTGAGGTACTGGTTGTGACAGTATTTGATAATGATTATGAAGTTAAAGAAATATTAAAACTGATGCCTGATTGTAAAATGATGCGTTCTAATCAGTATGGGGCTGATATTGTATCAGCTAAAAGTGGTAAGGGCACAGGCTTAAGGAAAGCTCTTAAACACTTTAATATCAGTAATAAGAATGTAATTGCCTTTGGTGATGGTGAAAATGATTTAGATATGTTCAAGGTATGTTTGAAGACATGTGCCATGGGTAATGGTGATGAAACATTGAAAAAAGAAGCTTCATATGTATCAAGTGATGCCAGTGAAGATGGAATTATAAATGGACTTAAATATTTTAAGGTTCTGGAGGATTAAATTATGATTAATGAAATGCTTAAATTTCTGGATCAAAGCCCAACAGCTTTTAATGCGATTAAGAATTTTACAGATGAACTTGACGCTAATGGTTATGAAAGGCTCAGTGAAAAAGAAATATTTCAGATTGAAAAAGGACATAAGTATTATGTGACAAGAAATGGTTCAAGTTTAATTGCCTTTAATGTTGGTGAAAGACTTGATAATGCAGCTTTAAAGATCGTTGCATCACATTCAGACTGTCCTGGTTTTAAAGTTAAACCAAATGCCTTGATTAAAAATGGTAAATTTACCCGTCTAAATGTTGAGGTGTATGGTGGTCCTATTCTTTCAACGTGGTTAGATCGACCACTTGGACTTGCTGGCAGAATAATCTATCGTGAAAATGGTCTTGTCAAGACAAAGGCTGTTAATATTGATGAGGATTTTGCGATTATTCCAAGTGTGGCAATTCATATGAATCGTGAAGCTAATAATGGATATAAGAATAATCCACAGGTTGATATGATACCGCTTGTCGCTTTGGGTGATGATTTTGATCTCATTAACTATCTAAAGGAAAAGACTGGTCTTGATGTGGTAAATTATGATCTTTATTTATCATTAAGACAAAAGGCTGTCATCTACAGTAATAAGCAGTTCTTCTCATCTAATCATATTGACAATCTTGAATGTGCATATACATCATTTAAGGCTTTTCTGAATAATTTTGAAGAAGATGCGATTAATATCTGTGCTGTCTTTGATAATGAAGAAGTTGGTTCCCTGACAAGACAGGGTGCCAATAGTGACTTTATGTATTACACAATTAAGCGTGTGCTTGAAAGTCTAAATCTTGATTATCCATCAACTGTCGCAAGATCAATGCTGGTATCAGCTGATAATGCTCATAGCGTTCATCCAAACCATGAAGAGTTGTCTGATCCCGTTAATCGTCCTTGTATGAATCAGGGTATTGTCATTAAATATAACGCCAATCAGTCATATACAAGTGATGCCTTAAGTTCAGCACTTTTTACAGAAGTATTAAAGAAACGTGATGTACCATATCAGTATTTTACCAACCGTTCTGATATGCGCGGTGGAGGTACTTTAGGTAATATATCTAATTCACATGTATCAATTGTATCGGTTGATATCGGATTACCACAGCTGGCAATGCACTCATGTTATGAGACGGCTGGAGTTAAGGATTTTGAATATATGATTAAAGGATTGAGTGCTTTTTACCAAGAAAAGATTCAAATTCCTGAATAAATCGCCTTTGGGCGATTTTTTAATATAAAAGTATGATAGAATTACAAAGTTAGGAGGGAGATAGGATGGAATTAAAGGATATTAAAGAGTTGATTGAATTTGATCATGACACAATGCAGGCTGTAATTGATATTCATTCCAAGAAGGAAACTACACTTAAAGAGATTGCTCTTGAAAAAGATGAAATCTATAAGAGTTCCTGGGAAGCTGTCAATAAGCAGGTTGAAGAGACCAAGAAAAAGCTTGATGAAAAGATTGCATCTGATGCAGCACTTAATGAAAAGAAATATAACGAAATGTCATCTTTAATTACCAGCACTTTCCAGAGTTCAAAAGAACAGTGGAAAAAGGAACTTTTTGATCGTACGATTAAATAGTTTCTCAAAAGGAGGTAAAAATGACAAATAAAGCTGCAAATGCAATGACTGCTAAAACGAAGGCTATCTATGCCAAACGTCTTAAGGAATCTGATTATCAGAACCTGTTGCAGAAAAAAAGTGTTGCTGAAATAGCTTCTTATTTAAAGAATGATACATATTTTAAAGAAAGCCTTGATGGAATTAATGAAAAGGCCTTACATCGTGGACAACTTGAAGTAATTATCAGAAATGATCTGATTAAGCGTATTTCAAGAATACTGAAATATAGTCCTCAAAAAAATGGTGGTTTCTTTAGAATAGTTGTCATTCAAAGTGAGATAAATCTTCTATTGGCAAGTATCAGATCAATTCTGTCTGGTGATTATCAGAAAGTAATTATAGAATTACCTTTGATTATTGAATCAGAAATCTGCTTTGATATCAAAAAGGTTGCCAACTGTAGAGAACTGAGTGAACTTGCTGAAATAGTTAAGGGTACACCATATTACGATATTATCTATAAATATCGTCATACGGAAATAAGTGAATTTAACTTTGTTGGACTTGAACAGGAATTACAACGCCATTACTACGAAGAAATGGGAAAACTTGTCAAGACATCAATCAGTAAGTCCAGTAAGGATGCAATAGAAGAGATATTCTATACTGAAGTTGAATTAGATAATATATCGAAAATATATCGTCTTAAGAAATACTTTAATGCACCAAAAGAGATGATTAAGGATATGATAACCCCGGTATATTCAAGATTCACTAAAAGAGATCTTGAAGATATTATTGATAATGTGAGTGCTGATCATATTATTGATCGATTATGCGAAACATCATATCGCAATTATCTGGATGATAGTCGTTTTATGTTCATCGAACATACTACTAAAATGATTAACTACAATTTAAACCATAAACATTTGCTCTTCTCAAGTGATGCCGATCTGGTATTACTGACATATTTAAGTTTAATGGGAATTGAAATACAAAACATAGTCGATATTATCGAAGGTGTCAGATATCATATTCCTGCTGAACAGATTAAGAAGATGCTTATATATTAAAAAGGAGGATAGTTAGTGTCGATTGTTAAAATGAAATTCGTTAGTGTTTCAACTGATAAGAGTCATCTTGATGAGATGCTTATCAGAGCACTTGATTCTAAACTGCTCAATCCTGAACTGGCTACCAGCATCATTAATGAAGATACTGGTGGTAAGGTAATAAACAGTGAAAATGTCTATGATGAATATTTAAACAGTCTGAAAAATATGTCTCATAGTATTGGAATGGATATTACCGGTAAGGAAAAGAGTGACAGAACATATACTAACGAAGAAATTGAAAAGGTCATCAAGGAATTTTCTGACAAGGTAGAACTATCTAGTTGCGGTGATGATGTATTACTGACAGCTGATGATCAGAAGGCCTTAGATGCTTTGAGTGAATGTGATTTTGAAAAGATTCACAGCTGTTCATACATTAACTTTGGACTTGGTAGATTGCCAATTGAGAGTTATAAGAAACTGAATCTTTTGGATCATCTGGATTTTGATACCTGTGTACTACATTCAAATGCACAGTATCACTGGATTGTCTATGCAGCAAGTAATACATACTTTGCAGATGCCAGAAGATTACTCAACAGTCTTTTCTTTGAAGAAATCAGAATTCCAAATATTGACGTTCATCGCGTAATAGAAGAGTATTGCGATATCTTAAAGGATATCTATGCATACTGTGAGCTAAATGATAGTCTGCATCGTTTATATGATTATGTCGTTATATATGATGACAATTATGTATTGTCTGGATTTACTCCAGAGAGTGAAGTTGAAAACTTTAAGAAAGTTTTTGATGGAATGGATGTTAAGTTTGAGGTTAAAAACCCAGATGAAGTTCCAGATGTTAAAGCACCGACATTACTTAAGAATAACTGGTTCTTTAAACCGTTTGAAATGTTTGTCGATATGTATTCATTACCTGACTACAATGACTTTGATCCAACACTTTTCTTAGGTATTACCTACTGTATTCTGTTTGGTATCATGTTTGGTGATTTAGGACAGGGTCTAGTACTGTTCCTTGGTGGTACCTATCTTTATGATATTAAGAAGTCTAAGAATAAACTGACTGGTATTGTATCGAGAATTGGTCTGACATCAATGGTCTTTGGATTCCTGTTTGGTTCGGTATTTGGTAATGAAGAAGTGCTGACACCTATACATCAGATGCTGTTTAGGACTGAACATAAACTGATTGAAGTTATGGATCCAAATATGACTATGACTCTGCTTTTAGGAGCAGTAGCGATTGGTATGGTACTTATTTTATCTTCGATTGTGATGAATATATATAAGAATTATAAGCATAAGCTGTATGGTGAAATGCTGTTTTCACAAAATGGTGTTGCTGGACTTGTGCTTTATATGTATGTCGTATTTGTTGCGTTAAATATGTTTATATTGGGTGGTAATGTACTGACCCCGGTATTTATTGTACCGTTTGTAGTAGTACCATTCTTATGTTTCTTCTTCAAGGAGCCATTAACTGCTGCCTTGAACCATGAACCTGTAACACCACATGAAGGCTGGGGAGGCTTTGTGTTACAGACTATATTTGAAATGATTACAATTGTGCTTGAATATGTCTCAAATACCATGTCATTTATGCGTGTTGGTGGATTTATTCTATCGCATGCCGGTATGATGCTTGTTGTGTCAATCCTGATGGAAATGTCGGGTAATGCCGGAATTGTTGTCTTTATACTAGGAAACATCTTCGTAATGTGTCTTGAAGGTTTAATTGTTGGAATTCAGACATTACGTCTAGAATATTATGAAATGTTCTCACGCTTCTATGAAGGCGGAGGCAAAAAGTTTAAGATTCTCACATCAGTAAAATAACACAGGGAGGAAATATTAATTATGTTATCAACATTAGAGATTCTATTACCACTTATCGGAGTATTTGCAGTTGTTTGTCCTTTATTATTCATTTTAAAGCATGGTGTTAATCAGAAAAATGCTAAGCAGAGAGTATTAACTCAGGTTTGTGTATTTGTTGCAGTATTTGCCTTTACTTTCCTTTTTGGTGTAAATAAGGTATTCGCAGAAGAAACTGCTGTAAATTCTATTAATGGCACTTTAGCACAGGGTTTAGGTTTTATCGCTGCTGCAATCGTTACTAGCTGTTCATGTCTTGGTGCTGGTATGGCCGTTACAAGTGCTGCACCTGCTGCTATCGGTGCAATTTCAGAAAATCCTGAAAACTTCGGTAAAGCTATGATCTTCGTCGTATTAGGTGAAGGTGTTGCCATTTACGGTCTTCTGATTTCAATCTTAATTATCAATAAGCTCTAATCCCATGAAGGTTTTCTGTATTAGTGATAATATCGATACTCAGATGGGTTTAAGACTTGGTGGTATTGACGGAACAGTTGTTCATACTGCACAAGAAGTTTTAAGTCTGCTTGATAATCTTATCAAAGATAAAGACATGGGTATCGTATTAATGACTACTAAGATTGTGAATCTGTGTCCAGAAGTTATATCTAAATATAAACTGGAACTCAAATCACCTTTGCTGGTTGAAATACCTGACCGTCATGGTGGTACCAATATAGGTGAGACTATTGATTCATATATCAGTGAAGCTATTGGAATCAAGATTTAAAGGGGCACTATGAAAAAAGAAATTATTGAGAATATTAAAAGAGATGTTGAAGATCAGGCAAATCTCGTTATAAATCAGATAGGTAATGAAATATCTGCTCTGTATAATAATGAGATTGAGAATTTTAAAGAAGGCCTCAAGAAGGAACAGGATACTTTTCTCGAAAAAGAACTTAATGATTTAAGAGTGTTATCGGTAACTGAAAGTTCAAGAGCCAAGCTCAATACTAAACACAAATTATTGAATCTGCGTCAGGAACTGGTCGATTCACTGTTTGATGAAACAAGAGAAATGCTTGTGGAATTTACAAAAGGTAAGGACTACAGCGATTATCTTGCAAGAAAGATTGATGAGACAGTCTTTGATGAGGGATATATGCTCGTTAGAGAATGTGATAAGGATTTGATAAGTAAGTTATTAAAGGGAAAGAAAATTAACACTGAAATTAAGACAGCTAATATTCTGATTGGTGGTTTTAAATATGTTTCAGAATCAAGAGGCATAGAGTATGATTATACTCTTGATAACAGTTTCGAAGAACAGATGCAGTGGTTTATCAGTAATTCGAAGTTTACTGTTTAATTAGGAGGCTAACGTGGAGAATAGAATATATTCAATCAACGGGCCAGTTGTAACTGTTAAGGATACCAGTGATTTTTCAATGATGGAAATGGTCTATGTCGGAAATAAGAGACTGCTTGGAGAAGTTATTGGAATATCAAAAGGTAAGACAACAATTCAGGTTTATGAGTCGACAACAGGACTAAAACCTGGTGAGATTGTTGAAGGATCAGGTACTTTATTATCAGTTACATTAGGTCCTGGTATATTAAAAAATATCTTTGATGGTATTGAAAGACCGTTAAAAGACTTATTAGAACATGATGGAGCCTTCATCAGTGAAGGACAGACTGTCAGCGCATTAGATGATACCCGTAAATGGGATGTCGAAATGCTTGTTAAAAAAGGTGATAAGGTTATAGGTGGTCAGATCTTTGCGACATGTGTCGAAACGCCTTTAATTACTCATCGTTCAATGATTCCACCATTTGTTTCTGGTGAAGTTGTTGAAGCTAAGGGAAATGGATCATATACAGCATACGAAACACTGTTATGTGTTGTGGATGAAAATGGTGAAAGACATGAGGTGTCACTTTCACAGAAATGGCCAATCAAAAAGCCACGTCCAATTAAAAACAGAAAGCCAATCGGTATTCCACTGATTACAGGTCAGCGTGTAATTGATACAACCTTCCCAATTGCTAAAGGTGGTGCAGCAGCTGTGCCTGGAGGTTTTGGAGCTGGTAAGACAATGCTTCAACACCAGATTGCCAAATGGTGTGATGCTGATATCATTGTTTATGTTGGTTGTGGAGAACGTGGTAATGAAATGACTCAGGTTCTGGAAGAATTCTCAGAACTGATTGACCCACGTACTGGTAAACCATTATTAGACCGTACAGTACTCATTGCCAATACATCAAATATGCCAGTAGCAGCCAGAGAAGCAAGTATCTATACAGGCATTACACTGGCTGAATACTATCGTGATATGGGTTATCATGTTGCGATTATGGCTGACTCAACATCGAGATGGGCTGAGGCTTTACGTGAAATTTCAGGACGTCTTGAAGAAATGCCAGCTGAAGAAGGTTTCCCTGCATATCTGCCATCACGTATTGCACAGTTCTATGAAAGAGCTGGATATGTCGAGAATATCAATGAATCTGAAGGTTCAGTAACGATTATCGGTGCTGTATCACCTCAAGGTGGTGATTTCTCTGAACCGGTAACTCAGAATACTAAACGATTTGTCAGATCATTCTGGGCTTTAGATAAGTCACTGGCTTATGCCAGACACTATCCAAGTGTTAACTGGAATCAGAGTTACAGTGAATATACAGATGATTTAAGTGACTGGTACTATAAGAATGTTGCAAGAGACTATATGCAGCTTAGAAGTGAAATCATTGCGATACTGCATGATGAAACAGAACTGATGGAAATCGTTAAACTGATTGGTTCAGATGTATTACCTGATGATCAGAAGCTAACACTCGAAATAGCTAAGGTTGTTCGTGTAGGATTCCTGCAGCAGAATGCCTTCCATGATGACGATACATATGTACCACTTGAAAAACAGTATAAGATGCTGAAGGTTATTTCTTACCTGTATGCCAGCGCCAAGAAACTGGTAGCTAAGCATATCCCAGTATCACTGATTGTCAAGACAGGTATTTTTGATGATCTGATTAAGATCAAATATGATGTACCAAACAGTAATATTGCCATGCTTGATACTTATTTTGATAAGATTGATAAAGCATTGGCAAGTATAGAATAGGGGGTGCCACATGGCAAAACAATTATTAGGATTAAGTGAAGTCAGTGGTTCTCTTGTAGTCTACAATAATGTAGAAGATGTCTCATTTGAAGAAGTTGTCAATATTGAGATGGCTGATGGAACTACTAGAACTGGTAGAGTTGTTGAAATCGAAGGTGATAAGGCTGTTGTTCAGGTATTTGAAGGAACTATGGGTCTATCAAAGAAAAATACCAAGACTAAGTTGCTTGGTCATCCGGTAGAAATTGCCTTATCAAAAGAAGTTCTGGGTCGTACATTCAACGGTTCTGGAAGACCTATCGATGGACTTGGTGAAGTTTATGCTGAAAAGTTTGCTGATATTAATGGTAAACCATTAAATCCAGTTGCCAGAGAATATCCAAAGAACTATATTCTGACAGGTATATCAGCTATTGATGGTTTGAATACACTGATTCGCGGTCAGAAACTGCCTATTTTCTCGGGTTCTGGTCTGCCTCATGACAAGCTGGCTGTTCAGATTGTTAAACAAGCCCAACTATCAGGAGATGACGATGAGAACTTTGCGATTGTCTTTGGTGCGATGGGTGTCAAAAATGACGTAGCCGACTACTTCAAACGCTCTTTTGAAGAAACAGGTGTTATGGAAAAGGTTTGTATGTTTATTAATCTTTCAAATGACCCTATTATCGAAAGAACAATCACACCGCGTTGTGCTTTGACAGTTGCGGAATATCTGGCTTATGAATGTGATATGCACGTTCTGGTTATCTTAACAGATATGACTTCATATTGTGAAGCCTTACGTGAATTCTCATCTTCAAAGGGTGAAATTCCAGGGCGTAAAGGATATCCAGGATATCTATATAGTGATTTGGCGTCACTTTATGAAAGAGCTGGTATTGTCAAGGGAGCTAAGGGTTCAGTAACTCAGATTCCTATCCTGACAATGCCTAATGACGATATTACCAACCCAGTGCCTGACCTTACAGGATATATTACTGAAGGACAGATCGTTCTTGATAGAAATATGCATCTGAATGGTATTTATCCACCTATCGGTTCTTTACAGAGTCTATCAAGATTAATGAAAGATGGTATTGGTGAAGGTTATACCAGAAAAGACCATAAGGATGTAGCCAATCAGTTATTTGCTTCATATGCCAAGGTTATTGATGCGAGATCTTTAGCTTCAGTTATTGGTGAAGATGAACTGTCAGATACTGATAAACGTTATATTCAGTTCGGTAAGCTTTTTGAAGAAATCTTTATTGGTCAGGGCTTTAATGTCAAAAGATCAATTAATGAAACACTGAATATTGGCTGGGCATTACTTTCAACGCTGCCTAAGGAAGAACTTGATCGTCTTGATCCAGAACTCATTAAGCAGAATTATGACCCTAGTCATGCTGAACGTACTATCGCTCTGGCATTAAAAGGAGAATAAAGATGCAGACCAGTCAAGTCTTTGCGACTAAAGGTAATCTCTTACAGGCTAAGAAATCACTGGCATTAGCGAAGATGGGTTTTGAACTGATGGATCGTAAGCGTAATATTCTGATTCGTGAAATGATGACACTTGTTGATAAGGTTAAACTGATGCGTAATGAAATAACTGAAGCCTATGCAACCGGTTATTATTATCTGCAACAGGCTAATATTTCAACTGGTGTTATTTCCAATATTGCCTCACAGGTAAGAATTGATGATACTGTCAGAATTACATATCGAAGTGTTATGGGTGTAGAAGTCCCAAGCGTTATCTATGAACCACAGCCAATAGTCATTGAATATGGTCTTAACGATACAAACTCACGTGTCGATGAAGCATATATACAGTTTCAGAAGGTTAAACAACTGACAATGGTTTTGGTTGAAGTAGACAACAGTGTCTATCGTCTGGCTGCTGCCATCAGAAAAACGCAGAAACGTGCCAATGCCCTTAAGAATATCGTAATTCCTAACTTTGAATATACAGTTAAATTCATAACTGAAGCCCTTGAAGAAAAGGAAAGAGAAGAATTCTCAAGACTTAAGGTAATTAAGGCTGTTAAGGAAAAAGAAAACTAATATAAGTTTATAGCTGCCATTTGGCAGCTATATTTATTTATGTAATAAAAAAAGATGTCAATCGACATCTTGATCTTTAAAATGGGGCGATTGACGGGACTCGAACCCGCGAGTGCCAGAGCCACAATCTGGTGTGTTAACCAGCTTCACCACAACCGCCATTGCTTGACTATTATACTATATAAATTAGATAAATGTAAAGGATAAATTTAATTCTTATCTAAATATATGATGTTATGTAATTGAGATATGGGGATAAATGTGATAGTATCATTGTATGAAAAAAAAGAAAATTGGGATTATGCTTGATTCATCATGTGATATTGATGAAAATGAAGCTAGAGAATTAGATGTTCATGTACTTAGAATGCCGATTGTAATTGATGGATATGAATATATGGACAGTATAGATATTTCAAGTGAAGAAGTCAGTAGATTATTAGGTGAAGGAAAGCTTGCGAAGACTTCGCAGGCTACACTTGGTTCATTACTTGAAATGTATGATAGACTGCTTGAAGAATATGAAGAACTGATTTATATTCCTTTATCAAGTGGATTGAGTGGAATGTACAATACAGCTTTTCAGTATGCAAAAGATGAGAAGTATAAAGGACGTATTCATGTGATAGATGCCAAACTGGCATGTTACCCTGTGATTACGGTTGTTAAAGATGTTAAAAAGATGCTTGATAAAGGTGTCAGCATTGAAGAGATTAAAGCCAAACTCGAAGATCATTCATATCTTTTGGCTATTATTATTCCTCATGATATCAACTATCTAAAAATGGGAGGACGTATTTCACCTGCTGCTGCCTCATTGGCAAATCTTTTAAAGATTGTACCTATACTGACAGTAAAGGATGGCATGATTGATGTCTATGATAAAGTCAGAACTGAAAAGAAGGCGATTAAGGTTGGTCTTGAACCGATTATTGCAGTTGATGATAAGGATAAATATCGTTATATGGTTATTCATGATAATCGTTTAGAGGATGCTTTAGCTTTAAAGGCCGAAATGGAAGCTGTTTTAAAGACTGAGGTTGAAATACAGAAGTTTGGACCAGTAATCCTGTCTCATGCTGGGCCTAAGACAATAGCTTTTGGCAGAATAGAAAAACTGGTTAATGATTAAGATTAAAGATAAAGAGTTTAAGATTGTAATCGAACATAAAAGAATTAAAAATATATATCTGCACTTTGTATATCCTGATACCATTAGGGTAACCTGTGATTTTAATGTGAAAGAAGACTTTATCATGAAGCTGATAGAATCCAAGAAAGAATGGATATATAAGGCTTCTCAAAGAAAGGCAGAAAGAATAGCCAATACTAAATTGCGTATCGATGATGATATTTTTTATCGTGGGCGAAATTATCATCTTGAATGTCATGAAGGTAATAATGGTTTTAGACTAGACGGTGATAATCTGATTATCTATTCAAGAAAAACAGGAATTGAAAACGCGATTAGAGTTTTTTATGAATGTGCTAAAAATGAACTTCTGAAAGATATTATTGAATGTCAGGATAAATATTTAAAAATTCTTAAAGATTATGGATATCAAAAGCAGCCAGTATATAAATTCAGGGTTATGAAATCCAAATGGGGCGTCTGTTATACAAGGAAGAATACAGTCACAATTAATCCGATGCTGATACATTTTGATAAGCGTTATCTTGAAGGAGTGTTGTGGCATGAACTGTTACATTTTATTATTCCAAATCACTCAAAAAGGTTTCATGAAGTACTCGAGTATCATATGAAAGATTATAAGGAACTGATGAAAGGTTTGAAATGATGAGTTTTATTAATGATTTACTTACAAGTGATATCTTTGACTTTGGTAAAACTATTTTTGCCAATGGTCTACTACTATCACTGTTTTATATTCTTGCGGTGTATGTCTTTTCCAATATTGTATCAAAGGCATTATGCAAGGCTCTTGATAAAATGGCGATGAAATATGGCCGTCATGAAGACATGCTTTTTATTCTGATAAAGAAGATTATTAAAGCAGTTACGTTGGCGATAGTTGTTGTGATAGCACTATATGAAATAGTTCCATTTAGAAGTCTTGGGAATGCGGTATTAGGTTTATCAGGTATTCTGACGGTTGCCTTGACTCTTGGAGCTCAGGATATTGCATCTAACTTTGTATCAGGTTTTGTCTTATCAGTTTATGAGCCTTTTAAAAAGGGTGATCTCATTTATATCAAGGAAAAAGATATTACTGGAATTATTGAAGATATGAATTTCAGACACTGCATAATCAGAACCTATGACAACACAAAAGTGATAGTACCAAACAATACTCTTAATAACGCAATTGTTGAAAACCGTGGATCAGCTAACAGTGAACCATATAATAATCTCTACTACATCGATATTGATTATCGAAGTGATTATCAGCTGGCTATTAGAATGTTAAAAGAGTTTCTGGTCTCATCAGATATTGTAGTGAGGAAAAAGGATGTTGCGGTAAGTGTTGGTGAACTTAAGGACAGTTCTATCAGTATCAAGATAAGAGTATATACTAAATCGCCTGATGATGGTTTTGTGCTTAAAGGTCAGCTTAATGAATTTGTATTAGATAAATTACGTAAGGCAGGTATTGAAATACCTTATCCACATCTGAGTGTTGAAGTAAATAAATGACATTATATTACATTATGATAATATGATGTCTTTTTTCATAATATCTGATATTTTTTTCATAGAAGCATATAAGTTAGGCTTGATTTATTTTATGATAGCGATTACAATCAAGGTATAAGAAAGAAGAACAATCATGAGAATACTATTTGGAGGACAAAACAAAAACATTCTTTTAGCTCCACAAAATGGGGTAATTTCTTATGATTTAAAGAGTTTTTAGGGTGAACGCGTATTTATGTGTTCATTTTTTATTCTAGTTTGATTTAAAGGAGGAAAATAATTATGGATCAAACAGTAAACAAGGAATTCTTTGATGCATGTGCAAGCGGTGACTACGCTAAGGTATGTGCAACTATTGCCAAAGGTGCTGACGTTAATATGGCAAATGGCGATGGAAGAACAGCGCTAATGAGAGCTGCTAAACGTGGATATACAGATATCGTACGTGTTTTACTGGACAATGGTGCAAATACCAGAGCTAGAGACAAGGATAATAAAACTGCCCTGATGGGTGCTGCCAAGAAGGGACATCTTGATATCTGCAAACTGTTAGTTGAAGCAGGTGCTGATGTTAATTCACATGATAATAACCAGCGTACATCATTAATGAGAGCTGCATTCTTAGGTAATACTGATGTCGTTGAATTCCTGGTTGATAATGGTGCACAGATTGATGCAGCTGATAATAAAGGCCGTACTGCATTAATGGAATCAGTACTGGCATTTAAAGTTGAAGTTATTCACTATCTTTTAAACAAGGGTGCTGATGTTAACCGTAAAGATAATAATGGTTGCACATGTCTTATGAGAGCGAGCTATGGTGGTTACACCGATCTAGTTGTATTCCTGCTTAATCATGGAGCTGATAAGGAAATTCTTGATAATGATGGTAACAAGGCAATTCATTATGTTAGAACAGAATGCTTCGATGAATTAAAAGGATATCTTAAGTAGGTGAATAATATGAAAGACTACTTAGCTAATGATATTCGTAATGTCGTTTTATTAGGACATTCAGGCGCTGGTAAATCTACTCTGATTGAAGCCAGCGAATACTTTACAAAAGCCATCGAAAGAATGGGCAGTGCCAAGGAAGGAAACAGTACTGTTGACTTCGACCCAGAAGAAATTAAACGTGGAATGTCTGTCTTTACAGCCATTGCACCATGTGAATGGAAAAATAAGAAGATTAACTTCATTGATACTCCAGGATATCTGGACTATGAGGGTGAAATGCGCAGTGGTTTAGCTGTAGGTGATAATGCACTGATTGTAGTCAGCGCTAAGGAAGGTGTTGAATCAGGCACTGAAAAAGCCTATAAACTAGTTAACAGACGTAAGATGCCGACAATCTTCTTTGTTAATAAACTCGATGAAGAACATGCATCATTTGATAGAACTTATAATGAATTAAGGGATAAGTTTGGTAAGGCAGTTATTCCGTTTGAACTGCCAATGGTTGAAAATGGTGTAGTTAAAGGTTCAATTAATATTTTAAGAAAGAAAACCTGGTATTATGATGATTTAAGTACAGCTAAGGATGTACCTGAAAATTATATGCCAATGGTTGAAGAATACTATAATCAGATTACTGAAGCTATCGCTATGGCTGATGATGAACTGATGGAAAAATTCTTCTCTGGTGAACAGTTTGATGAAAATGAAGTTGCCAAGGGATTGAGAATTGGTGTCAGAAATGGCGATATCAAACCAGTATATTGTGGTAGTGCATCTAAATGCATCGGTATTGAAAGATTACTTGATCTGATTACTGAATACTTCCCTAACTATGCTGAAAAGGGTACAGTTGTAGCTCTTGATGAAAATAATGAAGAAGTGATTCTTGAAACAAATGAAACTGAAGCATTCAGTGCTCAGGTATTCAAAACAATTGTTGACCCATTTGTTGGTAAGATTTCTTATATTAAAGTTATGAGTGGTGTATTAACAAGTGATTCATCAATCTATAACTCTAATAAAGATCAGCCTGAAAAGGTTAACCAGATTTATATTATCAAAGGTAAGAACCAGATAGCTGTTGGTAAACTGTTCACTGGTGATATCGGTGCGATTGTTAAACTGCAGTATACAAATACTAATGATACTCTGGCTACCAAGGCTAAACCAATTCATTTTGAAGATATCGAATTCCCTCTGCCAATGCTTGGATATGCTATTTCTCCAAAGACTAAGGCTGATGAAGATAAGATGTCATTTGCTTTACAGAGAATTCTTGAAGAAGATAAATCACTTAAGTTCGTTAAGAATAATGAAACTCATGAGCAGGTATTATATGCAATGGGTGATCAGGCATTTGAAGTTGTTAAGAATAAACTTAAGAATAAATATAAGGTTGAAATCGATATGAAGGAACCTAAGGTTCAGTATCGTGAAACAATTCGTGGTAAAGCTGAAGTTCAAGGTAAATATAAGAAACAAAACGGTGGTGCTGGTCAGTATGGTGATGTATGGATTAGATTTGAATATAATCCAGATGATGAAGGACTGGTATTTGCTGAAGAAGTATTTGGTGGTTCTGTACCTAGAAACTTCTTCCCATCTGTTGAAACTGGTTTAAGAAGCTGCATGGACAAAGGTCCATTAGCTGGATGCAAGGTTGTTAACGTTAAGGCTACACTATATGATGGTTCTTATCATCCAGTTGATTCTAAACCAAACTCATTTGAAGCTGCTGCCAGAATCGCTTTCAAGAATGGTATTCCTAAGGCAAACCCAATGATTCTTGAACCTATTGGAAAGGTATCTGTTGTATGTCCTGATGAATATACTGGTGATATTATTGGTGACTTCAATAAACGTCGTGGTATGATTATGGATACTGGTTCTACTGGTGAGAGTGGTGAAACCAGAATTGATGCTGAAGTACCAATGGCTGAAATGATGAAATACGCAACGGAATTGCGTTCTATGACAAAGGGTAGAGGTTCATATGTAATTGAATTCGATCGTTACGAACCAGCTCCACCATTTGTTGCAGATAAGGTTATCAAGGCTGCCAAGGTAGATTTAGAAGAAGAATAAAAAAGAGGAAGTTGTGTATTATTACATAACTTCCGTTTTTATTTCTGGACCTTTAAGTTCACGATTAAGAAGATATTCATAACGTTTTTCATCAAAGAGCGATGCATATAAAGCAGTAGCTTTATATTCAATCTCTTTAGCCTTTGGAGGTAATTTTTTGAACTGAGTAATTACGTCTATATCCTTTGATTTAAGATATTTGATCACCTCACGTCCTTTGTCATTGAATCCTAATACTCTTATATAGTTAAAGTCAGTATTTTCAAGATCATTCTTTTTAATGCCGAGCATTATCTTTAAAAGAATACGTTGAATTCTGGATTGGGTATATCTTCTTGAAGTACAATGGCTTATAAAGTCATTATATTCAGTATATTTATAGGCATTATCGATCAGAACCTTTTCAATGCCTTCTGATACCATATGAATTTCCTTTAAATATTCTCTTGAAGCTGTCAGCAGTATTCTTCTTAGATAAGGATATAAATCTTCAATAAAGACTGGGTATGGTATATCAGAAGGAGTTGCATGATGATAGTCTAAACCTTCTTTAATCGCTTTTCTTATTGCACTGGCACTTGCAATTTCATTCAGTTCAGAAGAATGATAGTGATTGGTTCTTGCGATAGAGACTGGTTTAATATCTTTATCTCGTAATGCTTTCAGATATGATATGGCCAGAATATCATTTGGATAGAAGGAATCACTTAATAGTGATATGGCTTTTGGATATGACAGACCTTCTTTCATGATTTCTTTAAGATTGTCTGGATTAATCTCGACAGAAGCAACTTCCATAAGGCCTTCAAGATCGTTGGTTTCAGAACCAAAACATAGTGAATTGATCTGACACTTGTTTAAGATTTCAACTGCTCCTTTAGCAAATACACTGGCACTTTGTGTTGCGTATACAAATGGCAATTCAATCACAAGGTCAATACCATTATCCAATGCTGTTTTGGCTTTGGCAAATTTATCCATGACACTTAGATCACCGCGTTCAGTATAGTTTCCAGACATAATGGCGATGATGGCATCAGGATTAGTCAATCTTCTGGCTTCTTTTATATGATGTATATGTCCGTTGTGAAAAGGATTATATTCAACTACAATACCGCATAAATTCATGGTTTAATTATAATTGACTTTCAAAAGAGTGTAAACTATAATAGTAAGGCGCTATGATTATTACAAGAAGAGAACTGTTCAATTTAAAGGGTCATAAGATAGTTGATTATCATCTCGATAATGAATTATTTGATGATAATATCTATCTTAGAGAGTTAAAGAACGTCGATGCCAGAATAGACATCAGTTATAACCCTTTAGATGAACTGACAGCACATCTTGAAATAAGTGGTGATATGATATGTCCATGCGCGATTACACTTGAAGATGTCGAAGTTCCATTCAATATCAGCGAAGATACTGAACTGGTATTTGAAGAGAAGGAAGATGCCTATCTTGTGGAAAATCAACTGGATATAAAGGACTTTATTTTAGCATTTATTTTACCCGAAGTACCAATAAAGGTTGTAAAAAATGGAAAAATAGAGTATCCTAGAGGGGATGGCTGGAGAGTCATGACCGAAGAGACTTATAGACGACTTAAGGATGAAGAAATCGATCCCCGTCTAGCAAAGCTGAAAGAATATAAATTTGATGAGGAGGAATAAAGATGGCTGTTCAACAGAGAAGAAATTCTAAGACACGTAAGGCAAAGAGAAGAACTCACTACAAATTAACTGCACCTGCAATCGTAAAGTGCCCAGCTTGTGGTGAATACAAATTAGCACATAGACAGTGTGCTTGCGGACACAAATAATCAATTAAGATTAGATAAATAACTGCTGAAATAAGCAGTTTTTATTTTGGTTTATCAGAGAGTTGGAATATGCTCTCTTTTTTGTTTTTATAACAAAAATATATAGACAATTTGGGTTATAAGTATCATAATAGTGGTATAAAGTGACATAAAGTGGGGGATAGTGGTAGATGTTCATTGGAGAATATTCACATAACCTTGATTCAAAGGGGCGAATAATCATTCCAAGTAAGTTTAGAGACGAACTGAACAATACTTTTATTCTGACAAGAGGCCTTGATGGATGTCTTGCGATATATTCGCTTGAACAGTGGGACAAGATGTTTGAAAAGATTAATAAACTGCCAACAACCAAAAAGAATGCTCGACAGTATATTAAGATGCTGACATCAAGAGCTACTGAGTGTACTTTAGATAATCAGGGAAGAATCCAGATTCCATCATTCTTATCTAAATCAGTCAATATTGAAAAGGAATGCGCAATTATCGGTGTTAATGATCACATTGAAATCTGGGATCAGAAGACATGGAACAGCTACTATGATGAAGCTAGTGCTAATTTTGAAGAAGTAGCTGAAGAAATCAGCGATCTGTTAATCGAATGAAACACTACAGTGTAATGCTTAATGAATGCATAGACATGCTTGAAATTAAGCCAGATGGGATTTATATCGATGGAACATTAGGAAGAGGCGGACATTCAAAAGAGATTCTGAAACGTCTTGATAAAGGCCTTCTCTATGTATTTGACCTTGATGAAACAGCTATCAGGGAAGCTAAGGAAAGATTGAAGGATTATCAGAATGTAGTATATATTCATGATAATTTTGCCAATATGAAAAATTATGTCAATCCAAACAGTGTTGATGGCATATTACTTGATTTAGGAGTGTCATCGCCACAGTTTGATGATGAGACAAGGGGATTCTCATATCGTTTTGATTCAAGACTCGATATGCGTATGAATCAGGAAGCTCGAGTATCTGCATATGAAGTTGTGAATAACTATTCATACGAAGAACTTCTAAGAGTTATTAGAGATTATGGAGAAGAACCATTTGCTTCAAAAATAGCTTCAAATATCGTTAAAAAAAGAGAGATTAAACCAGTTGAGACAACATTTGAACTGGTTGATATCATCAAATCTTCAATGAGTGCCAAATACCTTTCAAAAAAAGGTCATCCGGCAAAACAGACATTTCAGGCACTTAGAATTGAAGTAAATCATGAACTTGATTCACTTAAGGAATTCTTATATGGATTTGATGAAATATTAAAAAAAGATGGAATTGTAGCCATTATTACATTCCATTCTTTGGAAGATAAACTTGTAAAAGCTCGCTTTAATGAATTAAGCAAGATTAAAGTGGATAAACGTATTGCCTATCTGCCAGATCAGATAGAAAAAGCACCTTATGAATTAATTAATCATAAAGTGATTGTTGCTGGTGATGAAGAATTAAATGAAAATACACGTTCAAAAAGCGCTAAATTAAGAGGAATCAGAAAAATCAGGGGGTAAATTATCATGGCTAAGATAATCAGAAAACAGAAAAGAAGAATGAAATTTGAAGGATTTGCTTTACTGTTTTTGGTATTTGCATTAACTGCAGCTCTATTTTCAACATTATTCATTAGAACGATGAATAATTCTCTTATTATGAAAATTGAGGATATTGAAAAGGAAACGGCCAATCTGATTACTGAAAATGATAAACTCAATCTAGAAATTCAAAATTTAATAAGTAAAGACCGTGTATATGATATAGCGACAAATGGTGGTCTTGAGCAGAACCAGGATAACGTAATAAACGTCGTCAAGGGAGAATAATATGAAAAGAAGCAATCGTATGCTTCTGGTTATTGTGACTTTAATGTTGGCAGCAATGTTTTTGGTAACTGCCAACGTTTTTGTTACGGTGATAGGTAAAGTACATTTAAGATCTTTGACTGATCTTGATAAATATGTCGATAGTGTAAGTTATATAAAAGAGAATATCATCGCTGATAGAGGTATGATTTTTGACGCTAATGGATTAACAGTAGCTCAGGATGAAAAGACCTATAATATAATCTGTTTTATGGATCCAAATCGTGTAGGTGTAGGTAATAAGGAAGCCTATGTCAAGGATAAGGAATACACCGCAAGAGTACTGTCTTCAATCCTTGAATGTGACGAAACTGCAATCTACAGTATTCTTTTAAATGCTTCTAATCTATACCAGACAGAACTTGGTAATTATGGGCGCAATATAAAAGAGGCTACCAAAGAAAAGATTGAGGAATATGAACTACAGGGCGTTGAGTTTTATGAATCAACACATCGTGCATATCCAATGGGCGATTATTTTGCACCTTATCTTGTAGGATTCTCGCAGGCTGATGAAAATGGTAAACAGGTTGGTAAAATGGGAGTTGAACAGTATCTTAATGATGAATTAAGTGGTGTTGATGGATATCGTCTTTATCAGGCTGATAAGAATGGTTATATACTGCAGGGTATGAAAGAAGAAACTGTTGAATCAATAGATGGTTATGATATCTATCTGACTCTTGACAGTGTTATTCAAAACGCTCTTGCGACATCTTTGGAAGAAACGATGATTTCTCGTAATGCATCTCGTGCATGGGGTGGAGTAATGGAAATAAAGACTGGTAAGATTCTGGCATGGGGCCAGACACCAACTTTTGACCCTAATAAGATGGATATTACAGATTACAACAATTTCGGTTCACAGGTCCTCTATGAACCTGGTTCAGTATTTAAGGTATTTGCCTATGCAGCAGCCATTGATTCAGGAGTATATGATGGTAATGCCTATGTAGATTCAGGCCCTTTCTGTTATGTATCTAATGGTAAAGATCCTGTTAGAACATATAACAGTAGTAACTATGGATGTATTACCAATTCAGAGTATAAAAATTATGGTTATATTGAATATGACTACGGTCTGATTCTTTCTTCAAATACAATAACCAGCAGTATTATTACTGATCTGATTACACCAGATGTTTACCGCAGTTATCTTGATAGCTTTGGATTCTTTAAACGCGTTAATACCGATGGTATAGCTGAACTTGTTGGTAATATTAATTTTAATGAACCTGTAGAAAAACTGACCGTCACATACGGTCATGGCTTAACAGTTACAATGCTGGAACTGATGCAGGCTTATACTGCAATCTTTGGTAATGGCGAAATGATAAAACCATACTTTATTGATAAGATTGTTGATGGCTATGATTCTAATAAAGTAATATATGAAGGGTCAAGAGAAGTTGTATCTAATCCTATCAGTGAGAGCACAGCTAAAACACTACAGAATATACTTGAAAGAGTTGTGTCTGATGAAATAGGTACTGCCAGATTTTATGCGGTTGATGGTATGAAAATCATGGCAAAAACAGGTACAGCACAGCTGGTATCTGAAGATGGAGAATATGATGAGGGTGGTACAACCATTACTTCAGTTATGATTGGATTCCCATATGAAGATCCACAATATATGGTATATTATGCCTTCCAGTCAGATTATGATAAGAATAATCATTTCTTTACAGATCCTGTCAAGAGCTTAGTATCCAAGATAGCACTTATCACAAATCTTACAAAGACTAATGTATCCGATGCGACGATTGAATCGACTATTGAAGAATATGAAATGCCATCACTTATTAATCACACGACTGATTATGCCTTTGAAAAGCTTAATGGTATTTCAGATGATGTGGTGATTGTTGGAGATGGAAATATCTTATTGAATCAGTATCCAGAAGCAGGTGATAGGGTATATACTGGTGAGAAAATATTCCTATTAACCAGCGATGATGGTTCTTTCGAAATGATGGATCTGACTTCATGGAGCCGTAAGGAAGTTATGCAGTTGTGGAATATCAGTGGTGTAGCTTTCAAACTTGATGGTTATGGTCTTGTAACTGAACAGTCAATAATTCCTGGAACATATGTCTCTAGGAATGACATTATCGAAGTTAAATTTGATAATCTGAAAGACCCAAATGCAGGTAATGTCAATATTCCTGAAGAGAATAATTCAGATGAATAGTGTTTTATATTAAATTAGAGAGTGGTATAATTTGTTTTATGAAAAGTTATATGTTGATTTTGTTTTTAGGATTTGTGCTTTCACTGGTTGTGGTACTGGTGTTGATGCCATTTTATATAAAATTATTGCATCGTTTAAAATATAATCAGTCAGTAAGTGAATATGCATTGGATGAATATAAGAATAAGGCAGCTACTCCAATTATGGGAGGATTGCTATTTGTAATTATTCCGGTTCTGGTAACTCTTGTAATTGATACCAAAATCGTTAATGATCCATTATCAGTAATGGTTATTTTGTCTTATCTGTTATTCTGTCTTGTAGGTTTCCTTGATGATATTCTGATTATTATCAACAAGGATAATAAGGGTTTAAGTCCAAAACTAAAGATGCTGATGCAGATTGTCTTTGCAGCCTTAATCTATTTTGCATATCGTAATTATTTGATTACTTCAATACATCTGCCGTTAATCAATATTGATATTCCATTAGGTTTTGTTTACAGTATTTTCATGGTTTTTGTTTATTGCGCAGAATCAAACGCTGTTAATTTTACTGATGGTATGGATGGATTATGTTCAGGTGTATCGCTGATTTCGTTAATTCCATTTTTGGTTTTTGCGATTAATGGTAACAAATATGATCTGGCTATTCTGATTGTTTCAATCATGGGTGCACTGATCGGTTATCTTAGATACAATTTTTATCCTGCTAGTATATTTATGGGAGATAGTGGATCACTGGCACTTGGAGCTCTTTTTGCCTCGATTGCCATCGCTTTAAATAAAGAAATTGCCCTTATTTTTGTCGGTGGTGTTTTTGTCTACGAAATGCTTTGTGTATGTATACAGCAGATTGCTGTTAGAGTATTTAAGAGAAGGGTATTCAGATATACACCGATACATTATGCATTTGTATTACGTGGAATGAAAGAGAAAAAAGTGGTTGTCATGTTTTATGGGATGGCTGCAATCTTTTCTTTAATAGGTTTTGTGATTGGAGTGATATAGTTGAAAGCACTGGTTATTGGAGCGGCACTAAGTGGAATTGCCGTATCAAAACTTTTATCTTCAAAGGGCTACGAAGTCTATCTGACTGATGCAAGAGAAATCAGCAGTAAATCTGAACTTGAAAGATTAGGTATCAGAGTCTATGATATGGGGCACCCAGATTTATTAAAAGAAATTGAATATGACATTATTGTTAAGAATCCAGGGATTAAATATTCAGTACCTTTTGTCAAGTATTTTAAAGATAAAGGATATAAACTACTAAACGAAATAGAAGTAGCTTCATCATATGTCAGATATAATTATGGAGCTATTACTGGTACCAATGGTAAAACTACTACAACGACATTGCTGGGTGAATTTCTTAAAACCAAAAACACCAATAATGGTCCTGCGGGTAATATTGGTTTGCCTTTGAGCGATATAGTCATGAATCATCCTTGTGAAGAGCTGGATATTGCGGTTGAAATCGCTGCTTTTCAGTTGCTTGGATGTGAAAAGTTTCATCCAGTAGTTAGTGTCTGTATGAATCTGACACCTGATCATGTCGACTACTTTGGTGATGTAGATGCCTATTATGAAGCTAAAATGCTGGTATATAAGAATCAAAGAGATGATGACTGGTTCCTTTTGAATGTTGATGATGATAATGTTGTCAGATTTGCCAAGGATATTAAATGTCAAACAGTGACCTTTTCTCTTAAGAAAGATGCCGATTTAATGGTTAAGGATGGTACGGTCACACTCTTTAATGAAAAGTTATTTGATGTAAAAGATTTGAAACTGCCTGGTAGACATAATCTGCAGAATACTATGGTAGCTGCAGCCATGGCTAAAAGAATGGGTGTTAAATCTTCAGATATTGAAAATGTCATCAGGGGTTTCAATGGCGTTAAACATCGTCTTGAATTTATTGAAGAAATCGATGGTGTTCGATATTACAATGATTCTAAGGGTACAAATCCCGATTCGACAATGGTTGCGCTTGAAGCTTTTGATGATAATGTAATTCTTTTGGCAGGTGGTTATGACAAGAAGACTGGATTTGATTCAATCAAGCCTTATCTTCATCATGTTAAAAAGATGATGGTTTTTGGAGCTACTAAATATCAGATTAAGGAATTATATCCCGATGCGATAGTGTGTGATACAATGGCTGAAGCTATCGATATTGCACATAAAGAAGCTGTATCGGGTGATGTGGTATTATTGTCACCAATGTGTGCCAGCTGGGATCAGTTTAATAATTTTGAAGAAAGAGGAGATCAGTTTGCGTCTATTGTCAGAGAACTTAAATCTTAATGATAAATATACATTGATTGAAGACAATTCCTTATCTTTTAAAGATAAGGTTTTTTCTCTTTATAGCGAAGATACATTGAGAGATCTTTTTTGTGAAGATATACCTGATTTTAAACATGATGAGCTAGAATATTTCAAAAATCTTCTTGAAGAAATAATGTCAAAAAAACTTAAAGTACTGATCGTATCTGACTATGATTGTGATGGAGTACTGGCACTTGTGATATTCTCAAGGCTGCTTGATAATTTAAAAATTGACTATAAATACTATATACCATCAAGAATAAAGGAAGGGTATGGACTTAATGATACAATTGTCGATCGTGCAATCAAGTATCATTTTGATGTTTTGATTACCATTGATAACGGGGTTTCAGCCATAGATCAGTTAAAGAAACTTAAGGAAAACGGAATCAGAACTGTTGTGATTGATCATCATGAATATACGAATAGACCAGATACCGATGTCTTTTTGCATCCTTTTATATTTGATGATTATTATCACTATATGTGTTCAGGAGCCCTGACATTAATGATTTCAAGAGCATATATGATGGATGATTACTCGGTAGTTCTGGCTATGATAACTGTGTTATCTGATGTCATGAAAGTTTATGGGGTCAATCGTCAGATACTTAAGTCTGGTATTAAAATTTTGAATGAGCAAAGATACTTACCAATCGTCAATATTCTTGATAAGGAAACATATTCATATGGAGATATGAGTTTTGGTGTAATTCCTAAAATTAATGCCATATCTAGAATGGATCACATGACCAATGTCAATATTCTGGTTAAGTACTTTATGGATCTTGATCATGATAATCGTGATACAGCATTACAGATTGAAAAGATTAATAATCTGCGTAAGGATTTAAGTACAGCGATGTGTGAAAAAGGTCTAAAAATGATTAAAGAGAATAATACAATAAATGTAATCTATGATAATGAATTTCATGAAGGTTTATGTGGGATTGCGGCTAATAAAATAGTGTCTTCGACATCAAAACCAGCAATAGTAATGGCTCTTACAAATGGTATTTATAAAGGATCTGGAAGATCGATAGATGGAATTAATCTATATGAGAGTTTAAAAAAATATGATGGATATCTGGCTTTTGGTGGTCATGAAAAGGCTGTGGGTCTATCGATAAATAAGGATAAACTTGATAATTTTATTGATTATATCAATAATCTGAATGTAGATTATAAACCGAGTAAGAAAAAGCTAATCAGAATTGGAATGGATGATTTGACATATGATAATATCATGTTTCTTGAATCTCTTAAGCCATTTGGTGAAGGGTTTGCAGAACCGCTTTTCTATATTGAAAAACCGGTTATTAAAAGCTGTTTCATGATTAAAAATTTATATCCAAAATATACACTGGCAAACGGAATCGAAGCCATTTCGTTTGATTCGAGGCTGAAAGTTCAAAGTTGTGAAGGATTTATTGGTAATATTGAGTTAAATAACTACAGGAATCGCATTAAAATCAATATCAGTCTAAAAGAGATTGTGCTATAATTTAAGTGTTTTTATTAAGAAATGAGGTTAATAAAATGGATTTAAAAGAATATGTTGCAAGTGTTGAGAATTTTCCAAAAGAAGGTATCTTATTTAGAGATATTACTCCATTAATGCAGTCTGGTGAAGCTTTCCATGAAGCTACTGCTAAACTGATCGCTTTTGCCAAAGAAGTTGGAGCTGAAATTATTGCCGGTCCTGAATCTAGAGGTTTTATCTTTGGATGTCCAGTAGCTTATGAATTAAAGATTGGATTTGTTCCAGTTAGAAAACCTGGTAAACTTCCAAGAAAGACTATCTCTTATAAGTATGATCTTGAATATGGTTCTAATGAATTACATATGCATGCCGATTCTATTAAACCAAAGCAGAAAGTACTGATTATTGATGACCTGTTAGCTACAGGTGGTACTGTTGAAGCTACTATTAAACTTGTTGAAGATATGGGTGGCGAAGTTGTTGGATGTGCATTCCTAATCGAGCTTGAAGACCTAAAGGGTAGAGAGCTGTTAAAAGATTATAATGTATATTCAGTAATGAAGTATTAATAAAGTCGAAGGAAACTTCGATTTTTACTTAGAAGAAAGGAGGCTCACGCATGTCGACCAATCAATTGACCAAGAAAAAATTCTTTGATGAAGTACATTCTTATATTCAAAATAAGAACTCTTTAGATATGATTGAAAAGGCTTATCTGTTCGCTGAAGATATGCATCATTCTCAAAAGAGAAAAAGTGGTGAGCCTTATTTTGTACATCTGTTAAATGTGGCTTATGAGCTGACTAAACTTAAAGCTGGTCCAAAGACCATATGTGCTGGATTATTGCATGACTGTATGGAAGATCAGGGTGTTACAAAAGAACAGATGATTGAAGAATTTGATGAAGAGGTTTTTGTACTGGTTGAAGCTGTTACAAAAATTGGTGATATCAAATTTAAAGATGAAAATGAATATCAGGCAGCTAATCACCGTAAAATCCTTTTTGCGATGGCTAAAGATGTCAGAGTAATAATTATCAAGTTGGTAGACCGTTTGCATAATATGCGTACACTCGAATTTCAAAGTGAAGCAAAGCAGAAAAAGATTGCTAAAGAAACTCTTGATGTTTATGCGCCAATTGCACATCGCCTAGGTATTGCGGAGATTGAACATGAGTTAGAAGATTTGGCTTTCTTCTATCTTGAAAGAGAGAATTATACCAATATTGTGACTTTGCTTGATAATAAGAAATCAGAAAGAGATGCTCAGATTAATTCGATGATTGAAGAGATATCTGAAATTCTAAAGAAGAATAATATCAAGTTTAGGATTTTCGGCAGATCAAAGGATATCTACAGTATCCATAAGAAGATGCTGACCAAGAATAAGCGTTTTGATGAAATTCTTGATTTGCTGGCTATCAGAATTGTGACAGAAACCGAACTTAACTGTTATGAAATTCTGGGATTTATACATGCAACTTTCCATCCGATTCCTGGAAGATTTAAGGATTATATTGCGATGCCAAAAGTCAACATGTATCAGTCTTTACATACGACAATTGTCGGCAGTGATGGTCGTATCTATGAAGTTCAAATTCGAACAGAAGCCATGGATGAAGTTGCTGAAAAAGGTATTGCAGCTCACTGGTCATATAAGGAAGGCCGCAACTATTCAGCTAAAAATGAGCAGAAAGAAATTCAGAAGGAGCTTGAATGGCTCAAGAATTTTGAAGAAGACTATAGCGACAGTGATGATCCAACTGAATATATGTCATCAGTTACACATGACATGTTTAATACCAATGTCTATGCAATGACACCTAAAGGACGCGTTATAGACCTTGTGAGTGGTTCGACACCAATCGATTTTGCATACCGTATTCATACTGAAATAGGTCATCAGACTGTTGGCGCTATTGTCAATGGTATTCTGGTTCCACTTAATACAGCTCTAAAAACTGGTGATGTGGTTGAACTTAAAACCAATAAGAATTCTGAACCAAGTGCTGACTGGCTGAAGATAGTTAAAACTTCGGGTGCCAAGAATAAAATCCGTGCCTTTTTATCAAAGAAAGAAAATGAAAGACGTGAAGAATATATTAAGCTTGGTGAGAATATTTATCGTGATGATCTGAAAAAACGTGGATTATCTGTAGAAGAATATATGGATCACAAAAAACTTGAGACCGTATATTCAGCTTTCCAGTTATCAACATATAATGAAATGATGTATGCGATTGCCTGCAAATCGCTCTCATGTCAGGCAATTGTTGATCGACTGGTTAAACAGAAGAAAAACGAGGTCTCTGAAGAAACAATTCAACAGATTGTTGACAAGACTAAAGAAAAACGTAAAAATAATCCATCTAATACCGGTGTTATGGTTGGTGGCATGAATTCTATGAAGACTCAGCTGGCGCCTTGTTGTTCGCCGATATATGGTGATGAGATTGTCGGTTATGTAACCAAGGGTAAAGGAATCAAGGTTCATCGAAAAGACTGCCCAAATATCATTAATGAAAAGGCACGTCTCATAGATGCGTATTGGGATCCTGATAATCGTTCAGCCAATAAATATGAGGCAGATATCAAGATATATTCCAAAGACCGCAATTTCCTTTTGACAGATATTATGACCTGTCTATCGCAATATAAGTCTAATCTGACTTATGTTAATTCGATATTGAACCCAGAGGAACTGACAGTTACAACCAAGATGCGATTGGTTGTTGAGGATCTGGAACATTTAAATACTATTATGGCTAATCTTCGCAAAGTCAACAGTGTGATTAGTGTTGAAAGAACCATTAAATAGTGTTATCATTTGAGGGAAATCGAAGAAAAAGAATTATCTGTTTGGAGTTTTTAGAGACAAAGTGGCTGGTGAAAACTTTGAATGATAAACAGATTTGACACTTTGGAGATGTCATCAGGAAATGGGTGACCGTAAATCTGCGTTAAAGGTTAGAGGGCATATATGTTTTTATATATGAACTAAGGTGGCAACGCGTTATTAACGTCCTTAGATTTGGGGACGTTTTTATTTTACAAGGAGGATAAAATGTATCAGACAGTAAAAGGGACATACGATATACTGAGTGAAGACTATCGCAAATTTGAAATGGTTAATACACTGTTTAAACATTTTCTGGATCTTTATGGCTATGAAATTATGAAGACACCAGTATTTGAATATACAGGAGTATTTTCTAAAGAGAATGATACCAGTGATATGGTTACCAAAGAGATGTATACCTTCTCGATGAATGGTAAGGATTCTCTAACTTTAAGACCAGAAGGAACAGCTGGAATCATTAGATCATTTGTTCAGAACAAGATGTATTCAAAAGAACTGCCTGTAAAACTGGCTTATATCGAAGAAATGTTCAGACACGAAAGGCCACAAAAGGGTAGACAGAGACAGTTTACTCAGCTGGGGGTTGAAAACATTGGTGATAAGAATCCGATGATTGATGCTGAAGTAATCGCTCTTGGTTATTTCTTTGTCAAGACACTAGGATTAAAGTCAATCAAAGTATGTATTAATACTTTGGGTGATGCGACTTCTAGACTAAAGTATAAGGAAGCATTAAAGACATATTTTGATGAATATCGTGACCAGTTGTGTTATGACTGTCAAAATCGTCTTGATAAGAACCCATTACGTATACTGGACTGTAAGATTGATCACGATCTTGAATGTGTTAAAAATGCACCAAAAATGCATGATTATCTGACTGAAGAATCAGCAGCATATTTCAAAAAGGTTCTGGAATATCTCGATGCGCTTGAGATTCCATATACAATTGACAACAATCTTGTAAGAGGTCTTGATTACTACACTGATACTGTTTTTGAAGTTGTATCAACACATGAAGTATCTGGATCACAAAGCACAATCTTTGGTGGAGGCAGATATGATAATCTCGTTAAAGAGATGGGTGGACCAGAAATATCGGGTATCGGCTTTGCGATTGGCGAAGAAAGACTGATTATCCTGGCTGAAGCTGAAGGAGTTTTTGATGAATATAAACCTTATGTTGATGCATATGTAATTGATATGACAAAGGGTAGTGCATATGCATTGAAGATTGCTAATGATTTGAGAATGAATTCATATACAACAGAAATTAATTACTATGATCGTTCGATGAAGTCACAGTTTAAATCATCAGATCGTAAAGGTGCAAGATTTGTGGTAATTATTGGTGAAGATGAAATGAATAAGAATACTGTTATGTTAAAGGATACAAGGACAAGGGAACAGTATGAAGTTAACAGTGATGAACTTGTCGATAAACTGGATTTATTAATGGAGGGTGAAGATGAATAGAACACACACAAATGGTGAGCTTCGAAAAGAAGATGCCGGTAAATATGTTACACTCGTTGGATGGGTAGCAAAAAGAAGAAATCTGGGCTCAATCTGTTTTATTGATTTAAGAGACAGATATGGTATTACACAGGTGACTTTTGATGAAAATATGGCTGATCAGATTAAAGATGTACGTAATGAATATGTCATTGAGGTCAGTGGTAAGGTAGTTGTTAAGGAAAATCCTAATAATAAACTTAAGACAGGCGAAATTGAAGTTCTGGCAGATAAGTTCAGACTTATCAATGAAGCTAAGACGACACCAATGATTATTGCAGATGAGACAGATGCATTAGAAGAAACCAGACTGAAATACCGTTATCTTGATATCAGAAGAAATCCAATCAAGGAGAAACTGATACTGCGTGATAAGGTATGCACTATTTTCAGAAATTATCTGCATGGTCTTGATTTTGTTGAAGTAGAAACTCCAATTTTATCTAAGTCAACACCAGAAGGTGCCAGAGACTATCTGGTTCCATCAAGATTGTATAATGGACGTTTCTATGCATTACCACAATCACCACAGATCTATAAACAGCTTTTAATGATTGGTGGTATGGATAGATATTTCCAGATTGCCAGATGTTTTAGAGATGAAGATTTAAGAGCTGATCGTCAGCCTGAATTTACACAGATTGATATTGAAATGTCTTTTGCAGATGAAGAAGATATCTTTGGTGTTGTAGAAGGAGCAATGAAGAGTGTCTTTAAAGAAGTTAAAGGTGTTGAATTACCTCTATTCAGACGTATTAAATATAATGATGCCATGGAATATTATGGCAGTGATAAGCCAGATTTAAGATTTGATTTGAAGCTTAACAACCTAACTTCAGTTTTTGCTAATACAACATTCACAGTTTTTGAAAATATAATCAAAGAAGGTGGGGTTATCAAAGGTATTAAGGTTGATAACAGTGCTGATAAATTCTCAAGAAAAGATTTAGATAAGTTAACTGAATTTGTTAAGGTATATAAGGCTAAGGCTTTATCTTATTTAAAATATGCAAATGGTGAATTTACAGGTTCAATAGCTAAAGTATTAAGCGATACTGAAAAGGAAACACTCAAGAATCAGCTTGATTTACATGATAATGATATTGTGATGATAGTAGCTGACAAGAAAAAGATTGTTGATCAGTCTCTTGGAGCTTTGAGAGTTAAACTTGGACATGATTTAAAGCTCATTGACAATAATCGATTTGAATTTGCATGGATTACTGAATTCCCAATGTATGAATACTCAGAAGAAGAAAACCGTTATGTAAGTGCTCACCATCCTTTTACAGCTCCTAAAGATGAAGATGTTGATAAACTGATTGATGATAAGGCTAACTGTTATTCAAGAGCCTATGACTTGGTACTCAATGGATATGAACTGCTTTCTGGTTCTGTACGTATTCATGATCAGAAGATGCAGGCTAAGGTCTTTGATGCACTTGGATTATCAAAGGAAGAAGCACAGGCTAAATTTGGATTCTTCCTTGAAGCTTTTGAATATGGAGCTCCACCACATTGTGGTGTCGGAATTGGTCTTGAAAGACTGATTATGATCTTATCAGATACTGATAATATTAAGGATGTTGTGGCATTCCCTAAAACAGCTAGTGCAATGTGTCTGATGTCTGAAGCTCCAAATACAGTAGATGTCAGACAGCTTGATGATTTAGGAATCGAAATAAAGAAAAAATAAAAGTCAAGACTATAATTATATAAATCTACTTGATATAATTTTAGAGCCTGAGGGATCTCGTTAAAATTCCTACATATGTAAATCGGGAATTCAGAGTTATCGTTTGGTGTTGAAAACCTGTCATTGAACAGGAATCCTAAAGAACGATATAGGATACCCACCTGGGAGAAGCCAGGAAATTTTACAACCCTTGGGCTTTATTTATTTTGATAATTAATATAAAATACTAATAGAATATAAAAGGCAGGTGTGAATAATAATGTTCTGGAATACATTAATGTACTTATTGATTGGATTAATTATTGGCGGTGGATTAGGATTCTTCTTTACCAGAAGATATATGGAAAAGAAAATCAAGGAAAACCCTCCTATTAACGAAAAGATGATTAGAGCGATGTTTATGCAGATGGGAAGAAAACCATCAGAAGCACAGATTCGTTCAATTATGAAATCTATGGGTCAATAACACGATTAAATCGTGTTTTTTAAAAGAGGTAATAAAAATGGATGAAAGTCTAATTAAAAAGATTATTTCAGTGATTGCAATTGTGTTATCTATAGTGCTGCTATTTAAGATTATTGGACTTATGACCTCAATTTTCTTTAAAGTACTGGTGATTTTGATATATGCCATTGCACTTTATTATCTGTATATAACTTTTATTAAAAAGTAACTATTTTGAAGGAAATCGTATGTTTGATTTCCTTTTTTTCTTTTCCCCTTCCCATTTCTCATTATTTGTGTATAATATAAATACACACGTCATATATATTTATAATAGTAGTTATAGTTATAATATATAAAGAATATGCAAATTATGAAAAATTAATTCATTTTCTTGTTGACATGTCAT